>NZ_ANBZ01000046.1:0-61542 GCF_000316965.1 Pseudomonas sp. 313
CTTTCCGCAAGGCCTTTCACCCTGCATCCGCCCGCCCAAAGGCAACCGGACTGTATTTGGAGCGGGAAACGAGACGTTTACTAAGACCGTAAGCCGTTGTTTCCCAATCACTTTCTTCGCTGGCTTGACTAGCGAAGACCTTAATTGTAGCCTCATTTTTCACCCTCGGCAACAAGTTCGTCCAGAAACTTCCAGTAAGGTCCAAGGACACCTCCTCAGCGCATCGTCCCCACACCTCGTTCATCGCCGGCTACGGTGGTCTCGAACTCACCAATGATCACCTTTCCATATGCTTGGCTAGCTGCGTCGAAAGGCATTCGAGCACGTCACGCAAGTCCGCATAGAGGTCATGCCCGTTGGGCCGAGCCGAGCGCACCAGGCTCATCACCGAAACAGCGCGCTGACCGGCACGCAAGCTACCGACGAACAACTGGTTCGCCCTTTGAAGTGCCACTGGACGAATTTGCCTCTCGACGCGGTTGTTGTCTGGCGGCAGACGCCTGTCGTCGTTAGCGCCTCCCGGCGACCAAGGTTGGACTGCATGGCTCTCGCCGTGCCTGGGCTGTTCGGCACACCGGCTCGCTGCAGAAGCGACCACCCATACCCGTCTGCGCGAGTTGCGCGGGAAGAACCCATACGCTAGTCACTGGGACTGGATGCGCGATTCTTTATCGGTATATCAGGATACCTGGGAACGCATGACAGGCTCGGGATCAGTACGCCTGCCTTGGCATCTAGAAGCCACTGCGCGCCTATTGCGCCCTGTGAAACCGCAGGGGTATCACACCATGACAAATTGCTCTTGATGAGATTGCGGTAACGCATGACGCTGCCAGTGTGAGCGCCATTCTTCGTGTTGATCAGCGACAGGACCGATCAACCTACCACTCACGGATTCTTACACATTGAGCACATGGCGGCTACCACTGACTTGAGCTACTGAAAAGTGCTCGCGGCTCATGGAGAAGCGAGACTCGGGACTCGCTTCATCCACAGACAACTGCCCGGCCATGAGGTTGGCGCCAAAGGAGTCGGCCATGTAGTTCTCCTGGAAGGAGATGGGAGCATGAACCACAATGCACCAGCATCGAAGGTGTTCTATCGTCCGATCGAAGCCTCCCTCCGGTGGGCTGGGCTTCTGCGGTTTGAGCATGTCATCCTCACTTCGGTCTCGTCGTCAAGGAACCTGCCACAGTCGTTGGATTGCCCACGTTGGGGTGAGCTGAGGCTGTATACCGAACGCATCTACGATGGCATCCTCAATGCGGAACTTCCTTTCGGGAGGAACGGCATCACGACGCACGACACCGCGCTGATCGACTCCCCTGATCTCACTGTCCGTCACGTCGATCTGAAGCGTTGGATGCGCCAGCACTACCCCGAACAGCGCCCCGGCTTTCTCTTCTCGCGCAGCGAGCGCATCGCCCATCCCTCCATCTCTCTGGAAACCGGGCAGGCCATGCTGGTCGAGCGCTTGGCCCTCAAATCTGCCCTGGAGCAGTCCAAGCGCCAACTCCGCGAGCTGCAAGACAAGCACGACGCACTGCTCAAACAGTCCAAAATCATCCCGGCCTGCGCGCAGTACCCAATCAGTGATCGGGCCGAAGCCACCTACCTGAACATCATCGGCGGCATATTGGAGCTGATGCTCGGCCAATCGCCCTCGGGCACACCGTACTCCAGCTTCAAAACGCAAGAGGCTGTCGTAAGCGCATTGGTCGCCCATCACCATGGCGTCATGGGGATCGCCGAGCGGACGTTGA
The DNA here is from genome assembly GCF_000316965.1 of Pseudomonas sp. 313. Lineage (NCBI taxonomy): Bacteria > Pseudomonadati > Pseudomonadota > Gammaproteobacteria > Pseudomonadales > Pseudomonadaceae > Pseudomonas > Pseudomonas sp. 313. Next base: position 1,764 of record NZ_ANBZ01000046.1, read on the forward strand.
ACGGCAAGTTCGCCACGGCCAGACGCCGGCTGCATAGCGCCACCCTCTGAGGATTGCCAGCTTGTATGTGCAGTCGCGGAGATTGCATTTGCAATGTCTTTCCGTAGCCATGTCTATTGAATAGAGGTCACGCCAACAAACGCCACTGAGCGTTCAGGAGTGACCGCCATGTCGCAAACACCTGTTCTGCCGCCCAACGAGCGCCGCATCCTGCGCCTGGAAGAAGTCGAATCGAAGTCCGGCTTCAAGCGCGCCCACCTCTACAACCTGATGCGCGCGGGCAAGTTCCCCAAGGCGCTGCGCCTGGGTGTGCGCGCCGTCGGCTGGGATTCCATCGAAATCGATCAGTGGATCGCCGAGCGCGTCAACAACCGGGCCTGACCCATTCTCCCGCGGACCTTCCATCCTCACACGGAGAACGCCATGCAGGTTGTATCCATCATTTCAACGAAAGGTGGCGTCGGCAAGACCACCACTGCCGCGAACCTGGGCGGGCTCGTCGCCGACGCGGGGCTGCGCGTGCTGCTGCTCGATCTCGACGTGCAGCCCACCTTGTCGTCCTACTACGAACTGGGACACCGTGCGCCTGGTGGCATCTATGAGCTGCTGGCCTTCAACGAGCGCGACCTCGGCCAGCTCGTGTCCCGCACGATCATTACGGGCCTGGACCTGGTGCTGTCCAACGACCACCGGGGCGAGCTGAGCACCTTGTTGCTGCACGCGCCGGATGGGCGCCTGCGGCTGCGGCACCTGCTGCCCATGCTGGCTCCTCTCTACGACCTGGTGCTGATCGACACCCAGGGCGCGCGTTCGGTGACGCTGGAGATGGCGGTGCTCGCTTCCGATCTCGCGCTGTCACCCGTGACCCCGGAAATCCTCGCCGCCCGCGAACTGCGGCGCGGCACCATGCAGTTGCTGGAGGACATCGCTCCGTACCGGCACCTGGGCATCGAGCCGCCGCCGCTGCATCTGCTCATCAACCGGGTCCACCCGGTGTCGGCGAACGCCCGGCTGATCCAACAGGCCTTGCGCGAACTGTTCCAGGACCACGCCGGCATCCGCGTGCTGACCACCGACGTGCCGGCCATCGAAGCCTATCCGCGCGCCGCGACGCGCGGCCTGCCAGTGCATCGGGTCGAATACCGCCAGCCACCGGGCAGAGTCGCCCCCGCCGCACTCGACACCATCCGCGGCCTCGCCGGCGAACTGTTCCCGCAATGGCAGCACCGATTTGCCACGGTGTCCGGCCGCCCGCCATTTCCTCTGGATACCGGGAGGCCCCATGGCGAGCGCACATGAACTGGCCCGAGGCCATAAGCGGCTGCGCGCCCTGATCGAATTCGCCGTCGGCGAGGGCTGGCACGTCAAGCGCACGCCGGGCGGCCACCTCAAATTCACCAAGGCCGGCTGCGCCGCGATCTACACCAGTTCGACGGCCAGTGACCACCGGGCCGCCCTCAACGCCCGCGCGCAAATCCGCCGCGCCGAGCGCGAGGCCCGGTCCCCAGTGCAGGGAGGCCGCCATGGCTGAAATGACCTCCCAGCAGATGGCCGGCAAGCTGCTCGCGGCCGGGTTCGAGCGCAGCGGCCCGTCCACCTCGGCCTTGAGCGACCCGATCGCCGACACGCCCATGGTCGTGACCCTGGACCAGTTGCGCCCCTACGACCACGATCCCAGGAAGAAGCGCAACCCGGCCTACGAGGACATCAAGGCGTCCATCCGCGAGCGCGGCCTGGACGCAGCCCCGGCGATCACCCGGCGCCCGGGCGAGGACCACTACATCATTCGCAACGGCGGCAACACGCGCCTAGCGATCCTGCGCGAACTGTGGTCGGAGACCAAGGACGAGCGGTTCTTTCGCATATCGTGCCTGTTCCGGCCGTGGCCTAGCCGCGGCGAAGTCGTCATGCTGACCGGCCACCTGGCCGAGAACGAATTGCGTGGAGGCCTGACGTTCATCGAGCGCGCCCTCGGCGTCGAGAAGGCGCGCGAGTTCTACGAGCAGGAAAGCGGCGCCGCCCTGAGCCAGTCCGAACTGGCACGCCGCCTCGCCGCCGATGGTTTCCCGGTCCAGCAGTCGCACATCAGCCGGATGAACGACGCGGTGCGCTACCTCCTGCCGGCGATCCCGACCGTGCTCTATGGCGGGCTCGGCCGCCACCAGGTCGAACGCCTGTCGGTCATGCGCAAGGCCTGCATGCTCGCGTGGGAGCGCTACGCCAAAGGCCGCACACTACTGGTACAGGACTTCGATGACTTCTTTCAGGAGGTGCTGTCGCAGTTCGACACGCAGGCCGACGAGTTCGCCCCCCAGCGCGTGCAGGACGAGCTGATCGGCCAAATGTCCGAACTGCTCGGCATCGACTACGACGTACTGGCGCTCGACCTCACCGAATCCGAAAGCCGCCATCGCGCCCTGGTCAGCGATCCGACCCCACCAACGGCACCGCCCACGCTGCCTGAGCCTGACACCATGGCACGCCCGCCCGCGGCGCCGGCCCCATCGGCCCCGACGCCGGCAGCCACACCTGGGTCGCGCGAGCGCGAGGGCGGCTCAGGGTCGGACGGCTCACCCGCAGGAAGCCCCATGGCTGCTCCTGGTGATCGGCTGCAGGGGCACATCGTTTCGCCTGCACCGACGACGGAGCGGCTGCAATCCATTCAGCGGATGGTCGCCGACGAGCTGGGGGATGCGCTGCCCGATTTCTCGGCCAACGTCTTGCAGTCCATTCCCGTCCAAGCAGGCGGTCTCTACCCGATTTCCGACGTCTGGCACATCGACGCGAGCCTGGACACGCCCGAGCGCCTGCGCATCCACGTCGCGCAGTTCGCCCGCGAGATCGCGGGCGAGGCTCGCCTGGACGAGTGCATCGATGACCGTCCAGACGGCATCGGTTTCGCCTGCCGTGCCCACGCCCAAGACCTGGAGCCGCTGGGCCGTGCCGTCCTGGCGCTGCTGGCATGCATGGCCGGTCAGCAGCTCGCCGACGTCGGCTTGGATAACAGGCAATTCGTCATCGACCTGTCGGCGTTGCTGCACGGACAAGGCGACGCAACCCGGCGCCTGAGCGACACCGCACTGGTCAAGCTGTTCCGGCTGCTGCGGCTGGCCCGCCGTCTGCTCGACCTGGACGCCGGCGCTGCGGACCCTGGAACGTGACCGAGGGAGACCAGCATGTCCGCACCACACCCACTCAACCAGGCCGTCATCGCCCAGGCCCTCTATGACCTGCGCAATGGGCAACTGCGCCGCTGCAAGCTGATGGGGTTTGGCGAGGAAGAGCTGGACGCCCTCAAGCATCCCGCGCTGATCAGCGTGCTGGCCAACGCCAACGTCTCGTGGTGCTCGGTGACGGTCAACCGCGAAGTGCTCCGGCGTCTGCTCAGGCAGGCGCAGGATGTGGAGAAGGAGATCGCCACGGTCGATCGCATGCTGCGCCTCGGCGCGAGCACCGAAATGGTCAGCCGCTTCTACGGCCTGACCCACCAGGAAGTGGCGCTTCGCCGCGAAATCCTCGGCCTGCCCAAGCGCAAGGGTCGCCATCCCGTGCTGGACGAGAAGCAGGACACGGAGCTGTGGCGGCAATGGAAGGCCGTGACCAGCAGCAGGAACGTCGATCTCGAAGACGAAACCTCCATCCTCGATGCCGCCATGGACCTCGCCGAAGGCATGTCGCTGCCTCTGTCGGTGGTCTGGGCTTCGATCAAGAGCTGGGTCGATCAAGGATTGGGGTAACCATGGCCGTGGACGACACCGCACCACGTCGTGGCCCCATCGCACTCGCAGACCTGTTCGACGCTGCGCTGAAAGACCTTGTGCCCAAGCCCAACGCCGACGCGCCCCCGCCCACACCTACACCTGTCGCGATGCCCACTGGTCCGGCGTCTGGCGATGCCTTCCTGTTCAGCGGCAACCGGCACGAGACCGTACCGCGACGGCTGTTCCTCGACCGTCGCCTGACGCCGCTGGAGCGCAATGCCTGGCAGGTCTTCCGGCTGATGCTCAACGACGATGGCGTGACGGCGTTCCCGACGTATGAACAGCTTCGGCCCTGGCTGGCGTCGATGCCCTGCGCCGGGCAAGCCTCGCACGAAACCGTGGCGCGAGCACTGACGCTGCTGCGGCTGACTCGATGGCTGAGCCTGGTGCGGCGACGGCGCGACGCCAAGACCGGCCGCATCCTCGGCAACCTCTATGTCCTGCACGACGAGCCGCTGACCCCCTTTGAAGCGATGCAGCTCGACCCGGACTACCTGCAACTCGTCAGCCAGGCTCTCGGCCATTCGGCCAAAGCCGTGCAGATCGTAGGCCTGCACACCCTCAAGGAAATCGGCGAAGACCCGATGCTGGCCGGGCGCACCCTGCCATCGAGGCTGCAAGTCCTGGCCGAACGCCTCGCCAGCCAGGGCGTCGGGGCGCACGAAAGTTATCCACAGGAGGACGCCACGCACGAATCCGAAGAAGGGGCGACGAGCCTTCTTCGGAATCCTGACGATCCCACTTCGGAATACGAAGCAGGGTCGAAACCCGCGCCAGAGGCCTCTCTTCGGAATCCGAAGCAGGCCCGTACAGTACGTAGTAGTCGTATTAATGAAGTACGTACTACCGCGCAGGCACAAGCGCATGCGCGCGCGCTGGGCGACCTGCAATGGCCCAAACGCTTCGCGGAACTGAAGGCAGAGCAGCAGACAGGTGCGAGGGTGGCACTACAGCAGGTCGATGCTGCGCTGAGGCAGGCCGTGCTGGACGAATGGGCTGCACGATGCAGCAACCATGGCATCCGCAATCCTGCAGGGTATCTGTTCGGCATCATCCAGCGGGCCATCCATGGCGAGTTCAACGCCTGGGCCAAGAAGGACGCGCCATCGGCGCCCGTTGCGCCGAACGAGCGGCCGCTACCACCAGCACCGCCACCATCCCAGCCGCAGGGCAAGCCTGTGCCGCCAGAAGTCGCCAGGCAGCACATCGAGCGGCTGCGCAACCTGCTCGCCAGCAAGTGAGCGGGCCTGCAAGGTGGTGAAGTGGATGCCGGTGGCTTCCAGTAGAGCTATCCCCTGGGGATAGTTCCACTGACGGCTACACGTCGAACCGCTGCACGCCAGGCCTCGATCGCCTGCAGCGGGATCGGCCTTGTTCGCGCTGATCCGGGTGTGCAGCGTTCCTTGGCGCTCCATGGCGCTATCCCCAGGGGATAGCTCGCGACGCATGCACCCACCGCGCCGTGAACCGGGGACGGGCGGGTTTCGGTTTGTTGACTGACTGCCTTCCGCTACCTGCCGAAGCTGTCCGCTCTTTTCCAACAACGAGCGGACACCATGGCAACCACCAACGAACCCCTGCAACTGAATCTCGGCTCCTTGCGCAGCGCGATGTCGCTGACGCTGCACACGCACCACGCCTCGCGCATCTGGCACGGCCGCGCCGCCGCCGAAGGGCGACCGGGCATCGTCGGCCTGAACGGCTACATCGCCCAGATGAACAAGATGCGGCGCGGCTCGGAGCAGGACGACCCGTACAGCGACTTCTGGATGCTCCGCATCGAGGACAAGCTCGACCAGACCAAGGCCACGCTGCAATCGCTGCGCGAACAGGTGGACCAGGCCCTGGCGAGCGTGCCGCCGGCACTCACCCTGGGCGAAAATCTCAACGTCCAGCCGGTCAAGCTGCCGCTGTTCGTCAATGCGCAGCTCGGCTTTGCCGCCGTGTACCTGCTCGCCGACTACGACGATATCGCCCGCAAGCTGATCCTCGCGCACCACACCGCGCTGATCGATCGCTCGACGCTCGAACGCTGGCTCAACGAAGGCGCGCATGCACTGCGCAGCCTGTTCTCGTTGGCCCAGCAGTACCGCTATTCGGGCTGCACCCGCGACGACTTCGCGGAGAAGAACGCAGCAGCACGCGCGGCGCTGGAGAAGTTCGGCGAGCTGCCGCAGGACGTGCTGGAAGGCACGCGCCGCTCGAAGTTCGCGCCGCCCATCGTGCGCCGTGGCCTGCAGCAGCGCGGTGAGGCTCCTGCCGCAGCCGATGCCCCCACCGACGAGGCCACCACCACCGAGGCACCCGAGACCACTGCGGGCGAGGACGCGCAGGCATGAGCGACCCGAACTGCGACACCCGCTACTTCCGTCCGCTGCAACAGACCGCCTTCATGCGGCTGGAACACGCCGCCTCTCTAAAAGGCCTTTTAAAGCCCTTTAAAGGTAAAGGGGACTTGGAGGCCTGGGCCAGCCAGTGCTTCGCCATGCGCGACGAGTTGATTGGCTTGGCGCAGCGACAGGTGCTGCCACAGGCCGCCGGGCATCCCTTCCACCTGCTGCCCATCGAACTGGCCCTGCAGACCACTGGCGCAGGCACGGCGTTTTTGCGCTGGCGCAAGCACGACAGGTCGGCCATGGGCGTGGCCCTGTGGCAGGAGCTGATGGCCAGCACCAGCACGCCGGTCAACCTGCTGGCAGACCTGCACGCGATCGAGCTTCAGCGCATCACGCTGAACATGCAGATCAGCCTGTTGCACACCTTGGGCAGGCAGGCGCAGGAGTGCGCCAGCAAGGCGGCCGAGGCGGAAGGCGCCTACCTGCGCCGGCTCAAGTCCATTCCCGCCGCCATGCGCGATCGGTGATTGCGCCAGGTATCCCAGCACGCGCCCGACGCCGACCAGGTGCGGGTATTTCAACCACCACGGAGATCACACCATGAGCACGCATTTTTCTGGCGAGGGCAACATCGGCTCGCCACCGGAGTACCGCGAATTCCCCAACGGCAACGACGAGCCGCGGCGCTTATTGCGGCTGAACGTTTATTTCGACAACCCCGTCCCCACCAAGGGCGGCGACTTCGAGGACCGCGGCGGTTTCTGGGCGCCGGTGGAAATCTGGCACCGCGACGCCGCGCACTGGAAGGACCTGTACCAGAAAGGCATGCGCGTGCTGGTCGTCGGCCGCATGGAGCGCGAACCCTGGACGGACAACGAGGATCAGCCGCGCGAGACCTGGCAGATCAACGCGCGCAGCGTCGGCATCCTGCCGTTCCGCATCGAGTCCGTGACCCTCAGCCCCAGGCAGCAGGAGACCGCACAGGACGTGCAGCCGAAACCCCAGCCCGCCCAGGAACCGACCGCGCCGAAGGAGCCGAAGCGCAGGAAGTGACCCGACATGGGGCGGCGGCGGTTGTCCGTCGCCCCATGCCCTCGCGAGCTATCCCCAGGGGATAGCTCCATCAACGTCCACCAACTTCCACGCGCCCCCGAAAATCGCGACTCCCGGCCCACGTACCCCCGGCCGCACGCTACTCCCCTCCCAGCCATCCCACCCCGTGAAAGTGGTCGCCACCGCATGCGGCTTGTTTGCTGCTGCCCCTGGTGGCGCTCGGCATCCTCGATTCCAGCAACTCCATGAACCACGGAATTCGGATGGACGGACATGCGGCTGTTTTTGTGCGAGAAGCCCTCCCAGGGCAAGGACATAGGCCGGATTTTCGGCGCGACGCAGCGCGGTGAAGGCTGTCTCAGCGGCTCCGGCGTCACCGTCACCTGGTGCATCGGCCATCTCGTGGAAGCGGCAACCCCCGAGGTCTATGACGCGGCCCTCAAGCGCTGGTCGCTGGAGCAGTTGCCCATCATTCCCCAGCAATGGCGGGTCGAGGTCAAACCGAAGACTGCCACGCAATTCAAGGTCGTCAAGGCGCTTCTGGCAAAGGCGACCCATCTGGTCATCGCCACCGATGCCGACCGCGAGGGCGAGCTGATCGCCCGCGAGATCATCGACCTGTGCGGCTACCGCGGTTCCATTGAACGCCTGTGGCTGTCCGCGCTCAACGATGCGTCCATCCGCACCGCGCTCGGCAAGCTGCGGCCATCGTCCGACACGCTGCCGATGTACTACTCGGCGCTGGCGCGCTCACGCGCCGACTGGCTGGTGGGCATGAACCTCAGCCGGTTGTTCACCGTGCTCGGGCGGCAGGCGGGCTATGACGGCGTGCTCTCGGTCGGGCGCGTCCAGACGCCGACGCTCAAGCTCGTCGTGGACCGCGACCGCGAGATCGCGGCCTTCAAGTCGGTGCCGTTCTGGGCCATCGACGTGTCCCTGTCCGCGGGCGGTCAGGCTTTCAGCGCGCAGTGGGTTCCGCCCGATGGCTGCACCGACGACGCCGGCCGCTGCTTGCACCAGCCCATCGCCCAGCAGGCCGCGCAGCAGATCCGCGCCGCAGGTGCTGCCCAGGTGGTGTCGGTCGAAACCGAGCGCGTGCGCGAAGGCCCGCCGCTGCTGTTCGACCTGGGAACGCTCCAGGAGGTTTGTTCCAAGCAGCTTGGGCTGGATGTTCAAGAGACGCTGGAGATCGCCCAGGCCCTGTACGAGACCCACAAGGCCACGACGTACCCGCGTTCGGATTCCGGTTACCTGCCCGAAAGCATGTTCGCCGAGGTGCCCACGGTTCTCGACAGTCTGCTCAAGACCGATCCTTCGCTGCGCCCGATCATGGACCAGCTCGACCGCTCCCAGCGCTCGCGCGCCTGGAACGACGGCAAAGTGACGGCGCACCACGGCATCATTCCCACCTTGGAACCCGCGAACCTCTCGGCCATGAGCGAGAAGGAACTGGCGGTGTACCGGCTGATCCGCGCGCACTACCTGGCGCAGTTCCTCCCTCACCACGAGTTCGACCGCACGATCGCCGAGCTGTCCTGCGGCCAGCAGAAGCTGGTGGCCACCGGAAAGCAGGTGGCCGCCCAGGGTTGGCGCCTGGTGCTGGCCGAGCCGCAAGCGGACGAGGACAGGGAAACCACCGCGCGCAGCCAGGTACTCCCCGCGCTGCGCCAGGGCATGGCGTGCCAGGTGGCCGAGGCCGAGATCAAGGCGCTCAAGACGATGCCGCCCAAGCCCTACACGCAAGGCGAACTGGTCAAATCCATGAAGGGGGTCGCCAAGCTGGTGACAGACCCGCGCCTGAAGCAGAAGCTCAAGGATACGGTCGGCATCGGCACCGAGGCGACACGGGCCAACATCATCAGCGGGCTGATCACCCGCGGCTACATCGTGAAGAAGGGGCGCTCCATTCGCGCATCGGATGCGGCGTTCACCTTAATCGATGCCGTACCCGCGGCGATTGCCGACCCCGGAACCACCGCCGTGTGGGAACAGGCGCTCGACATGATCGAGGCCGGACAACTCACCCTGGACGTGTTCATCGGCAAGCAGGCCGCATGGATTTCGCAACTGATCGCGCAGTACGGCAGCACCTCGCTGTCCATCAAGGTTCCCCAGGGGCCTGCTTGTCCGCAGTGCGGCGCACCGACGCGCCAACGCACCGGCAAGACCGGCCCCTTCTGGTCGTGCAGTCGCTACCCCGACTGCAAAGGCACGCTGCCGGTCGAAACCGGCGCGTCCAAGCGCGGTGCCTCGCGCCCGCGCAGTAGCGGCCGCAAAGGCTCTTGACCGACCCCGTTTCCCGAGAGCCGTGCCCGCCATCGGCGGCGTGGCCAATGTCCCGCACGCCCTGCGGGATGCCCAGCGCGCAACGCCTTCTCTTGTCCGTGTGCGCGTCCCGCCCAGCCGTACCCGGCTGCGGGACCTGAAGGTAGCTTCTCCGCGAACCATGCTCGGGGTTTCCCGGCGCCTTCTGTTGATCTGCATTTTTCCGCCCCTGCGAAGGGTCCCCCGATGGCTTGCCAGGCTGCGAGCCACCCGGAGACCCTTCACGGTCAGCGGTATTCGATGCCGTGCCCAACGGCGAAAAACTGGGCTCCTTTTGTGCGCGGATGTGCGCCAGAAGATACCGGCGCCAACCACGACATGCGCCGGGTGCGATTGCTGACAGCAGACGGTTCTAGCGACGACCGGGCCTGCCAATCAGCCCACGGGTGGTTCTGTCCTCCCGAGCCGAAGGCCGCTGGGCCTTCGGCGCCTTTCTCCTGCCGATCAACGTCCCGGCCCGGCCAAACGGTCCAGGGCCACACGAACAGGAGACACGCCATGAACCCGCAACCTCGCACCCCACGCGGTGCGCCCCAGCCCGCGCCACTGCTGTACGGCAGCGTGTGCAGCGGCATCGAGGCCGTGAGCCTCGCCTGGCAACCCCTCGGCCTCGAAGCCGCATGGTTTGCCGAGATCGAGCCGTTCCCGAGCGCCGTGCTCGCCCACCGTTACCCCCGCGTGCCCAATTTGGGCGGCATGACCGCGATCGCCCGCCAGGTGCGTGCCGGCACCGTGCCGGCGCCCGACATCCTGGTCGGCGGCACGCCGTGCCAGTCGTTCAGCGTTGCAGGTAGCCGCCGCGGGCTGGATGACCCGCGCGGAGCCCTTTCCCTTGCCTATGTGGAGCTTGCAAATGCCATCGACCAAACCCGCCATCAAGACCGCCGCCCGGCGGCAACGCTCGTCTGGGAAAACGTCCCAGGCGTCCTCAACGACCGCAGCAATGCCTTCGGGCATTTCCTGGGCGCATTGGCCGGAGAAAGCCGTGCGCTCCAGCCGCCAGGGGAAAAATGGGCGCACGCTGGTTGTGTGTCTGGACCCCGCCGCCGCATCGCCTGGCGCGTGCTCGACGCTCAATATTTCGGCGTCGCCCAACGCCGCAAGCGCGTGTTTCTTGTGGCAAGTGGTGGAGATGACCTCGATCCCGCAGAAGTACTTTTTGAGCGCGCAGGCCTGCTCGGGGATTCTTGTGCGGGCCGCGCGCCGTGGCAAGAAGTTGCCAGCGCTGCTGGACCGGGTACTGAATCAGCAGGCGCAGGCCTCGCAGGATTCGCAGGACTGAAGCAGTTCTACGGCAAGGTCACGACGACGTTCGGATTCAGCGGCGGCATTGGCCCCGTCGATGTGGCGGCATGCCTCATAGCCGCTGGCCCTAAGCACGACATTCGCACCGAGACGTTCATGGTGCAGTCGGTCGCTGGCAGCATCGCCCACACCCTCGACACCGCCAACAACGGCAAGGGCAGCAGCGAGGATGGCACCGGCAAGGGAGTTCCGATCATCGCCTTCACCGCTCAGGGCAGCGGCGCCGATGCCACGCTCGACCTGACGCCGACGCTGCGCGCTGGCGGCCACCGCAACAGCCATGCGAACGCGGGTGTCGTGCCCGCGATTGCCTTCGCGCAGAACAATCGCGGTGAAGTGCGCTTCGAGTCAGGTCATGGCCAGGTCGCTTGCACCGTCCTGTCCAACGGCAAGCCGGGCTACGGGGTGCCGATGGTGGCCTGCGTGTCCCTGCGCGGCCGGGAGCAGGGTCTTGCCGCCGAGTTGGGCGGCAACGTATCGGCCGCCCTGCGCACCAGCGGCGGGGGCGCGGACAAGCCCCATGTGCTGACCCCCGACTTCGAGGCGCATTTCCGCTACGACTGGAACGACCCCGGCCCCGGCGACTGGTCGCATTGGCGCGTGCGGCGGCTGATGCCCGTGGAGTGCGAGCGGCTGCAAGGCATGCCCGACGACTACACGCTGATCCCGTACCGCGGCAAGCCCGCCGCGGATGCGCCGCGCTACAAGGCGATCGGCAACTCCATGGCCGTCCCGTGCATGGCATGGCTGGGCCAGCGGCTGGTGCAGTGCCTACACAAGACGGGCTCAACCGCTTCGGATTGATCGGCGACGCAGCCTGCGGCCCGCGCCATTCTTCCTCCTGCACTGCCGATGTACCGGCAGCCGCCCGCAGCCAGGGTGTCAAGGCTGCCGCGGGTTCCAACCGCGCCACCCGCCAGTTCGCCTCGGCATCTCACCGGCGAACGCTGCCCACCGGGGCATTGATGCCTCTTTTTTCTCCAACCCACGGGATGGCCGCCACGTCCCGTCAGGGGCATGTCGCCACCCGGTCGATTTCAGGACTTCCCATGGACAACATCACCAAGCAAGACCGCATCACGCTGAAGAACCTCAAGGTGGCCGACTTTGCCAGCGAGGAAACGATGTGCTTCAGCGCCACCGTCGTGTTCGACGGTACTCCCATCGCCGAGGCCCGCAACGACGGCCACGGCGGCTCGACGTTCCTGCGCGCGCTCAATGGCAAGGCGGCGCTGCTGGCTCAGGCCGAAACCTTCGCCAAGGGACTGCCGCCTGCGCCGCTCGACCTCGGCCAGGAGGGTGAAGACCCTCACTACATCGACATGACGCTCGACTTCCTGGTCGATGAACTGGCCGATGCCATGCACGCAGAACGCAAGGTGCGAGCCGCGTTCAACCGCGACATCGGCAACAAGGTGCTGTTCATCAAGGACGGCAAACTGCTGTTCATCAAAGGCATCAAGCTCAAGGCCATCGCCGACCGCAAGGCGTACTTCGCTTCGCTGCGCGCCAGGCAGGCCCAGCCCATCGTCATCCTCGCCGAGCTTTCGCCCGAGCAGGCATTTGACCTGTGGAAGCAGCATGTCCTGGGCGACAAGCCCGACTGACCCAGCGCCACCGCACCCTCCTGACAGCCCTGCACTCGTGCAGGGCTTTTTCTTTCTCCGAGCCCAGCAATCGGGGCTGGACCGGATGCCGTTTTCCAACTGACGCGGCACGGCCCGCGCACGAAGCTGCCCGCATGTTCGCTGATTCCGGTCAGCACATGCCAGCAGCCAGGGTTCCAGGCTGCCGCGGGTCTCTCCCGCGTTGCCCACCAGTCCGCATCGCATCAGGTCTGCGGACGCGCGTCCCCGTGACGTCGATGCTTTTTATCCACCGCGTGCGGGAGCTGCCATCCCGTGAGGGACAAGGCCCCGCTTTTCCAAGGAGCCCGTCCATGTCCCAGCAAGCCTCTTTTGGCGAATTAGCCTCGACCTACTGCGGCAAGTTCCTGCCGCTCGAAGTCCTGCAAAGCGCCGCCGGTCACTACATCGGCACGCGCGATACCGAAGGCCCTGTTTCGCGGGAATCCCGCGAGTACTTCCGCAGCTATGCCGCGGCTCAACGTGCCCTCGAAAGAGGCGGCTGGTCCCAGCTCGCCATTCCCTGATCCAACTGGAGGAATCACGTCATGAACCAGCTACTGCCCCGGGAAGTTGTCGATCAGATCATGCGGGAAGAACAGCATTTCGCTGCCGCGCCCCAAGCCTTCTTCGAGGCCTGGAAGCGCGGTGTCGAGATCGCTGGCCCCGAATGGTTCGGTGACGGCACCCGTGAAGGTCTGAACCAGGCCAAGAGCAAGTGGGATCTGCGTCCCAACATGCTGCAGCTCAACGATGCCCTCGGCGTCCTGAGCAGCGGCGAACGCATGTTCCTGTCCGCCATGGTCAGCTTCTACAACGCGCGCGAGGGCGGTGCCATGCTCAAGCGCTGCCACTTCAACGGACTGTCGGACTTCGACGGTCTCGATCTGCAACGCCGCAAGGTCATCGCCGACCTGCTGGTGAACTACAACGGCTGGTGAGCCGGTCCCCGGCGCACCACTGCTTTTCGTTCCCCCCGAGAGGGACATGCGCCCACAAAGCCATGTCCCTCAATTTCTTCGCCATCGCCCAGCGCCAACGGCCTCGGGCTATTACTTGCGGATGCCACCGTCCGCATGGGCTGGCTCCGCTCACTTCTCGAAAGGAGCCACCATGGCAAACAACTACTACGAGGGCACGGGCGTTCTCATGCTTGATCGTGTTACCCCCGTCATCCAGGCGCTGTTCGGCGTCTTCGCATTGGATGAAAGCTATCCCGGCAACGGGCATGCCTACATCGCCAGGATCGCCGAGACCAATGATCCGCAATGGTCAAATGTGCTGGGCGGTCTGGAAGACCTCGCAGCGCAACTCGGCATACCCATGCCCGACGACGAAGGCTTGTCGATTCCTCCACTGCTCGAACTGCTGGCCGTGCACTTCGGAGCCGACCAGGATCAGGAACTGCAGAACCTGATCGAACAACACCAGTTCGAGGACAGCGCCGATCTGGAGGCCTTACTTCTGATCGCAACCTGCTTCGACGACGGCCATGACCTGACCGCCATCCAGTTCGAGGGCTGCTGGTATTGCAGCAAGCCAAGGCTGTTCGAGTTCGGCGGCAGCGGCTGCTACCTGAGCCGCGAGGTCCAGGTCTTCAGAACGTCCTCGCAGGCACTCCAACTCGGCGACCAACTGCGCAAAGCCATTAAGGCCAGCGACATCGAAGAGGCCTCGGCGTTGATCGCACTGGAGGCCGCCAATCTGCTCGCGGGCATCAACGACGAGCATTTCCGCCTGAATGTGCGCCATCGCATCGCCGAACGGCTGGCCCAGACGCCAACGATCAGTGCCGACTGACGCATTTTCTCTTTTCAACCCACCGGGTCCAATTCCCGGTGGCGGGGATTGGCTCCATTATTCAATCTGGAGAAATCCCATGTCCCAAAATCCCAATCCCTTTGTCCGCGGCTACTGGAATCTGAAAATCGTCCGCACGCTGTCCATCAGCTACGAGGACGGAAGCCCGCATGTCTGGCGAGCCATCCACGTGAGCCAACAGCATCTCTCCGATGAGGAACTGGTTTCTTCCCCCTGCATCGTCACCAGCGAGTTCGCGGTGGTCAGGAATGGCACTGAACCTGTCAGCGCCGAACTGATGGCCGAATGCAATGCTGTTGAAGGCGTCAGCGGCGAAGGCGTAGTTGGTGCCGTGGTCTATGCCATTCACGGGGACGACTTCGACGGCCGCCCGATCCACGTCGGTGACACCTATTCGGCCGAAGCCGCGCGAGACGTGGTGCAGCGGTTGAGTTTCGAGACCGGCTATTACAGCCGATGCTGGGAAATCAGCAGCGCGCACATCAGCCGGAAAACCGGCCAGTACCTCGCCAACCTGGCAGACCTCGCCACGCCGGAGGCCTTTCTGTTCATCGCCTTCCGGGTTCCGTACAGCCCGGCGATCGGCGTCAAGCTGATTTCCACGCCCTGGACGGACCAGAACCTGGAGCATGCCGAGGGCATCGGCGCGGAGCAGCTTCGACAAGAGCACCGGAACAAGGGCATGCCGGACGACCTGGCGAACATCCTTGAACTGGCTGGCCAGGCCGATGTGCGCATTCTCATCCTCGACGCTGATGCGCCCGCGCTACTGGGCTTGCCGCTGGCCGAGTCCTAGCAGTCGCGCCACGCACCATTCTTCCTCTTTGTTCTTCCCCATGTCAGCCCGTCTCCCACCCGGAGCTGGGCTGATCCATTTTCATAGGAGCAACCTCATGTTCCCCGACCTCATCTCGCATGCACCCGACTTCGAGCACCAGCTCGGAGCCTGCGTCAACGCCATGAGCCAGGACGACGCCATCGGCCAGATCCTGGTATTCGAGCGCACGAGAGGCATGCTACACATGCGCCATATCGCCAGCGCCGACCTGGTGGACAGCGACATTGACGACTACGAAATGGTCGTCTTCGACGGTGGCAACACCAGCGGCGACACGTGGAAGCACGTGTTCTTTCCACGTCAGCGCGAACACTATTTCGTGTACGAAGCCTGATCCATCCAGCCCCTTTCGAGGGGCTTTTTCTTGCCCGTAGCGCAGGAAACTGGGCGCGGCGCAGTGCCGTTTCATGCGGGCGGGTAGCGCGGCCCAGGGCCATTCTTGCCCCATGTTCGTCGGCGTTGCCGACACATGCCCAGGCAGCCGAGACCTTCAAGGCTGCAAGTGCGGGAAACCGTGCTGGTCTTTTTTCTTATCGGACGTTCCGCGTCCATCCACGCCACCCACAAGGGATCTCTCCCTTGCGGGCGGGAATCCCTTGTTCTTCCTCAAGGAGATTCCCATGGATCGTACCCTCATCAAATCCATGATGCCTTCGCTTGTCGCAGGCCATGTGCCTCGCAACGTGCGGTCGTTCAAGTACCGCGTGTTCGATGATCAGCCGCAGTCCTCGACGCTTGGCTTCGCCATAGACCCCAAGCCCTTCGACGGCAAGGTTGTCTCGGCCAACGACGACGCCATTGTCGTCAAGCTCAAGCCCAGCGAGTTTGCGGTGCTCGATCCCGACCTGGTGACTACCGTTCCCAGCGAAGGCGCCAAGGTGCATGTCCAACCGTATGCCCGCCGCCGCTTCGACGGCCTGCGCGCGGACACCCCGGAGGTGATCACCGAGAAGACCGCGGACGGTGTTCCCTACACCATCACCAAGCACATCCTCGGCTCCGCGCCTGCCAAGCTGCCCATCCCCGAGCCGCAGTGCATGGAACTGGGCCAGCTCATCCAGCAGTTGGAGGAAATGCCGGCGCCAGACGGGTTCCGTCGCATCACCCACATGCTGGTCGATGCGGGCGCCCGCGACTTCACCTGGGTCGATCCCACGCCGTCCAAGATCATCGAAACGCCTCCGGCGATCAGCTTCACGGTTTCGACCGCGAAGTTCGAGGGCCAGGTGACGATCCTCTACGACCGCGGCGGCGACACCTACGTGGTGGAGCTGCGCCACGACGGTGAGCTGGTCGATCGGCACGACGAGGTGTATTTCGACATGCTCGGTGAAGTGCTGGAGCGGCTTATCGACGACGGGCGCTGGCGCCTGATCGACGTGAGTGTGATCGACACCAAGGCCACCAAGCGGCGCCAGGCGGTGCCGGCATGACGTCCAAGGCAAACGGCTGCTGGGTGGTGTATTCGCCCAAAGCGTCGGCCATCAGCGACCGCGCTGGCTTCTGGTCCAACGAGTTCGGCCCGGCGACGCGCTTCTCGACGGAAGAGACCGGGCGCTTGCAGCTTCCGATCTCCACTGGTCGCAACGCGCGCTTCGTTCCATCTCAGGAAGCCCAGCGGTATTACGGCTGAGTGAGCAGCCTACCCCACAGGCCTTCCATCCATTTGGATGGAGGGCCTTTTTTCTTATCCATACAGGAGATTTCAACTATGTCACTGCGATTCAAAGGTTCCGACCTTCGCCCCGTGCTGGCCGAGGCCGTCGCCAACCAATGCCGCGTCGTCCTCGCCAAGGATCAGGGCGTGTACTTCCTCGCCGAGCGCGGGGAGCGCTATCCCGATGGCCGAATGAAGCTTCTAGCATATGCCGTCGGCTGCAACCCGGATTCCGATCCATTCGAGGGTTGGTGGTACCTGGCCAAGCATATGCTAGGTGCCGACGACTTTGCCGAGTTCTTCGATCCGGCCGATAGCGTCTTTACTTGCATTCTGCACAGCACGGATGACCTGATGCTCTTCGCTTCTGACACGCATCTGTCCTTGGAAGTGGTACCTCCCGCCTGACGCGGCATTCACCGCTCGGCCCTCGCAGCCCCCGTTTGGGGGCTTTCTTTTTGGCAGCGCCGGGCGGCACGGGCAAAGGGAAACACCCGGATGCCGATTGATTGCTGTCGCGCGCGCGAGGCCCGGCCATGCTGACCCCATGCCTGCTGACGTTGTCAGCGACATGCCAGGCAACCATCGGTCTTCGAGGTTGCGGCGCAGTTTCCACTGTGTGACCGAGCCAGCTCGCACCGCATCCGTCCGCGAGCGGCCACCAGTCTCTGGTGGCGGATGCTTTCGCCTTATCAACCCACCGCGGGGTTACGCACCTTTCCCCGCATGTGTGGGCCTGGTGTGTCTCCGCTTCTTCCAATGGAGATTCACCATGAACACCACTTCCAACGAGAAATCATATTTCGACCTCCACACCTCGGGCATCGGCTATGTCCAACGTGCCCGCGAGGTTCCCGTCCGGGGCGGCCGCCGTGCGCAGCCCTTCCTGGCATGCACCATCGCCGCGTTGGTCGGCTCCGCTAAGGACCCCAGCTACCGCTACTTCGACGTCAAGGTCTCGGGTGCCGAGGCCAAGAAGCTCGTTCAGCGCTACATCGGCGTTGACGATCCCAAGCAGCGCCCGCTGGTGCGTTTCCGCCTCGGCGATCTGTGGGGCGATGCGTACATCCGCGACAAGGGTGAGCAGAAAGGCCAGGCCGCCGCGTCCCTCAAGGCGCGACTGCTCAAGGCCGAGCTGATCGACCAGGCCGAACTGGCCTCGATCGAGAAGCATGAACTGGTCACCCACGGCATCGGCTACCTCAACCGTCCGAAGGACGTCACCCCGAAGGATGGCGACCCCTTCCTGTCGTGCTCGATCGCCGCACTGGCCGGCCCCGTCGATGAGCCGGACTATCGGTACATCGACACCATCGTCTCCACCCCTGAAGCCGAGCATCTGGTTCGCCGATGCGTGCAGGCCATCGAAGGGGACCGCAAGGTGCTGATCGCCTTCCGTCTGAACGACATGAAGATCGATCCGTACATCCGCACCAAGGGCGAGCGCGCCGGGGAACCGGGAGCGAGCCTGGAATCGACGCTGGTCCACATCGGTCTCATCAAGATCGACGGCACCCAGGTCTATCCGACGAGCCAGGCGCAAGCCGAGGCGCCGCAGGCCGAGGACGCATCCGCGCCCGAAGCCGAGGTTGCTGCCGACACCGCTACCGACCAGCTTATCGAGTCCGCCGAGCGCGAGCCCGCAGGTGAAGCCGAAGAGCAGGAGCCGGCATTGGCTGCTTCGTTCTGATCCGGCATGGCCCCTCACGGGGCCCTGCCTTTTCCCTGCTCCCCAAGGAGAACCATCATGACAGCCACATCGGCATCCGCAAGGTCAGTCCCACCCATCGTCGTATCGGGCCAGCTTTCGATCCGCACAATCCACGGCCGCAATGGTCCGTTCTGCGTCGGCTACCTCGTCACCCCTATCGGAAACTTCGCGGTGAAGGACGCGGAACTGGAGCAATACCCTGAAGGCAAGTACGACGGGGAGTTCGTGATCCGCTACATCTTTCCGAATCCGATCCCCATGCGGGGCGGTATCAAGTTCGAGATTCGTTGCAACCTCGATGGCATGACGCTCTTCGGCGTTGACAAACTGAGCCGCGAGGATATTCGCGGCTTTTCAACCCAGGATATTGATCCGCTCGATGAAGAACTGGGGGCGCAGCCTGCGGCAACGCCGGCCAAGCCCACCAAGGCATCCAGGCCCGCCAAGCCCGCATCCGTGCAGGCGTCCGCGGACCCGCTGGTCGATACCACGCCTTTCGGCATGGATGCGCCGACGCCCGCTGTGGCTGCTGCCCCCGGCAGCACCGAAGATGGCGACGCCGCACTGTTCAGGCTGCTCTGGCCGCTGGGAGAGTCCGTGAAACTGGATTCGACCATCGACCGCCTCACCCTGCGCGCGCAGATCGTCCGCCTGGGCGAACTTGGCTACGCGCTGGACTTCAAGACGCAGGAGTGGGGCCGCCAGGCCGAACTGCAACCTGCGTGATCGCGGACGCCGCATCCGCGGTGTTCTTCATCCACCCGCCGGGGTTCTTTCCCCATGCGGGGGAGACCCCGGCCTTTTCTTTGGAGGTCTCCATCATGTCCAACATCGCTTCAGATACCCACCGTTCCGCACTGGATGAAACCGCGTGGCGGGCTGTCTGCGAGACGGCTGCCAAGCAAGCCATCCATGGCTGCGGACAGTCTCACGACTGGTACGTGGAACGGTTCAGTTCAGAAGTTGACGCGCAAGTACATCGGTTACCCGAGCATCAGCAGGCATATGCCCTGCAGATAGCAGAGGAATACGGGGACTACGCAACACCCGCCGAAAGGCATGAGACTCAGGACTGGAATGCCGAAAACGGCATTTGCATGCACGGCATCGATCGGGATTGCTGCCCGGCCGGTTGCGGTGATCTTGAGTACTGACACGCGACTTCATCGCTGCTAACGCGGCATTCCATCACCCGCTGGGGGTTCTCCCCCGCGGGGAGGCCTCCGGCTCCACTTTTCAGGAGGCCTTTCATGGGCAGGTATTTCTCCCCCCAATCGCGATCTGAACTGATCGCGGAACTGATCACACCGCAGGAGACCGAGCGCGCCAGCGTCAAGGTCATCGCCCACGCGCTGCGTGGCAACGTCCTCTGGTCCGTCGCGGAAGTGACGGCCAAGGTCGAAGGCGTGCATCGTGATCTCGCACCGGGTCAATCCCTGCGCTACATCCGCTGCGATCTGCTTGAACGCAGTGGAAGCCAGTGGGGTTACAAGCCGCTGGAAGAGTCCATGCACCCGTACTACTACTCGTGCCCGCTGTCCTATCTGGATCTCGCACCGGAGCAGTCCGCCGAATGGCGTGCAGGCGTTCGCGCCCACCACGCGCAGCGGCGCACACCGACGGCTTCCACGGCACCCGCCGCAGCGCTGTTGGTCTGAGCCAGGAGGAACCGACATGGACCCGATCCTGGCTGCGCTCCCGCCCGCGTTGTTGAAGCTCGTCGAAGGGAGTCTGTCCAACGACGAAGTTTCTTCCGACGAGGAAATGCTGGCGTACTTCATCAGCGACGGCCTCACCGAGGATCAGGCGCGGCGGGCACTGACCTACCGCGACCAGTACCTCAACAACATCTACCTGGACGGCTTCACGCCGATTACCGCGGTGGACGAGGCACTTCACTTCAACCCGCACACCCGGCAGTTCGAGCCGGACTGAGCGGTTTTCTTCCACCCCTTGGGGCAGTACTTGCCCCAGCGGGCGGTGCTGTTCCCGTTCATCCGAGGACACCACCATGCCCGCAGACACTTCTTCCACCACGCTTTACCGCATCGACGAATGCTCCGACGTGATGGCCGACGCTTGCGTCGGCGATGACCAAGGCAACCTCGTCTTCCTCTCGATCTGGGCGCGGGACACCGCCGTCCAGCAGTTCCTCGCTCGCCTGACCCTCGGGCGCGACGAGCAGGAACTGGACCAGTTCCACGTCATCACCGACCAGGGCGGCAGCGTCCCGGTGTTCATCGGCAACGTCGATCGTCTGGAAAAGCGCATGACTCGCGCCTACCGACGAACGCTGTTCGGATCGCTCTCCAACGTGTGGCTGTTCGATCGCCGCTGCGTGAAGCCCGACAAGGCCAACGCCAGCGCGCTCGCACTGCTGCCACGCGGCAACGCCCACCGGCTTGACCGCATGTGGACGCTGGTGCGGGACACCTGCCCGTTGCCGCTGCTCGATCACTGGCGCGAGACCGTGCTGGAACTGCTGCAAACCCGCGAGATGCTGGCCCGCCTTCCGTTCGCCCTCGGGCCACTGGAAGGTCATCGGCTCGCCATCGACGTGCCGGCGCTGACCCTGGCGCTGGGCTCCTTGATCCGCAGTGACGTACTCACCGCCTATCCTTTCCGGCCAAGATTTGGACGCCGGAAGCGGTAGCGGCTTGACCCACCCGCGGAAGCACGCCTCTGCGTGCTTCCGCCTTTCATCCCCGCCAACCAGGAGACTTCCATGGCCCTCATGTTCCCGCGGCTCGCCCGCAATTTCGTGAAAAACGGATACTTCCCCACGGATGAACCCACGCTCGAAAGAGCCCTCAACGCAATGATGCCCAGCGACGGGTCGATGTGCATCCTCGATCCCTGCGCAGGCGAAGGCGTGGCGATCGCCGAAGCTGCTCATGCCCTCGGGCGCGAGCAGGTAAAGGCGTTCGCGGTCGAGTTCGACGCCGAGCGGGCACGCCATGCCCGCGGCCTGGTCGATCATTGCCTGCATGCGGACCTCATGGACGCGATGATCTCCAAGCAGTCGTTCGGGCTGCTCTGGCTCAACCCACCGTATGGCGACCTGTCCAAGGACGTCAACGGCAATATCGGTTATCAGGGACAGGGCCGTGCCCGCCTCGAAAAACTGTTCTATCAGCGCAGCCTGTCGCTGTTGCAGTACGGCGGCGTGCTGGTCTTCATCGTCCCCGGCTACGTGCTCGACGCGGAGCTGGTCGGCTGGCTGACGCGCCACTACACCGACCTGCGGATCTACCGAGCGGTGGAAACGCAGTTCAAGCAGGTGGTGATCTTCGGTCGCAGGGTGCGTCAGCGCGAGCAGGCACCCGATGGCGTCAAGGCCGTGCGCAATCTGCTGCTGCAGGTTGGGCTTGGCGAAGTCGAAGCCGAGGAACTGCCGAGCGAATGGCCGTTCCTGCCGTACATCATCCCCGCCAGTCCGGCCGAGCCGGAGCATTTCTTCCGCGTGACGATGGAGCCGGAGCAGTTCGCCGATGAGGTTGGTCGGCTCCAAGGCCTCTGGCCGTCGCTGGATACGCACCTGGGAGCCGCGCAGCAGTCGCTGCGTCCGCCCGCGCGTGCCTTGTCCCACTGGCATCTCGCCCTGGCTCTGGCCGCGGGCGCGATCTCGGGGGTTGTGCGCTCCAAGACCGGGCGCGTGCTCATCGTCAAAGGTGACACCCACAAGGACAAGACGCTCCAGCGGGAATTCACCGAACGCGAAGACGGCTCCATCGCCGAGACCCGCATCCTCACCGACAAGTTCGTGCCTGTCATCCGCGCGTGGGACATGACGCCTGGCTCCGCAACGCGGGGCGAGGTGTTAACCATCCGCTGATCGCTGTTTATCGATGACGGTTCGCCGTCGTTCTCATCCACCCAACGGGGTCACGCTGCCCCGGTGGGCCCGTGGCCCGACTAACCTGCAAAGGAGTAGAACCCATGGCCCACGACGTTCCTGACCGCAACCGCCGCAATCTGTTGTTCCCGATCGGCGCACTGATCTTCAGCGAAAGCATCGACCGCCTGATGCGTGAAGGCCGGCTCGACCCGATACCGTACTTCCAGCGCCATGTCAGGGGCGACTGGGGCGACGTCACCGACGACAAGTGGCAACAGAACAATGCCGCCTTGCTGTCCGGCGATTGCCTCGACTCGCTCTTCATCGTCACCCGCGAGCTGACCATCCGCGTCGTCACCGAAGCGAATCGCAGCGCCACCCACATCGTGCTGCCGTCCGAGGACTGTCCTCCGGCCGCGTAGCCGTTTCCTTCAGGCAGGCCGCCAGCGCCTGTTCCTGCATTCATCCACCCAACCGGGGTCACGCGCCCCGTGGGGCCGTGGCCTTTCCATTTCTTTAGGAAAAACCCATGGCACAAGAAGTTGTTTTCGCCAGCGTCGTTCCTCGGCCTCTATTCCCGACCGGACATCTGGTCGCGACGGCCGGCGTCGATGCGCTTATCCGGCAAGGCCGGCTCAATCCGACCGAGTACTTGCGCCGCCACCTCAGCGGCGACTGGGGCGACCTTTTCGACAACGACCGGCGCCAGAACGACGTGGCATTGCAGTCCGGCGAGGATCGCCTGTTTTCGTCCTACCAGGTCGCGCCTGACCTGAAGCTCTGGATCATCACCGAATGGGATCGCAGCGTCACAACGTTGCTGCTTCCGAGCGAGTACTGATCCTCATCCAGCGGCCTCGCGTCGCATCTTTCTTCCCACCTCGGGGCATCCCATTGCCCGCTGGGGTGGTGATGCCCCATTTTCCTTGGAGCATCACCATGTCCCTCGATCTCGATACCACTGCCAAAGAAGCAACGCCCGTACAGGGCGAACTGCTCGATGCGGAATCTTCCCCTCTGACCCAGAGCCTTCAGGATTTCGTCGGTGAGTTCGGCGACGAACTGCTCGACTCCCTCAACCGTGCCAACCCGCCGGTTTATACCGGTCAGCCACAGGCGCACCGGCAACTCGTCGTCGCCAGCCTCAAGCGCAAGCTGTTTGAGGCCCAGACCGAAGTCGTCCATGCCGCTGCCGAGCTGCTGATTGATCATGGCGAACGCGCCGCGATCGTCAATGGCGAAATGGGCTGCGGCAAAACGACCGTCGGCATCGCCACGGCCGCCGTGCTCAACGCCGAAGGCTACCGCCGCACCCTGGTTCTTTCGCCCCCACACCTTGTTTACAAGTGGCGGCGCGAGATCCAGGAAACGGTGGCAGGCGCCAAGGTGTGGGTGCTCAACGGGCCGGATACGCTGGTCAAGCTCATCAAGCTGCGCGAGCAGCTAGGTGTGCAGCCCACGGGCCAGGAGTTCTTTGTCCTGGGGCGCGTCAGGATGCGGATGGGATTCCACTGGAAGCCCGTCTTCACCACGCGGCGCAACCGCCATGGCGACGTGGCAGCGTGCCCTGACTGCGGCACGGTCATCACCGACCTCGACGGCGAGCCGGTCAACCCGGTCGCGCTCGAAGCCGAGGAGTACCGCAGGAAGTGCAGCCATTGCGCCGCACCCCTGTGGACGTTGATCCGCCCGAGAAGTCTGCCCGGCAGCGATCAGTCTTCGGCCGTTCTCAAAGCCTTGAAGCGCATCCCGACGATCGGCGAAGTCACCGCGCAGAAGCTCATGAAACGCTTCGGTGATGGTTTCCTCGCCTCCATGTTGGGAGACAACGTACATGAGTTCATCAACCTCATGGACGGCAACGGCGAGCTGGTGTTTTCCGACCGCCAGGCCACACGCATGGAACGTGCGATGGCCAACATGGAGTTCGGCTTTGGCGAGGGCGGCTATCAGCCGTCCGAGTTCATCAAGCGCTACCTGCCGCAAGGCACGTTCGACCTGCTCATCGCCGACGAGGCGCACGAGTACAAGAACGGCGGCAGCGCCCAGGGCCAGGCCATGGGCGTGCTGGCAGCGAAGGCTCGCAAGACCTTGCTGCTGACCGGCACGTTGATGGGCGGCTACGGCGACGATCTGTTCTACCTGTTGTTCCGAGCCCTTCCCGGGCGGATGATCGAAGACGGCTACCGCCCGACCACGAGCGGCAGCATGACCTCGGCCGCGATGGCGTTCATGCGCGATCACGGAGTCCTCAAGGACATCTATTCCGAGAGCACCGGCACGGCGCACAAGACCGCGAAAGGCACGAAAGTCAGTGTCAGAACGGTCAAAGCTCCGGGCTTCGGCCCCAAGGGCGTGCTGCGCTGCATCCTGCCGTTCACGATCTTCCTCAAGCTCAGAGACATCGGCGGCAACGTTCTGCCACCGTATGACGAGGAGTTCCGTGAAGTCGCGATGGACACGGCGCAAGCCGCGGCCTACCGCGATTTGGCGGGTCGGCTGACCGCGGAGCTGAAACAGGCTCTGGCGCGACGCGATACGACCTTGCTGGGTGTGGTCCTCAACGTGCTGCTGGCCTGGCCGGACTGCTGCTTCCGGTCGGAGACCGTGGTGCATCCGCGTACACGCAATACCTTGGCGTTCGTCCCGGCTCAGTTCAACGAGTTCGAGATCAGCCCCAAGGAGCGTGAGCTGATCGACATCTGCAGGGAAGAGAAAGCACAGGGCCGCAAGGTTCTGGCCTACACGGTCTATACCGGCACGCGCGACACGACTAGCCGGTTGAAGGTATTGCTGGAGCAGGAAGGCTTCAAAGTGGCGGTACTGCGCGCAAGCGTGGATGCCAGCCGCCGCGAGGACTGGATCGCCGAGCAGTTGGACCGTGGCATCGACGTGCTCATCACCAATCCCGAGCTTGTCAAGACGGGATTGGACCTGTTGGAGTTTCCGACGATCGTGTTCATGCAGTCGGGCTACAACGTGTACTCGCTCCAGCAGGCGGCACGCCGCTCCTGGCGTATCGGGCAGAAGCTGTCCGTGCGCGTGATCTACCTGGGCTACGCCGGCTCCTCGCAGATGACCTGCCTGGAGCTGATGGCCAAGAAGATCATGGTCTCGCAGTCCACTTCGGGCGATGTACCCGAATCGGGGCTCGATGTCCTGAACCAGGATGGTGATTCCGTGGAGGTCGCATTGGCCCGGCAATTGGTAACTGCGTGATCTGCTGTCTGCCGGCATCCTTTCGGGGGTGCCGGCATTTTTCTAGGAAATTGCTGTTCGGAGGATTCGATCACCGCCCCGGTCCCAGCGCGGGGAAGGCTAAACTGATTAGACAATACCGAGACTCAAGGAGGCACTATGGCTATGGTGATCGAAGCAGCATATGCAGATGGTACTGGTGCAGCCAACGCACTGCATATGTCTCAGGCGCAGTGGGAAGAGTTGCAACGGGCGTACTGCATCGGTGATCTGCTGATGCCTTGCTGCAACGCTCCAGCGATTCCCAAGGTTAGTGCTAATGGGTACCCCTTCTTCGCGCATCTAGGAGGTGCGTGCAGTACTTCCGAAGAAAGCCAATGGCACCTGGCGGCCAAGATACTTGTGCGCAGCGTGCTTGAAGATCTTGGATTCCGTGCCTCGGTTGAAATGCCGGGTTCGGGTGATGCAGGTCGCTGGCAGGCTGATGTCTGGGGTGAGCGCAATGGGGTTAGGTTGGCTGTCGAGATCCAAAGATCGTATCAGTCGCTCCGTGACTACCGTAAACGCCAAGAGCGGTACCGCGAGGCGGGCATCAAGTCTCTTTGGTTGCTGCGGCAGGAGCGATATAGCACTCTCACCAAGAGCATGGGAAAGGAGCGTCTGCGCACCGAGTTTGGGGGCAAGTTCCCTTCGGCTGGCCACTTCGGCCCGTGCCTTTCTGACCTGCCGGTCGCGATGCTTGAGCTAGATCCGGCCCCAACGGTCAAGGGTGCCGGATTCTTCAACGCAACCCTTCCAAACATACTTGAAGCAGTGCTTAGTGAGCGCTTTCTTTGCATCAACGGTCTATGGTGTATCGATAACCTAGACTCGATGAATAACGCCGCCAGACTCTCGCGCGAGCGTTTCGCAGCCAATCGCTTGGCTGCAAAGATGTAGCTCGACTGTGGTGTTGCTCGACATGCGCCGACGCAGCACCGACACTCCAGATTCTCGGGTTCACACTCAAATGCCAGCGGCACGCATTCGCGCCTCCAGCTCATCAAGGAATGGCGAGCGCCCAAAGCGCATAGGGCCATAGCGGCCATCAACGAAGCCCGAATACAGCATGTGGACCTCGTCGCGAGCACGTGTGAGTCCCACATAGAAGAGCCGGCGACTTTCGCGCAACTTCTCTGGAGTTTCATTGCGCCACGGCAGATTTCCGAGGTCGAGTCCAACCATGATGACGACGTCGTACTCACAGCCCTTTGCGGAATGCAGTGTCAGCAGATTCAGGTGATCGGGCGAACCGTCCCGGCCGCCCAAACTCGTGATGTCTAGCGAAGCCAGTGCACCTCCTTCAGCGAGCGCTGCCGTCATGCGATCCAGTTGCTCCTTCTGATCAGCGAGCGCCAATTCAGCCGCCAGCAGATGATCCACTACACCGTTGCGCAGCGAAGCAACAAATTCTCGCGCAGGTTGCTGGTCAGCACGCAGCTCCCATAGCAAGGCGGTTAGCTCTTGCTCTTCGCGCTTGGCCTGTGAATCGTCCAAGCTCGCCCGATGAAATGCGCGATAGCGGTCGAGTAGTCCGCGCAATTGTGGGCGTCCAACACGCCAGCCACCCGCGCACCACGCCGCACAATCTTCTACCCAACTTGTTAGGGCAACCTTGCGGTAAGGTGCTGCGGTATCCACACGGATGTAATCGAGACCACCGGTTGCCACAGCTTCAGCCACGATATCGCCTGCGCGATAGTCTTTGTATAGGATCGCGATATCGCCCAGTGTTCGTCCCGGCTTGGAGGCTAAGGCCGCCGGAATGATCTGCGCGACGGCGTGCGCAGCCTGGTCCGCCATACCACCCGGGCGCAGGACAAATTCGATGGTCGTTTGTCGCGCAGGATCGCTCGCTTGATAGCCTCGGGCTTCTCCAAGCGCCATCTCTGACGCAGTCACGATCCCTGCACCAGAACGGTAATTTAACTGAAGCTGGACAGGCTCAATGTCTCTGCGAGCCGCCAATTCCATGAGCAACGCGCCATCAGCTCCCGTAAATCCATATATCGACTGATCCGCATCCCCGACAGCGAAAAGTCGGACACCCCCGTCGAAGGCAAGGCGTTTGACGATGCGATGCAGTGCCACGCCTAAATCCTGGTACTCATCCACCGCGAGCACGGGGAATTTTGCCTGAACCAGAGGTAGTACCCAGTCGTGCTCGGCGATCAAACGTTGGCCGAAGACAACCATGTCATCGTAGTCAATCAGCCCATCGTCGCGCAGAGCGGCCTCGTAGGCCTCGGCCCAGGCAGCGAGTTCCTCCTCGCTACGCCAAGCGACGCTATTTCGATTGAGCACGGAACGGCGATGCCGCCCGAGGTCAATAACTTTGTACGGATGGTTCTGGCCGAAAAGCGCATCTCCAGTTTGCTTCAACAACCGATCACTGACTCGTTGAGTGGCCACCGAGAGTGGGAAAGATATGGGCAGGCCGGCCAGGCGTCCATACGGCATCAAGAGATGACGCAGACAGAACCCATGGACCGTACCAATGAAAAGATTAGGTGCCTGCTGAAGTCCCAAGCTTTCAATTCGGCGAGCGAGTTCGCGAGCGCACTCCTGGCTATAAGTGATGCACGCAACGCCACGTGGGGCCTCGACGTCTTCGGCCAGAATGCGGGCGAGCTTTAGGACGAGTGTCTTGGTCTTACCGCTCCCGGGACCAGCGAGTACCACACAATGTCCTTGAGAGTTGTAAGCTGCCAACTGCCCTGGATTTCCAGCCAACTCGGCAGCCTGCGCCAGGTAGGCTGTACCGACGTTACGCGACGGCATCGCGGATATGCTCCAGCGCAGAGCGAATGTAGGCCGGGCAAACGTCCTCAGACACCGACGGCGCAAGTGCCTGTGCAAATCTCCCCTTGCCAATCCGTTCAATCAACTTCAGCAGCCGGTCTTCATCGACCTGATCCGGATCATCCACCCACTCTTGCAGTGCGTCCCGGGTGACTTGCCTCAGCGGCAACTCCTGCTCGATTACCGACTTCATCGCCTCGGTCATTCCGGCGGCAAATAGGTCGGATTCCAGCGTGCTCTCGTTGACGAAGTATCCAAACTCTGCGGCGTATTTGAGCACATCATCTATATCCAGGTCATCGTAACCATATTCGTCATCGACCTCGTTTAAGAGATTAATTAACCGCCTGTGGGCTAGTGGAGGTTTGCCATTGACCGGGTCGCGATCTGTCAAAATTACATGTGGAATATTTAGCCCTTTAGGGCCCAAAAGCTTCACATAAGGAGTGAAGTTCGTCCCCCCGACCGAGCACACAGTGATTCCAAGTATGTCGAAAGGAATCCCGAGGGCGTCGGCGAACGCGGGGATGATGAAGCGCTCGGCGTCCCCTTCAACCAGAATCACTCCCCGGGAAAATAATATTTCTCCGCGAGTGACGTCGATGTAGCGCTGGAGGTCGTCTTCATCCCTCTGTGTGAAAGGTGCGTTCGCGGTCGAAACCGCGACGGTTTTCCCGTCCGTTGCGTTATGACGCAGGAGAACGATGGACCTAATCGGTGTAACGCTTGCGATTTGCGGCGAGTGAGTAGTGAGAATTGTCGTCAGCGGAGGGGCTTCGTCCTCATCTTCCGCACTTGTGCCGAGAAAGTAGCGATAGACAAGACGCTGGACATGCGGATGCAGGTGCGCTTCGGGCTCCTCGACGACGAAGAATGTGTGGTCGCGCTCCCCCTCGGAGACGAGACGGTCGAGTTCGAGGCTCTTCAAGGCCAGGAAGATCAGATTCGCCGTTCCTAGGCTGGCATCGCCGACACCGCGAACACCGTTGTCGATGAGCAGCCGAAGGCTACGCAGCAATGCATCCACTCGTGTAGGTGCAAGTCCGAGCGATACCGGGACAGCATGTTGCCCCCCGGCGATTGCGATCAGCCGTTCGCTGATCCGTTCTGCTGTCGCTACCACTTCCTCGTGTCCAGCCAGCTCTCGCTGTGCTTGGTCGACCTGATTCTGAATCTCCTCACGGGCGTCATCATCCAACGACGCGGCAAGATCCTCAATGAGCGGCCTCAATGGCGAATTGCGCCAGCTCGCAAGGTCCTTCTCAGCGTCACGCAGGGCTACCTGAACATCTATTGGCAACATCCGGCGAAGTCCGCCGCCGATACGCATTTCGGGATCGTTGCCACCGAAGATCACATACTCATAGTCCTTCAACGATTCCGGGGCGCGCCCCAGGCCCGCCTTAGGCTGGAAGCGGTAGGTGAGTCGGGCCACCATGGGTGGGCCAGGATCAATCACGCAATCGTTGAGGTGAGCCATCAGCCGGGGATCGTTTGTGAAGTCCGTTAGATCCACAGAGACCTCAATGGTCGCACCAACCTTGTCTTCGCCAAGTCCGTCCCAGAAATGTTCAAGCCCCAGTTGTCGATCGCGTTCAGACAAGCCCGGATCAAGGATCAACTGCAGGCCGCGAATGAAATTGCTCTTGCCAACCTTGTTCTCTCCCACGATGACGATGCTTTCCCCCGTCTCGACATCAACATCCGAGAAATTGGCGAAATTGATCAACCTGACCCGAGAAACCCTCATTTACGCCCCCGTCCACTGGTGTTTTAACAAATAGTAGCAGTCAAGCAGCCGGCCTCCATCCGCCGACCGCGACTGAGCTTTTCCGTTACGGCCCCCTCAAGGCCGCTTTTGTTCGACTAGACCGCTGCCGGCAAATCGGACACAGCGTGGTTCGCATTGTTTGCTGCTGCCCCGGGGCGTTAGAGGCGATGGTGAGGGCTCGATGTTTCAGGACGCCGAGCTATGTGCCCCTCTCCACCCTGGTTTCACCACCCCGAACGCCGCCTGCTGGCGGGAATCCTCGGTCTGCTCTGGACGGTGCTGGCTAGCGGCTGCGCGACCACGACTTCGCCGCACGCACCCGATGCCTTCGAGGAAGTCTCGCCCGCGTCCGAGCCCGAGGCTCCCGAGTACATCCCCGTCGTGCGCTACGGCCGCTACACCCTGGTCGAGTTGGCGCCCACGGTGGCGCAGCGCGACCTGCTGTTGCAGACCATCGACGTGTCCATCCCCGAGGATGCGCGCGCCACCGTCGGCGATGGGCTGCGGCATGTGCTCAAGCGCAGCGGTTACGGCCTGTGCCAGACAGCGCATGCGGTGATCGAGCTGTACGCGCTGCCGCTGCCGGCGGCGCACCTGCACCTCGGCCCAATGACCTTGCGCGATGCGCTGCTCACGCTGGCTGGCCCGGCCTGGGAACTGCACGCGGATGACCTCACACGACAGATTTGCTTTGAGCGGCCCGGCGAGAGCATGACCGCCGACAACACACCCGCGCCGCCCCCCATCGAGGCGGTGCAGACGTTCCCGCTGGCACCCGCAGTTTCGGGAGGCCAGCCATGAACGCTCCGCAATCCGCCCAGCGTTCAACCGCCGCCGTGGTGGTGCAGAGCCTGATGTGGCTCTGGCTGCTTGGCCTCAGTGTCCTCTTGGCCCTGGGCTACCAGGCCATGAACGACCAAGCCGACCAGGATCGCCTCGATTCCCGGCTGCAACGCCTCGAAGCGCAGGCGACAGGCCTGGCCGAGACCGTCGAGGCCATCCAGCAGCGGCCGGCCGTTGCCACGGCGGCAGACCTCAAAGACACCCGCCAAATCCTGGAAGCACGCGCGGCCCAGGTCGAGAAATCGCTGAGCGCCTATGCCGCTGCCGACGACCTTCAGGCACTGCGCGCCGAAGTCGAGCAGGTCAAGGCGCGCCAGACCACCGCACGCGCCGCAGTACCCGCCCAGCCGCGCGCACCGAGCAAGTCATCCGCCAAGCCCGAACCTCCGCCGCTGCCGTTCCGGGTCGTCGGTGCCGAACTGCGCGCCGGCGAGCGCAGCGTGTCTGTCGCGCCCAGCAGTGGCGACTTCACGCCCGACCAACTTCAGGTGCTGCTGCCAGGTGATGCGGTCGGCCCGTGGCGCTTGCAGGCGGTCGAGGGCAACACCGCGCTGTTCCAGACCGGCGACCAGACCCGTCGCATGGCGATTCCCTGACTGGAGTACAGCGCATGAAGCCGCCGATCATCCTTTCCGCGCTCCTGCTGGCGTCCGCCCAGTGGCCCGCCTTGGCGCAGCAGCCGCCTGCGGCTCCCGTCCGCAATGCGCAGAGCCAGGAGCGCTCGCTGGCCGCTCGCGTTCTGGACGACCGGGTGGCGAGCGACTGGGGCCTGCAACCGCAGGAGTGGGCGCGCTACCGCGAACTGATGGACGGGCCGCTGGGCATCTACTCGCCCAATCTGGACCCGTTGTCGGCCCTGGGCATCGAAGCCCGCACCGACGAGGAAAGGCGCCGCTACGCAGAGCTGCAGGTGCAGGTTGAGGCGCGCCGCGTCGAGAAGCTGCTCGCCTACCAGAGGGCCTACGACGAGGCCTGGCAGCGCCTGAACCCCGGCATGCAGCGGGTGAACTTGCCGGACGACAAGCCGGTCGCCGGAGCCACGCGCGGCAGCGGCCGCACGGCGGTATTCGTCAAGGACGGCTGCGCAGCCTGCGGACAGCTCGTGCAGCGCCTGCAATCCTCGGGGGCCGAGTTCGACCTGTACATGGTCGGCAGCCGCCAGGACGACGCGCGCATCCGCGACTGGGCCAAGCGCGCACAGATCGACCCCGCACGGGTGCGCAGCGGCAGCATCACTCTCAACCATGACGGCGGCCGCTGGCTGTCGCTGGGCCTGCCCGGCGATTTGCCTGCGGTCGTGCGCGAGGTGAATGGCCAATGGCAACGCCAACCCTGACGGCGCCGTTGCGCGCACTGGTACTCGTTGCTGGCCTTTGCGCCTTCGTTGCCCAGGCCCAGGAAGTTCCACCACCGGCCTATCAGCTTGCCGCCCAGCGCGCGGGCATTCCCTCGACGGTGCTCTATGCCGTAGCCCTGCAAGAGAGCGGCATCCGGCGCAACGGGCGCATCGTCCCGTGGCCGTGGTCCCTCAACGTCGCCGGCCAGTCGCGCCGCTACGCGACCCGATCCGACGCCTGTGCCGGTTTGCACCAGGCGATGCGCTCCACGCCGCACACGCGCATCGACGCGGGCCTGGGCCAGATCAACCTCGGCTACCACCAGCAGCGCTACAGCACCGCGTGCGACCTGCTTGACCCGTACCGCAACCTCGCCATCGCCGCCGAGATCCTGAAAGAGCAGCACAGCCCCGGGGAGGATTGGTTGGTGGCGATCGGCCGTTACCACCGCCCCGCGGGAGGCGAGCCCGCCGCCCGCTATCGACGCAGCGTGTCGCGCCACCTCGCGCGCGTGCAAGGCACGCGCTCAACCCCGGCGGTCCTCGCCGCGCGCCAGGAGACCTCACCATGACGAAATCCCATCTGGCTCATCTCGCGGCGAAAGGCCTGCTCGTGCTGTTGGCGGGTCTGCCGCTGGCCTCGCGTGCCGGCGAGCCGCTGATCGTGGTCGAAGACCGTGGCGGCACGTCGGCGCTGCCGTACTACGAAGCCCTGAACCTTCAGCCGCGCGCCAACGCGCCGGCCCGGTCGCCCATCCTGACGCCTCAGATCCCTGCCACACCGGCGGACGAGGCCGCGATGCTGCCGGTGCGCAGCGCCAAGCTCACGTCCGGCACCGTCGCGCGGCGGGTGATCGAGGCGCCGGGCCTGCGTCCCTTCGTGGTCGTGGGCGACGACGAGACTTCCCAGGCCTGGTTGCGCCGCCATGCAGCCTCATTGCGCGAGCGCGGCGCGGTCGGTCTGGTGGTCAACGTCGAGACCGTGCAAGGCCTGGCGCGGCTGCGCGCCCTGGTGCATGGCGTGCCCCTCGCGCCCGTGTCCGGCGACGACCTGGCCGAGCGCCTGGGCCTGCGGCACTACCCGGCGCTGATCACGGCCACCGGCATCGAGCAATGAAGCCATGTCGGGGAAACAGCCGGTCGAGGTTCTGCTTCGCCCAGCGGTGGAGCTATATACCGTCGCGGCGTGTGCAGGCGCCGCGTTTCTGTCCCTGGTGGCCTCGTGGTCGCTCGCGCTGAGCCCCGCCATGGGCGTCGGCAGCGCGCTGGCGTTCGGGGCCTATGGCGCGATCCGCTACCGCGATGCCCGCGTCATCCTGCGCTACCGGCGCAACATCCGCAGGTTGCCTCGGTACGTGATGACCAGCAAGGACGTGCCGGTCAGCCAGCAGCGTCTGTTCGTGGGGCGCGGGTTCCTGTGGGAGCAGAAACACACCCATAGGCTCATGCAGACGTACCGGCCGGAGTTTCGGCGCTACGTCGAGCCGACGCCGGCCTATCGGCTGGCGCGCAGGCTGGAGGAACGGCTGGAGTTCGCGCCGTTCCCGCTGTCCCGGCTGTCGAAACTCACCGGCTGGGACGTACCTTGCAACCCGGTGCGGCCGCTGCCGCCAGTGGGCGGCCTGCCGCGCCTGCACGGAATCGAACCGGAGGAGGTGGACGTCAGCCTGCCGCTGGGCGAGCGCGTCGGGCACTCGCTGGTACTGGGCACCACGCGCGTGGGCAAGACCCGGTTGGCCGAGTTGTTCGTCACGCAGGACATCCGGCGCACGAACTCTGCGGGCGAGCACGAGGTCGTGATCTTCATCGACCCCAAAGGAGATGCCGATCTCCTGAAGCGGATGTATGTCGAGGCCAAGCGCGCGGGCCGCGAAGGCGAGTTCTATGTCTTCCATTTGGGCTGGCCGGACATTTCCGCGCGCTACAACGCCGTAGGCCGCTTCGGTCGCATCTCGGAAGTCGCCACCCGCATCGCGGGCCAGCTCTCCGGCGAAGGCAACAGCGCAGCCTTCAGGGAGTTCGCGTGGCGCTTCGTCAACATCATCGCCCGCGCCCTGGTGGAACTGGGGCAGCGCCCGGACTACATGCTGATCCAGCGGCACGTCATCAACATCGACGCGCTGTTCATCGAGTACGCCCAGCACTACTTCGCCAAGACCGAGCCCAAGGCCTGGGAGGTGATCGTTCAGATCGAGGCCAAGCTCAATGAGAAGAACATCCCGCGCAACATGATCGGGCGCGAGAAGCGCGTGGTGGCGCTGGAGCAGTACCTCTCCCAGGCCCGCAACTACGACCCGGTGCTGGACGGCCTGCGCTCTGCCGTCCGCTACGACAAGACGTACTTCGACAAGATCGTCGCCAGCCTGCTGCCGCTGCTGGAGAAGCTCACCAGCGGGAAGATTTCCCAGCTTCTGGCCCCGAATTATTCCGACCTGGCCGACCCGCGCCCGATCTTCGATTGGATGCAGGTCATCCGAAAGCGCGCCGTCGTCTACGTGGGCCTGGACGCGCTGTCCGACGCCGAGGTCGCCGCAGCGGTCGGCAATTCCATGTTCTCCGACCTGGTTTCGGTCGCAGGCCACATCTACAAGCACGGGATTGACGATGGCTTGCCGGGCGCTTCAGCCGGTGCGCGCGTGCCGATCAATGTCCACGCCGACGAGTTCAACGAATTGATGGGCGATGAGTTCATCCCATTGATCAACAAGGGCGGTGGCGCAGGCCTCCAGGTCACCGCGTACACGCAGACCCTCTCGGACATCGAGGCCCGCATTGGCAACCGCGCCAAGGCCGGTCAGGTGATCGGCAACTTCAACAA
The DNA here is from genome assembly GCF_000316965.1 of Pseudomonas sp. 313. Taxonomy (NCBI): domain Bacteria; kingdom Pseudomonadati; phylum Pseudomonadota; class Gammaproteobacteria; order Pseudomonadales; family Pseudomonadaceae; genus Pseudomonas; species Pseudomonas sp. 313. The sequence goes on from NZ_ANBZ01000046.1 coordinate 36,841, forward strand.
CCTGTTCATGCTGCGCGTGCGCGAGACCGCGACCGCTGAACTGCTGACCCGGCAACTACCGAAGGTCGAGGTCTATACGACCACCATCGTCAGCGGCGCGACCGACAGCTCGGACATTCGCGGGGCGACGGATTTCACGTCGAACACCCAGGACCGCATCAGCATGTCCAGCGTGCCGATGATCGAGCCGTCGCACGTCGTCGGCTTGCCCAAGGGCCAGTGCTTCGCGTTGTTGCAGGGTGGTCAGCTTTGGAAAGTGCGCATGCCGCTGCCGGCGCCGGACCCGGACGAGGTGATGCCGGCGGACTTGCAGCAACTGGCCGGGTACATGCGCCAGAGCTACAGCGAAGCCACGCAGTGGTGGGAGTTCACCAGTTCTCCGGCCCCGCAGGACGGGGCTTTGCCCAAGGACCTGCTGGATGAGGCTACGCCGACCGAAGCTGGCCCGGCAGCCACCGACGACAGCGCCGGCAACGAGGCCTCGTCATGAAGGACGCCGCCTCGACCGCGCAGCGGGAGCAGAACCAGCGCCAGGGCCTGATCGTCGGCACCATCACCTTGCCGTTCCGGCTGCTCGGGGTGCTGATCGGCTCGCTGCTGTTCTCGATCGTGGTCGAGTGCGTCGGCATGCACCTGTTCTGGAAGGACCAAGGCTGGCGCCACTCCCAGCAGATGTTGCAGTACGAGCTGGGGCATTTGTCCAACCATTTCACGCGCAGCGTCGTCGTGCAGGAGCCGGGCCGAACGGCGCACGAGCTGGTGGATACCGGCTACGAATGGGTGTTCGTGCGCTCGGGGCTGCTGGAGCGCATGAGCCAGACCGCCGAGCGCGCCCGCGCGCCCAGCCATGGGCAGACCCGCAACTTCCGGTACTACATCAGCCAGGTCTATGTCTGGACCGAGAGCTACCTGATCGCTGCGGCCTTCACGACGCTCACTTTCCTGGTGCGCCTGCTGGTCCTGGTGCTCACGCTGCCGCTGATCTTCACCGCGGCATTCGTCGGTCTGATCGACGGCCTGGTACGGCGGGACGTGCGCCGGTTCGGCGCGGGCCGGGAATCCGGTTTCATCTACCACCGGGCGAAGGCGAGCCTGATGCCGCTGGCCGTGTTGCCGTGGGTCACGTACCTGGCCTTGCCGATCTCGGTGCATCCACTCCTGATCCTGCTGCCGAGCGCCGCCTTGCTGGGACTGGCCGTGAGCCTGACCGCAGGCAGCTTCAAGAAGTACCTCTAGACCATCAATCCGGTCATCCGCAGGTTCCTATTGTTTGCGGCCTAAAAGCCCCTCGTTGCCCACGATCAACCCATTGCTGATCACACAGGAATGGCGCGATGTTGGCTCCGATCTGGCAGCGCGCCGCGCATCGCGGCGTGCCCACTTTTTTCGTGACGGCCCTCCTGCTGGGCCAGTCCCCGATGACATTGGCCGAGCCCCCCGCGCAGCGCCAGGAGCTGGTCGCCGCGCTGCGTCAACTCGACGCGCTGGAGCGCACCGTCACCAACAGCGCCGCGCATGCCCCCATCCAGCCGGGCGAGCGCTACCACTTCGATTACCCGCGGCTGCTGGCTGACTTGGCGCGCGTGCGCGCCGGCATCCAGGCCCACCTCACACCGTCGCGTGCCCAGCCGCGCGACCCCGCTGAACTGGCTGGCGACTACCGCACCGAGCGGACCGTCGCTCCATCGCCGACGACCGCGGAGGCCAAGCCATGAACGGCGCCCAGGTCTCGGCATTTCAAGCCAACAGCGGCATCGCGCCTTCGGCGATGGCGACCGTCCTGGTCGGCGTCGTGTTCGCGGTCCTGCTCGTCTGGGGCGTCTGGGCCATCCGAACGGCCTACGTGGGGTGGTCAGAGAGCCGCCTCAACCAGCGCCAGTTCCTCGGCGTCTGCATCCGCTTTGTCGCGATGTACCTCGTCCTGAGTTTCTTCCTCCTCTCCTGACCTGAAAGGCCTGACCATGCAAAACCGCATCCTCACGTCCCGTTTTTCCCAGCGTGCCGCCGTGGCCCTGGGCGCCGCCGCGCTGCCCGCGCTGTCGTTCGCGCAGGGGCTGCCGCAACTGGAGAACCCGACCCGCGGCACCGGCAACGGCATCATGGAAACGATCCGCAACTACGGCTACGACATCATCATGCTCGTGGCCCTGCTGGTCGTGGCGTCGATGTTTATCGGCGTCTGCTACCACGCCTACGGCACCTACGCGGAGATCCACACCGGCCGCAAGACGTGGGGCCAGTTCGGCCTCACGGTCGCCATCGGCGCCGTGCTGCTCGTGATCGGCATCTGGCTGCTCACCGAAGCCACCGGCATCCTGTAAGGCGAGGCTGGTATGTCCGAGCAGCAGCACGTCCGTGCGGACGGGACGGTCACGTTCCTTCCGCACCGGCTCAACCGCCATCCCGTTGTTGTGCGCGGCCTCACCGCCGACGAGCTGTGGATCTGCTGCGGCCTGTCCGGCGCCGCCGGCCTGCTGGTCGGTGCGCCGCTGTCCTGGGTGTTCCGCACGATCGCGCTCGCGCCCACGTTCGTCGTGCTGGGCGTGGCCTTCGGCGTCTTCATCGGGGGCGGCATCCTGCGTCGCCTCAAGCGCGGGCGCCCCGACACCTGGCTGTACCGGCAACTGCAATGGCGCATCGCCACGCGCCACCCGCTGGCGGCGGGCTGGGTGGGCGGCCATGTGCTGATCTCACGCTCCGGCTTCTGGACCACCCGAAGGTCTGTTGCAAGGGGGGCACGATGAGCCGCTTCAAGAACGAGATCACCCATCTGCAGGCGCACATCAAGACGCTCCGCCTGGGTGCCGGCGCGCTGGTCATCGTCGCTCTGGTCATGGGCGGCGGCTGGTGGAGCGCGCCGCGCGACCTAACCATCCACGTCCCGCCCGACCTGCGCTCCGGCAGTACCCGCAAGTGGTGGGAAGTTCCGCCCGAATCGGTCTATGCGTTCACGTTCTACGTGTTCCAGACCCTCAACCGCTGGCCGACGAACGGCGAAGAGGACTACGCGCGCAACCTCCACACGCTCTCGCCGTACCTCACCCCGTCCTGCCAGGCCTTCCTGCGGGCGGACTACGACTATCGCCGCAGCACGGGCGAGCTGCGCCAGCGCGTGCGCGGTATCTACGAAATCCCCGGCCGCGGCTACGGCGACGACCCCACGGCGCGCGTGCGCGTGGTCTCCGACCGCGACTGGGTGGTGAGGCTGGACATCACCGCCGACGAGTACTACGGCGCCGAGCAGGTCAAGCGGGCCTTGGTGCGCTACCCGGTGAAGGTCACGCGGGTGGACGTTGATCCCGCCCGCAACCCGTTCGGTCTGGCGCTTGACTGCTACGACGGTGCCCCCCAGCGCATCAGCGCCCCGGAGCCGTCGCGCCCGGCGCCTGGCGGCCTGTCTCCGCAAGCGCCCCAAGGAGGAAACACCCCATGAAGCATCCTGTATTCACGCTGCTTGGGCTGTTAGCCGTGGCTGCCTCGGCCACCATGCCCGCCGCTGTCCAGGCGGTCGAAATTCTGCGCTGGGAACGCATGCCGCTCGCGGTGCCGCTGAGGGTGGGCCAAGAGCGCATCGTGTTCATCGACCGGAACGTCCGCGTGGGCGTGCCTGCGGGCGCGGGCGAACGCCTGCGCGTGCAGAGCGCGGGCGGCGCGGTGTACCTGCGCGCCAGCGAACCGATCGAGCCCACGCGGCTGCAACTGCAGGACGCCGACACGGGCGCGCTGATCCTGCTCGACATCGCGGCCGAGCCGCCCAAGGACGGCGAGGCCGAGCTGGAGCCGGTGCGCATCGTCGAGGGCAGCAGCACCCCGGCGCGCTACGGCGATCAGGCAGGCGGTGCCGATGAGGCCCCGGCACGCGCCCAGGATCAGACAGGCGCTCAAGCGGCGCGGCGCGAAACCCCCGTGCCGGTCGTCCTGACGCGCTTCGCTGCGCAGAACCTCTATGCGCCGCTGCGCACCGTGGAGCCGCTGCCGGGTGTCATGCGGGTCAACCTGCGCCGTGACCTCGACCTCGGCACGCTGATGCCGACGCTGCCGGTGCGCGCGGTCGCGCTCGCGTCGTGGCGTCTGGAAGACCAGTGGGTCACTGCCGTGCGCTTGACCAACACCGGCGCGGGCAGGATCACGCTCGACCCGCGCGTGCTGCAAGGCGACTTCCTCACCGCCACCTTCCAGCACGAGGCGCTCGGCCCGCGCGGAACGCCCGAGGACACGACCGTCCTGTACCTGGTGACGCGAGGGCACGGCCTGGCGCAGTCGCTGCTGCCGGCGATCCACCGCTTCGACCCGGCCGTGCATCTGCCGCAACCGGAAGCTGAAGCCGGCGACGGCAAGGAGGCCCGCCATGCGCAGTAACGGCTTGCTCAAGTGGCTGATGATCCCGGTCGCCTTGCTAGTGCTGTTCGTCGCCATCCGGTTGTTTTCGGGTGGAAGCTCGTCGGCGCCGCTCGCCCCGGATGCCGGCGCCAAGCTCACACCCGAGGAAATGAAGGCGTTGGGCATCGAAGGCGATACCCCCCGCGATACAGTGGCAACGCTCGTCGCCCAGGTAAAGCAGTTGCGCACCGAGCTTCAGACCGCGCTGACCGACAACAAGTCGCAGCGCGAGGAAAACCAGCGGCTGCGCCAGCGCGAGAACTCCATCGATCAGCGCATCAATTCGGCCCTCGAATCCGAGCGCTCCAACCTGCGCCGCGACCAGGAACAGGCGGCCAGCGCGCGCCAGCAGACCGAAGGGCTGCTCGCCGACCTGCAGCGGCGTCTGGACAGCATCGGCGGGCGCGGCGGCGGCCATGCCGATCTGCCCGTGGGCCTGGGGCTGCGCGATGGCGACGAGGCCGACATGGAAGGCGGCATGCGCTGGGTCGAACCGGACGACGCGAAGAAGGCCGAGGGACGCAACGGCAGTCGTGGCACGGGCAGCGGCATGAGCTTCCCGACGAGCTTCGGCCCGGCGCAAAGCACGCTGGAAACGACCGCGGAAACCGTGGCGAACGCCGGCGCACGTGCGGCAGGCGTCAAGAGCGCCAAGCCGGTCTATACCGTGCCAACCAACTCAACGCTGATGGGGTCGGTCGCGATGACCGCGCTGATCGGTCGTGTGCCGATCGACGGGACGGTGAACGATCCGTACCCCTTCAAGGTGCTGGTCGGCCCGGACAACCTCACGGCCAACGGGATTGATATTCCCGACGTGGCCGGCGCCGTGTTCAGCGGAACCGCATCGGGTGACTGGACGCTCTCGTGCGTGCGCGGCCAGGTACGCAGCATCACCTTCGTCTTCAACGACGGCACGATCCGCACCATCCCCGAAGACCGCGAAGGCAACCAGCAGAACAACCAGCAGCGCGACGGCCTGGGCTGGATCAGCGATCCGCACGGCATCCCCTGCGTCAGTGGCGAACGGCGCAGCAACGCCCAGCAGTACCTCGGCTCGCAGGCCCTGATCACGGCGGCCGGTGCCGGCGTGGCCTCGCTCATCGAGAGCGACAGCGGCCGCATGTCCTACGTCGGCTCGGACGGCGCCATCGGCACCGTGGGCATCAGCGGCAAGGAAGCAGTCGGCCAGATCCTCGCGGGCGGCGTCCGGGACATGTCGGCCTGGGTCAACAAGCTCTACGGCCAGGCCTTCGCCTCCGTCTATGTCCAGCCTGGTGCCACGGTTGCCGTCCACCTCGAAAAGCCGCTGGCCATCGATCACGACCCCGAAGGCCGGCGCGTCGATCACCGTGCAGGAGAAAGCCATGCGCTCGAACTCGATTAAGGGCCTCGCGCTGGCCGCGGCCGTCGCCGTGCTCGGCGGTTGCGCCACCAGCAAGGAAGAACTGCTGACCCATAGCGACCGCACCATGATGGACATCTGGCAGCAGGAAACGGGTGGCGGCGGCAGTGGCACCGGCCAGGTCGCGCGCCGGCAGTTGCTCGACGCGCGCCAGAGCCTGCGCCGGCCGCTGACCGACGCCGATGTGCAGGCTGCGCCCGTCGAGCAGATGCGCTACACGCGCTTGGCGCGCAACGAGGTTTATCGCCAGTTCCAGCGCCTGCCCAACCCCGATCTCGTCATGTATGTGTACCCGCACCTAGCGGGCACGGACCCCGTGCCGGTTCCGGGCTACACGACGGTCTTCCCGCTGTACCAGCGCGTGCAGTACGCCATGCCCGGTGAACGGCTGGAGGACTATTGATGCGCTGGAAACTTCCCTGGCCGAAGCTGGCCGCATCCGGCACCGGCGACGAAGAGAAGCCGGACGGCTGGCAGCGCCACGTCGAGGCCTTGCGCCAGGCCGGCGTCCCTGAACCCGGCGCAGCGGTCCAGGGCCGCAGGCCGGCGACGGTAGCCGACGAGCAGGCGCTGTACGACGTCGCGCCGTCGTTCGCGGAACTGCTGCCTTGGGTGGAGTTCTTGCCGCAGTCGAAGTCCATGCTGCTGGAGGATGGGCAGTCGGTCGCTGCCTTCTACGAGCTGGTGCCGCTGGGCACCGAGGGGCGGGAGCCCGGCTGGCTCGCGCATGCCCGCGATGCCTTGGAGAACGCGCTCCAGGACTCGTTCGATGAGCTGGACGAGAACCCCTGGGTGCTCCAGCTCTACGCCCAGGACGAGCCCAGCTTCGACCAGTACATGCAGACCCTGCGCGACTATGTGCAGCCGCGCGCCCGCGATACTGCGTTCACCGAGTTCTACCTGCGCTTCTTCGGCCACCATCTGCGCGCGGTCGCCAAGCCGGGCGGCCTGTTCGAGGACACGGTGGTCACGCGGCTGCGCTGGCGCGGCCAGACGCGGCGGGTGCGCATGGTGATCTATCGCCGTGCCACCGGGCAGGCAAGCCGCCGCGGCCAGACGCCCGAGCAGATGCTGAACATCGTCTGCGACCGCCTGTGCGGCGGCCTGGCGAACGCCGGCATCCAGGCACGGCGCATGGTCGCAGCCGACGTCCACGACTGGCTGCTGCGGTGGTTCAATCCGCGCCCCGCGATGCTCGGGCCTGGAGCCGAGGATCAGGAGCGCTTCTATGCACTGGCGCGCTACCCCGACAGCACCGAAGAAAGCGAGGCCGGCGAAATCGAGCTGGCGAGCGGGCGGGATTTCAGTCAGCGGCTGTTCTTCGGCCAGCCACGCTCCGACGTGGAGCACGGCACCTGGTATTTCGACGGCATGCCGCACCGCGTGCTGATCACCGACCGGCTGCGCATGCCGCCCGGCACCGGACACCTGACCGGCGAGACCCGCAAAGGGGATGCCATCAACACGCTGTTCGACCAGATGCCGGAAGACACCTTGCTGTGTCTCACGATGGTCGCCACGCCGCAGGATGTCCTGGAAGCGGATCTCAACCACCTGGCGAAGAAGGCCGTGGGCGAGACGCTGGCGTCGGAGCAGACGTTGAAGGACGTGCAGGAAGCCCGCTCCCTCATCGGCAGCGCGCACAAGCTCTACCGGGGGACGCTGGCATTCTACCTGCGCGGACGCGACGAAGCGGAACTGGACCGGCGCGGCCTGGACCTGGCGAACGTGATGCTCAATGCTGGCTTGCAGCCGGTGCGCGAGGACGACGAGGTGGCGCCGCTCAACAGCTACTTGCGGTGGCTGCCATGCTGCTACAACCCCGGCCAGGATCGGCGCAAGTGGTACACCCAACTGATGTTCGCTCAGCACGCGGCGAACCTGTCGCCGGTGTGGGGCCGCGCTCAAGGTACGGGGCACCCGGGCATCACGATGTTCAACCGCGGTGGCGGGCCGATCACCTTCGACCCGCTCAGCCGCCTGGATCGGCAGATGAACGCCCATCTGTTCCTGTTCGGCCCCACCGGCTCCGGCAAGAGCGCCACGCTCAACAACCTCTTGAATCAGGTCACGGCCATCTACCGACCGCGGCTGTTCATCGTGGAGGCTGGCAACAGCTTCGGCCTGTTCAGCGACTTCGCACGCAGGCTCGGGCTGACGGTAAACCGGGTCAAGCTGGCCCCAGGTTCGGGCATCAGCCTCGCGCCATTCGCAGACGCGCGTCGGCTGATCGAGACGCCCAGCGACGTGCAGACGCTCGACGCCGACGCGCTGGATGAAGACCCGCCACCAGATGCCTCGGCCATGGAGGCGGACGAGCAGCGCGACGTGCTCGGCGAACTGGAGATCACGGCGCGGCTGATGATCACGGGCGGAGAGGACAAGGAGGAAGCCCGGATGACACGGGCTGACCGCTCGCTGATCCGTCAGTGCATCCTCGACGCCGCCGAGCACTGCGTGGCCGACAAACGCACGGTGCTTACGCGCGACGTGCGCAACGCGTTGCGCGCCCGCGGCCAGGACCCGACGCTGCCCGAAATGCGCCGCGTGCGGCTGCTGGAGATGGCGGATGCGATGGACATGTTCTGTCAAGGCACGGACGGCGAAATGTTCGACCGCGACGGCACGCCGTGGCCCGAAGCCGACATCACCTTGGTTGACCTCGCGACATACGCCCGCGAGGGCTACAACGCGCAGCTCTCCATCGCTTACATCAGCCTGATCAGCACGGTGAACAACATCGCCGAGCGCGACCAATACCTTGGACGCCCGATCATCAACGTCACCGACGAAGGACACATCATCACGAAGAACCCACTGCTCGCGCCCTACGTGGTCAAGATCACGAAGATGTGGCGCAAGCTGGGCGCATGGTTCTGGTTGGCCACGCAGAACATCGACGATCTGCCGCGCGCAGCTGAGCCCATGCTCAACATGATCGAGTGGTGGATCTGCTTGTCGATGCCCCCGGATGAGGTGGAGAAGATCGCGCGGTTCCGCGAACTCAGCCCAGCACAGAAGGCGCTAATGTTGTCGGCGCGCAAAGAGGCGGGGAAATTCACCGAGGGCGTCATCCTCTCCAAGAGCATGGAAGTGCTGTTCCGTGCCGTGCCGCCGAGCCTGTACCTCGCGCTCGCGCAGACCGAACCCGAAGAGAAGGCCGAGCGCTACCAGCTCATGCAGCAATACGGCTGCTCCGAACTGGAGGCGGCCTTCAAGGTGGCCGAGAAGATCGACCAGGCACGCGGCATCGATTCGCCAGCCCTGGAACTGCCCTACTAAGCCGGAGAACGCCATGGAACCGAAACGTCCTTCCATTCCGATGCAGGTCCAGGTGTTCCGCCGTCGCAACGGGCGTCCCCGCTGGCCCTGGGCCTTGGCCGCTGCATTGGTCGCATTGCTGTTGATCTGGCTCGTCCCCCGGTCGCCCGATGAATCCTCAGCGCCGTCGCCCTCGCCGGTCAGCATGACGCAGACGCCGGGGTCACCCTGGCAGATGGGCAACCCAGAGGGCCGCTTCACGCTGACGCTCTATGCCGACCTGGAATGTCCGTTCTGCCGGGAGTATTTCCCGCAGCTCAAGCGCTGGGTCGGCAACAACACCGACGTGGCCCTGCAATGGCACCACCAGCCGCTGGCCGCACACGAGCCCGCCGCGTCGGCCGAGGCGCGTCTGGCCGAGTGCGCCGCCGAAGGTGGCGGGCATGCGGCGTTCTGGCAGGCGATCGAATGGGTCTATGCCCACACGCGCAGCGACGGCCAGGGCTTGCCCGATGGCCTGCGCTACCCCGCATCGACGCCGGCCGTCGAGCGGTGCCTGGCGAGCGAGCGGCCAGATGTGCTTATTCGCGCCCAGGCCGCTGAAGCCACCAAGAGCGGTGTGACCGCCACGCCGTCGCTGCGGCTGCTCGATCGCCAGACGGGTCAGACCATCCTGCTGCAGGGGCCGATCGAGGGCGATGCCTTGCTGTCGGCCATTGACATGCTGGCGACCGGGAACTCGGCCAGCGACACGGCGGCCGCACCCACCATCCCCACATCCGAAATGCCTGCCGACGTTGTCGGCGACATGCCCAGGTAGCCCTCGGTCTTGGAGGCTACGGCGCGGCTTGCCGCACTGACCGCTACCCGTTCGCTTCGCATCCTGGCTGCGAACAATCACCGCTGCGCGGTGGTGGATGCACCTTGTTCCGCTGTTTCCATCCCCAGGAGGGCTTGCCCTCCTGGGGTGGCGTCCTCCGTTCACATTCTGGAGGTCCGCCATGTCTCTCGTCGTAAATGACTCCTGCGTGGAGCCACGTTTTGCCCCAGCGTCCCAATCTGATGATTGGATCATCCGGCAGGCCATCGCGCTGCTGGAACAACGTGTTTTCAAGGCCGGGCCGCTTCTTGGCCAGCCACAGGCCGTGAAGGACTATCTGCGTCTGAAACTCGTCGCAGAACCGAACGAAGTGTTCGCCATCGTGTTCATGAACAGCCAGCACCGGGTGTTGGCCTATGAGCCGATGTTCAAGGGCACGCTCGATTCGACTGCAGTTTATCCGCGCGCTGTCGTGCAGCGTGCATTGGAGCTGAATGCCGGCGCGGTGATTTTTTCGCACCAGCATCCCTCGGGATGCACTGAGCCGTCGAGCTCGGATCGCGCTTTGACCGACCGACTGAAGGCTGCGTTGGCGCTCATCGATGTGCGAGTGTTGGACCACATCATCGTCGGCCAAGGCGCTCCATACTCGTTCGCGGAATCCGGTCTGCTGTAGCCCGCTCCTTGATCCACGCGGAGGCTTCGGCCTCCGCTTTTTCATGGGCGCGAGACAAGCAGGTATGCGGGCAGTGCGCGATGCGCATTGTTTGTTGGGGCCGCGTCGGCTTCGCGTTTGACTACTGCTCTGATCAACTTCAAGGGCACGCGACATGCCAGCATCTCTTTCCAGGTTCGCGCCGGGCTGGCGAACCCTCGGCCTGGCCGTGGCGCTGCCGGCAGCCCTGGCCGTTTTCAGCCCGGCCACCTTCGCCGCCGACGTGGTGGTCGTCACCGACAGCCGCCACCCGGTCAAGACCATGGGCGGCGAGCGGCTGATCGAACTGAACGAAGCCCACAGGATTGAAGCGGAGCTTTCCGCGGGACTGCCCACCGACCCCGAACAGGCGACGGCCATCGTCAAGCGCCGGCTGAATGGCGGCGGTGCCGATCTGCAGCGACGCATCGCTTCCGCATACCAAAGCGTTACCGACGCATGGAGTCTCGGCATCACCAGCCTCCCGGCCGTGGTGGTGGACAGGCGCTATGTGGTCTATGGCGAGTCGGATGTGGCTCGCGCTGTCGCGCGCATCGAGCAGCACCGGAGGACCCAGCCGTGACCCGACCATTCGACCTGATGCGCCGTCTGCATGCTGGCGTGGCTTCGTTGCTGCTGCTCAGCGCCACGGGCAGCTACGCCCTCAACACTGCCACCATCGTCGGCTCGGTAGCGTCACCCGACTGCCTCGAATACCGCGTCGTTGGCATCTGCTACTGGCTCTATTGCACCTGGACCGGCTGCACGGTGCGCACGTCCATCAAGGTGCGCCACTACATCCCCGATGCGGTGGTGTCGTCGTACTCGAATACCGGCGAAAACCCCTGGGTCGAGGTCCGGGCAATGAGCACGCCCAACCCGTCCGCCCAAGCGGGCGGCGATGGAACCACGAACGAGGATCACGAAAACAACCTCGCCAAGTTCAAAAACTCGGACGTTATCGGCCACCCCGGCGTCGAGGTGTTCAACCAGTTCGTCTCGTCGTCGGGTTACTTCTGCGAGGGCGCGGGCACGGCGTTCATGCCGTACTTGCTCAGCACCTTGGACACGCTGGCCTGGCGCTACAACGTGCCCGAGATGGCCTACCCGGAAGCGCTGATTCCGGGCCGGCGTGAGGTCGGCGCACGCACCACGATGAACCTGTGGGGCAACGTGTATCCCCGTGGCGGCTTCCTGCACCAGACCGACGACTTCAAGGCCGGCGCAGTGGTGGCCCAGCGTGCAGGCGATGTGGTCACGCGCCGGGGGCAGATCCACGTCTATCAGCCGTTGCTTGCCAACTCCCGCGACGGCTACTGGCCGGCAGGCGCGCTGATGGAGGGCGATGCCTCGACCGGAAAGTGGCAAGAACTCACGCCCGTCCTGTCGTCGTCCTGCACGGTCTTCCCGCGCAGCGGCTTTCTTACCCAGGCGCAGCAAGGCGACTACGCATGGGCGCTGTGGCGGCCGTATGCCTGCTGCGAGCGCCGGGGCCAGGTGTTCCTGGGCAGCGTCGATTTCCTCTGAGGGGGTGCCATGAAGTTCCGTCCTGCATTCAATCCGTTCTCCCGCCGGGTACGTCGCACGGAGATCGTCCTGGCACTGGCCGGCGCGCTCGCGCTGGGCAGCGGCGTGGCCTGGGGTCAACTGGGATACCAGACCAGCGGCAGCGTCATCGGCGATGACGTCATGTACTCGATCGGTGGCGGCAACGCCGTGTCGATGGGACGTGCAGCCGGCATGCGCTCCATCGGTGTCGGCGTGGGTTGGAACAGCAACTTGATCTGCGGCGACATGAGCATCCAGACCACGTTGAAGAACCAACTTAACGGCATTACCAACGGCTTCCAGCAAATCATGTCGTCGGTGATCCAGAGTGCCACCAGTGCGGTGGCATCGTTGCCCGCACTGATCATCCAGCGGGCCGATCCCGGTCTGTACAACCTGCTCACCAATGGCGTGCTGCAGGCGCGGCTGGATTTCGACCGCAGCAAGCTGACGTGCCGTGCCATGGCCGAGAAGATGGCCGAAACGGCGGGCGGCCAACTCGGCTGGAGCCAGATGGCCGAAGGGCTGGCGCTGCGCGATGCCGTGTCGAGCACGGATGCGGTCTCGGCCATCGAGCAGGCCGAGACGCGCCGCGGCAATGACGGCGTGCCGTGGGTCGGGGGCAGCAACGCGGGCGGCTCCGGCCAGCCCGCGATCAAGGTCGTCGGCGATGTCACCCGCGCTGGCTACAACCTGGTCAACGGCCGCGGCGTGACCGACACCTCGTCCATTGCGCCGGCCAGTTGCAGCAGTCTCTCGTGCCAGACCTGGACCTCGCCGCAGGCTGCCGTCGAGTGGGCCACGCGCGTGCTCGGCGAGAAGGAGCAGCGCACGTGCGATGCCTGCACCAAGACCGAGACGACGCCGGGCGTCGGGCTCACGCCGCTGATCCAGGAGGAGTACGACGCCAAGCTGCAGGCGCTCCAGGACCTGGTAACCAAGGCCAAGAACACGACGCCGGAGAACCTGCGCGAAGCTGGCAGTGCGTCGCTGCCGATCACGCGCGGCGTGATCGAGGCGCTGCGCGACGAGCCCGACCAGCACCTGCTGTCGCAGCGCCTCGCGTCCGAGGTCGCGCTGGCATCCGTGCTGGAGAAAGCGCTGCTGCTGCAGCGCACGCTGCTCACGGGCAAGAAGGAGCCCAACGTCGCGGCGAACGAACTTGCCGTGGAGGCGGTGAACCACGAGAGCGACACGCTCGACCGTGAGATTCGCAACCTCAAGACCGAACTGGAGCTGCGGCGCGAACTGGCGAACAACTCGCCCATGGCGATCATCCAGCGCCACGGCGCGCGCGCGGCCGGTTCGCGCGGCATCTACGAGGGCGATCCTGTGCCGGACCGTCTCGACCAGCTCCAGAAGGGCAATCCGGGGAGTCGGCCATGAGCCCGGCGCGCATGGCCTGGCGGCCGCTGCGCTGGTTGTTCAGCCGGCGCGCGGCGAAGACGCTGCTGTGGCTGGTGCTTATCGTTGCCGCCGCAGTGGGGGCGAACGTCGCGGGCATCAACCTGGTCGGCAGCGTTGCAGGCTGGGAACGGTGGCTGGCGGCCTCCGCAGGGTATTTCTTCATCTGGCGGCTGTGCGTGTACGCGGCAACGGCCTATGGATGGTTCTGGATGCGCCGCCGGGTGCTGGCCCGCGAAGACCAAAGCGGGACAGATGGGCAGGCGCGGCGCCGGCTGATCCGTACCGAGGTCGCCGGCGTCGTCGCCATCGTCGCGCTGGAAGCCAGCCTGTTGATGCAGGCCGCTTGAGGGGAGATCGGGGCCATGACGCTCTTCACGACCGACTATCTGGAGTACTACCTCACCCTCGTGTCCTGGATCGTCAACAACGGTATCTGGGCCGTGCTGGTGTCCAGCGGGGTGTTCGCGCTGCCTTTCGTCGCCATCGTCGTGCAGGAGTGGCTGAAGGCCCGCGCGGAAGGCGCTGACGAGGGCAACAAAGGCGTTCTGAGTGCCGCCCGTATCGAGAACCGGGTGTTCGTCGCGATCGTGGTGGTGATGTTCGCGGGCATTCCGTTCATCGACGTGGACCTCAGCACCATCCAGTACGACAGCTCGCGCTCGGCGCAGTGCCAGGTCAGCGTGCCGCAGCCCACGGAAACCGGCTGGTCGCAGTCCTTCAGCACCATCAACAACCAGTCGGCGAAGGTGCCGGTCTGGTGGGCTTTCATGCACGCGCTCTCGCGCGCCGTCACGAGCGCCTCGGTAGCGGCGATCCCGTGCGGTACGGACCTGCGGCAGATGAGGATGGAGATCGACGCGACCCGCATTGACGACCCGGTACTGGCTCAGGAGGTCGCGGACTTCTCGCGGGATTGCTATGGGCCTGCGCGGGCCAAATTGTTCATGCAGCGCCCGGATCTCGATGAGCAGCAGATGCACGACGTAACCTGGATCGGCTCGCGCTTTTTCACGGACACGGGTGGCTACTACGACAGCTACCGCTCCAGCACGGCGCGCGAGGCATGGCCCTATGACGACACCCGCGATGCAGGCCTCGCGCAGGTTGCCAATGGTGGCGGCTACCCGACCTGCAGGCAGTGGTGGTCAGACGGCAGCAACGGCCTGCGCGCGCGGCTGCTGGGGCAAGTGGACCCGACCCTGCTGAATCGCCTGGCGGGCTGGGCCGGGTTCCTCAGCCGGGCCGAGGTGGACGATTCGGTGATCCGCGCCATCGCGTCACCGCGGCAGCAGAAACTGAACCAGGGCAGCGTCTATACGGACTACGGCGGCCAGATCGACAAGACCCTGCCGAACATCGTGACGCGCGCCACGGGCGACGTGGGGATGGCAGTCGGCGCGATTGCCGCGTTTCCTGCCATGGATGTCGTGCGCCAATCCCTGCCCATGATCCTCGCCTTACTGAAGATGGCGCTGGTCATCTGCATCCCGCTCGTGCTGGTTGTGGGCACCTACGACCTGAAGACGGTCGTCACCGTCAGCGTCGTGCAGTTCGCGCTGTTCTTCACGGACTTCTGGTTCCAGCTCGCACGCTGGATCGATTCAACGATTCTGGACGCGCTTTATGGCTGGGGCTTTGGCTGGAACCGGCCGCACACCAACTTTGACCCGCTGGTAGGGTTGAACAACGCCTTCGGCGACATGCTCCTGATGTTCGTCATGGGCACGATGTTCCTGGTTCTGCCGGGATTCTGGCTGGCGAGCCTTACCTGGGTTGGGATTCGGGCCGGGCACGTCATCCAGGGACTTTCCGATGGCAGCAAGAGCGCCGGCCAAGCTGGCGGCAAGGGTGCCGGGGCGCTCACCGGAGGAAAACTGAAATAGCGCGAGGCCGGTCAGTCGTCGGTGTACAACTCGTGCGACGTGTCGTTGTACAGGTTGGGATCGTAGCCCGGCGTCTTGCGCAGCTCGGTGAGGTCGGTGAAAGGCCACTCGTCCTCATCCGAAGTATTTGCAGCAGCAGCCCATCCCGCCGCCGCAACGCCCAGCATCACGAGTGCAAACCAAAACGCAACGTAGAGCAGCACCCCCAGTACAGCCAGCTTGGCTACCCACACGAGCGCGGTAGCGCCAGCTCGCGGCATGCCCTTGGACACCAACCAGTTCGACGCCCGCCGTTCGCGTCGCGCATAGGCACGCCATCCGCGGCCAAAGGCGCGGCCGAGGCGTTCTGCGGTGCTGGTGCGGGTCGTCGTGTTCATGGTCGTCTCCTGCTGTTGAGGAATGCCTATTCCAGTTTGCTCCACTTCATTCGGTTTGCGGCTTCAATGTGTTTTCTTGCTGCTTCAGGACGCTTCGTCATCCGGCCCCACCGGGCCGGGGTCGGGTTCAACGCCGATGCGGTAGGTAACAACGAAACGCGGCCAGTCCACATGGTCCACCAGGTCGATGTCCTCGATGACGCCAACCTTCGCTCCCGCACGCTCGAACAGGGCGATGCTCTTGGCGGGATAGTTGTTGCGCGACGGATAGAGCACCCCGTCGAACAGCGCCTGGCCATCATCTCCGAGCATCGCATGCACCTGGGCGGACACCCGCTGCGTGTGCGTGTAGTCGCGGCTGGCCAACTGCTCCAGGTTCAGGCCGAAGTAGCCCGCCATGACGCCCTGCGCCGTGAGATCGGCCAGAAACACGTCGTCCATCACGCCTACTGCGCGCACCATCCGGGCTTGGACTTCTTTCAGCGCGATCGAGCGTTGCGTGTCCGCAAGCCACTGGTGCTTGTGAAACACCGACTCCATCAGCGCCGTGGGCAGGTCGCGCCCCAGGTAGAGCACGCCGTAGGCCCCCGCTGGGTCATCGTAGCGATTCGTGCTGCTGCGGCCATAGTACAGCGGGCTGCCCCGATAGACGACGCGGCTCACATGCTGGAGCAGTTCACCGGCATCGATCAGGAACGAAGGCAGCTCGTGGCTCATGGCGGTCTCGCTTCAATGCACCTGGACGCCCAGCACGTTGAACACGGCCTCGGCCACGTCATCGATCGTGCCATGCGTCACCGCATCCACGGGCGAGCGACCACCCAGGCCTTCGAGGGGTTCGGACAGCGCGCGGTAGATCGTCCAGTGGTCGATGCCCTCGACCTCCTGGAGCACGGTTTGGGTCAACTGCTGCTTCACCGGGTCGAGCTGCCAGTCGGGCAGCTTCTGGCCGCGCGGCCCCACGTTCAGCGCCAGCAGCCGACGGGCGAGGATGTCCTTGTAGATTTGCTGGCGCGACTTGTCCGCCAGCTTGGCGAACTCGGCAGGCGGCAGGTTGTCCGGCTGGTTGAAGGCTTCCAGCAGCAAGGCGCGGCCTCGCTGGACATCGGTTTCAGCCGGTGTCCAGCGCGTGTCGGAGCGCAACGCGGCCGCCTTGCGCTGCAAGGCCTGCGCCACCGTTTCACCTTCCAGGTTGGCGGGCAGCGTCACCGCCTCCACGCGCTCGTGGATGAACGCCTGCAACTCAGCCGCGAACGCCGGTGCATCCCGGATTTCGACGGTATCGGCGAAGCGTCGCACATCCTCCACCGTGACTCGCGGCAGCCGGTCGGCAATGAATTCGATCGCAGTGGGCATGGTCAGCTCCCAGGTAGGTTTGAGACAGGATTCACTCTAGTCTCCTTTGTCGCATTTGTCAACTTAGTCGCCCGGGTGGGAGCCTACCTGGCGGTGTAGCGCCCCGGCAGCATAGGCCGGGGCCCAGCGCCAGGTCGCCGTCTAATCCATTCGTGCGGGTTCCGCATTGACGCTGGAGCCGCAGCCCAGGCCCCGCTATACCGAAACGGTTAAAGGCCAAAGGGTCGAAACGGCAAGGGAATGGGGTGCAAGGGGAAAGGCCCTACCTTGAAAAGGCCAAAAGGCCTCCCGCCCGGCCCGCCATCAGGACACCGACATGCTCTCCCTGTTCCAGCGAAAACGGCCCCCGGTCGCTGCCGCGCCGTCGCCAGCACCCGCCACCGACCTCCCGAAAGGGTTGATGCGGCCGGAGTCGGCCGCATCGTTGCTCGCCACCCCGCGCCGGCAGAAGCTGCTGGAACACATCTGGCAGCGCACCTCGCTTTCGCGCAAGCAGTTCGCCTCCCTGTACCGCGCGCCGCTGGAGCGCTACGCCGAGCTGGTCCAGGCCTTCCCGGCTTCCGAAGCGCATCACCATGCCTACCCGGGCGGCATGCTCGACCATGGCCTCGAAATCGTCGCCTACAGCCTAAAGCTGCGGCAGTCCCATCTGCTGCCCATCGGGGCCAGCCCCGAAGACCAGGCGGCGCAGGCCGAAGCCTGGACTGCGGCCGTCGCCTATGCCGCACTGCTCCATGACATCGGCAAGGTGGCCGTCGATCTGCACGTCGAGCTGGCCGACGGCAGCACCTGGCACCCATGGCACGGCCCGCTGCGCCAACCGTACCGCTTCCGCTACCGCGACGACCGCGAGTACCGGCTTCATAGCGCCGCGACAGGCTTGCTGTACCAGCAATTGCTCAATCGCGATCTGCTGGACTGGCTCAGTGGCTATCCATCCTTGTGGGCGCCGCTGCTCTACGTCTTGGCTGGGCAGTACGAGCACGCCGGGGTTCTGGGCGAGCTTGTCGTGCAGGCCGACCGCGCCTCCGTCGCCCAGGAGCTGGGCGGCGATCCCGCGCGCGCCATGGCCGCGCCCAAGCACTCGCTCCAACGCAAGCTGGTCAACGGGCTGCGCTACCTGCTCAAGGAAGAGCTGAAACTGAACCAGCCGGAGGCCTCCGATGGCTGGCTCACCGAGGACGCGCTGTGGCTGGTGAGCAAGACAGTCTCGGACAAGCTGCGCGCGCACCTGCTGTCCCAGGGGGTCGATGGCATCCCCGCGAACAACACGGCCGTGTTCAACGTGCTACAGGATCATGCCATGTTGCAGCCCACCGCCTCCGGCAAGGCCATCTGGCGCGCAACTATTACCAGTGAGAGTGGCTGGTCCCATGCCTTCACGCTCCTGCGCCTGGCCCCGGCGCTGATCTGGGAGCCCTCGGAGCGACCCAGCCCATTTGCGGGAACCGTGACCGTGGACAACGCCGGCGAGGCCGAGGACGGGCCGCGCCCGTCCGCACCCGACGCTGCATTGCTACCTGGAGCAGCGGTGGCAACGGAGAAGGAGCCCGCAGCAAGCAGCCGTCCAGATCAGTCGGGCGGAAGTCACGCCATACCTCCCAGCACGCAGCGCAATCCGGCCGACCCACTGGAAAGCATGCTGGCGATGTTCGAGACAACGCCTGAGCCGGAGCAGTCCGTCGAAGCCCCGCCAGAGGGTGCCGACGATGCAGCGGTGCCGCTCGACCCTCCCGCATCGGCCCCAGGTCCTTCGGCGCCGACCGCCGCGCCTGCGCCGCACGATTTCGCCTCATTTACCGGGCGGCCATCGGGCGAGCATTTCATGGCCTGGCTGAAACAGGCCGTCCAGACCCGCAAGCTCATCATCAATGACGCCAAGGCCCTGGTACATACCGTGTCCGACACGGTTTACCTGATCAGCCCTGGTGTTTTCCAGCGCTACGCACAAGAGCATCCAACCATTGGGCCGCTTGCGAAGGACGCGGCCCTGCAGGACTGGCAGTGGGTGCAGAAGCGCTTTGAAAAACTCGGACTCCACAGGAAACAGCCATCGGGTCTGAACATCAGGACGTGCGAGGTCATGGGACCGCGCAAAACGCGCCAGGTGCATGGCTATTTGCTCGAAGACCCATCGCACATATTCGATGCCGTTCCACCGAACAATCCTTATCTGTCGCTCAAATAGCCGACTAAGAGGGGAAGTGCCACACGTTCTGTTTGAACGGGTGGCAAGCTTCAGTCGATCCGAAGAGGCTCGAACGACTTGACGAGTTGGTCCACCGCCTTGACCTGCCGCAGCAGCGGTTCGAGCGTGTCCAGTGGCAGAGCGCTGGGTCCGTCACAACGTGCATGCGCCGGGTCGGCGTGTGCTTCGAGGAACAAACCGCCAATGCCGACCGCCATGCCGGCCCGCGCGAGTTCGGGCAACTGTTGGCGACGCCCACCCGAAGCCAACGCATCCGCTTCTCGCCGCTGCAGGCTATGGGTTACGTCGAACACCAGTGGCAGGCCACTGCTGGCAACGCTCATTTCGCGGAAGCCCAACATGTCCACGACGAGATTGTCGTAGCCGAACTGCGTGCCACGCTCGCACAGCAGGACGCGCGGGTTGCCAGCCTCGTGCAGTTTGTGGACGACATGCCTGATCTGGCCCGGGCTGAGGAACTGCGGCTTCTTGACATTCACTACCCGACCGGTGCGGGCAATGGCGGCCACCAGATCGGTCTGCCGGGCCAGGAAGGCCGGAACTTGCAGTACGTCGGCAACGGCAGCGACCTGCATGGCCTGCTCAACCTCATGCACGTCGGTCAAGACTGGGCATCCGAACCGCGACTTGACCGCATCGAGGACCCGCAGCCCTTCCTCCAGGCCGACACCTCGGAAAGAATGGATCGACGAGCGATTGGCCTTGTCGAACGACGCCTTGAAAACGAAGGGTATCCCCAGCTTGCGCGTCACCTCCGCGAAGTGCTCAGCCGCAGCCAGGGTCGTATCGAGATCCTCGATGACGTTGATGCCGCCGAACAGCACGAACGGCAGGTCGTTGGCGACTGTGATGCCCTCGGAAATGGCGACGTGCAGGGAGGTGGCTGATGATGTCGATCGCATAAAAATTCCTCTCGTGATGTCAACGACCGCAGGCGAAAGCGCCGAGCGTCGTCGGCGAAGAATGCCTCACGGTCTTGAGCTTTGCGTGCAGACGCGTCCACAACAGCGCTTACAGGGTCCGACCGGGGTCCGCACCGGCGACTCCGCCCGTGACCACGGTCTTCCTTCAGCGGCTCACTGAAGACCGAGCGCCTTCATCAGCCTCGGCTTCTGGCTCGCGAAGGTGCCATAGAAGACCTCGTCGCCGACGATCGTGATCGGGGCCACGCGCACGCCGGTTCGTGACTTGGCCTCCGCGGAAATCTTCGGGTCGGTCAGGTCGCGCTCTTCAAACGCGATGCCCTGCTGGGACAACCACTCCTTTAGTGCCCGGCAGTCCGGGCAAGTTGGAGTGCTATAGATGAGGATGCGCGGGGTGTTGGCTTGGTTCATGGTCGTGCCTTCACTTGCCCCGAGCGACAAGCCAACTCTTCATCATGGCGATCTCGCCTTCCTGCGCGGAGATGACCTCCTGAGCCAACTTGCGGACCTCCGGGTTCTTGCCGTACTGCAGCGCCACCTTGGCCATGTCGATCGCACCCTGGTGGTGCGGGATCATGCCGCGCATGAAGTCCACATCGGCGTCGCCGCTGAAGTCGATCATCATGTCCGCATGCATGCGGTCGTTGCCGGCACGGTAGGCGGCCGTCGAGGCATCGCCCGAGCTGCCGGCCGCCGCCTGCTGGCCGTTGTCGCCCAGCCACTTGTTCATCATGGCGATCTCGCCTTCCTGCACGGTGATGACCTCCTGGGCCAGCTTGTGAACCTCCGGGTCCTTGCCGTACTGCAGCGCCACCTTGGCCATGTCGATCGCGCCCTGGTGGTGCGGGATCATGCCACGCATGAAATCGACGTCGGCGTTGCCAGTGAACTGCGCTCCCATCCCGGCGTGCATCTGGTCGTTCACGGCGCGATACGCGGTCGTGGAAGGACTGTCATTGGCCGAGGCGCTGGAGGGCATCGCGTGCCCTTGGTGACCTCCGCCCGCACTGGCCTGCATCGCTTCACCCGACGGGACGACCACCTTCTTCTGGACGGCCATCAGGCCGGCGGCGACCACGACGGCGCCCGCAATGAACAAGAGGCTGAACTTGTTGACCTTCATGAAAAAACTCCTTGAATGAGGTTGATGGGTTCACTGTAGGGCCTCCCATTGTTGGAAGGTCAAGCCCTTATTTCGCCCGTCACTTGGCGCTGCACGGCGGTGTGCCCATGCCCATTTCAGTTGCAAGTAATTCTCAACAAAGGTAGGATGTTAGGACGTTAATAGCGAGAGTCCAGGATCATGTCCCAGCAACCGAAAGTTCACGACACCAGCGATTTCCCCATCGTCCGCTTCGACGGCGCAAGCATCTACAACGGATACAGCAGCGCCTGGTGCGCGGAAATGGATGAACTCGTCGCCTGCGGAAAGCCCTTCGTGCTTATCTACGTCGCGGGAGGGCCAGAAGAGACTCTCGACGATCGCGCTCAGCGCGGCGTCTGGCTGAAGACTCACAAGGAGACGCTTGGCGGCACATTGCTCGCGCTCATCCACGTCGAACCGGATTCGGATAAGCGAGCCCAGTTGGAGGCCATGCTGCCAAAGCTCGTCCAGGCTTTCGGTACACCGCAGTCCACCCGGGCCACCCACGCCGATGCCGAGGCGCTGGCCCGGTATGTCCTGGCGGGTGGTCGCGTCGAAGATTCGATATGAACAGCACCGTCCGGTCGCTGTAGCGCACCAAGGGCCTATCCATGAGGACCGGCTACCGCGTGCTCTCCGGGAAACAACCCGCGTTCCGATCAACGGGGCCGGCGACCGGCTGCTCGATGGAAAGCGGCATTGCCAGCGCGGGAGTCGCGCTCGGATCAACCCGATTTCTCAAGTGCCGCAATCAGCGGAGCGACCACGTTCCGCACAGCCGCCGCAGCTGCTTCTCCATCCTGGCGCTCGATAGCATCCACGATCGCCTCATGGGTCGCGAGACCCGGCTCGGGCAGTTCCTTGTCCTTCAGCGCAGTCAGCGTGTTCATGCGGACCGAGTTCGCGAAGTAGCGGTACAGCTCAGCCAGCGCGCCGTTGCCGCACATCCCGGCGATCGCGCAGTGGAAAGCCGTATCGGCCTCGGCAAAGGCCGCGCTCGATGCGTGTTGCTCCTGCTCGCCGCGGGCCTTCAACAGTCGGCGCAGCAGCCCAACGTCCGCCTTGGACCGATGCACCGCGGCCAACCTGGCCGCCTCGGTTTCCAGCATGCAGCGCAACGCGAAGTGCTCTCGCAAGCCGGAACGCCCGACACGGCGCATGACCTCGGCCGGATCGATATTGGTTCGCACGTAGGTGCCATCACCCTGGCGGACTTCCAGGACCTGGCCGTGCGAGAGCACGCGAATGGCTTCCCGCACCGTGTTGCGGCCAACCTCCAGCATCTCGGCCAGTTCCTGCTCCCTGGGGATGCGCTCGCCGACCTTCCAGGCGCCTCCCTCGATCTGGCCGCGGATCAGCTCAATCGTCGAATCGACGAGCGAACGCCGCGGCGCCTGTGGGAGTGTGAAGCGGTTATTCATCGCGGTTCTCAAATGACGTAGAGACGGGAGCCCATCGGACCTCGATTGTAGCAACTCAGGCCTTATACATAGGATGATTCTATGTATTTGACAAAAGAGCAATTGCCGACGGCCTGTGCTTCGTTGCGCGCGACATGCGATTTTCCACCACGCCCGTGCGAGCGGGATTTTTTTCAACACCTTTTGGAGTATTTCGACCATGAACAACATGCAGCACGCCCTGTCATTCAGGCCCCTTCGTTCTTCAGACGGCTTGCGCTGCCGTCCGGTGCAGGCTTTGGGAGCGATATTCCTCGGGCTGGCTTCACTCGCCTATAGCGTCACGTCGCAGGCGGCAGATGAGCCAGAGAACGTGAAGGTGGTCCGGCAATACCTTGACGCCTGGAATGGCGGGCGAACCGACGCGATGGAAAAAGTGCTCGATTCCAACGTCGTCTATTTCAATACCAGCAATGAAGCGTCCCGCACTGGGCCTCAAGCCATTACCGAAGTCTCGCAGTTTCTGATGAAAATCCTGCCCGACCGAAAAATGAAAATCCGTTCGCAGCCGGTTGCCTCCGGCGATGGTGTGGCGATCGAGTGGGAATTCACCGCCACCAAGAACAGCAATGGCGGGACGTCGCCCTCCAGTTCGACCATCAGTTATTTCGGCGCGAGCTTCTTCCGTGTTTCGAACGGAAAGATTGTCTATGCCAGCGACTACTACAACCACAACACCATGCAGAAGCAGCTTCAGCAGTAACGTAAATCCGCAAACAGGAAATCACCGACATGTCCCGCTTCATCATGCACAAGCCCTCGGCGCCGCCAGCGCAGCGGTGAGGCAAGCGCTTTTCCTCAATCCAAGGTAATTGCGCTGGTGACTTGATGAATATCTGACACGCCGGTTATCGAGCCTTGTCTCGATGAAATAGAAATCCCGAATGAAACTACCAACCACGAAGCAGGAACTCCTTGACAAGGTTCGCGCCAGCCACCGAAAGCTCGGGGTAGAAGCTGCCACCATTCCCGCCAGCCACTACCGGCACACGGCCATGATCTGGCAGGAGCCGCGCCTGCATACCAACGCTGCGATGGTCCTGGTGGACGTCATCGTCTGGAACACGATGATCCTGCAGTTCGCGCATGATCGGACGCCTGGACCTTCGGCGTCCTTTTACTCGCCGAGTGCGATGGCGCAGCGGGCCGAGCGTCTTTCTGCCGGCTTCCAGCGCCGTTTCGCGGGCAGAGACCTTCGCGAGCTGGAAGCCATGCTCACGGAGGGACAGGACCGGGTGCTCGACTGCGTGGCGCACCATTCGAACGCCTCGCTTTTCGATCCCGCGTTGAGCCCGATGAAGACCCTCGGGCGCAAGATCCAGTTCTTCACCTCCACCGCCTACGACGACGCGCTGTCGAGGCTGCGCCAGTGGAAGCAGGTGCTGTAGCGGCCGAGGCGACCCACTGCGCGGAGCGCCTCTTGCACCGCTCCGATCAGACCGGAGCTGGCAGCGCCGGCTTTCGCGCGGCCTGCCACAGCAGCGGCACCAGGATCAGCGCCAGGGCCGGGAAGATCATCCAGTTGACCGCCTGCCAGCCCGAGCTGTGCAGGATCGATCCCGCGAGGAACGACACGGCCGCCGTGGCGGCGAAGACGAAGAAATCGTTCATGCCCTGCGCCTTGCTGCGCTCGGCCGGGGTGTGGCAATCGGTGACCATCGCCGTCGCGCCGATGAAGCTGAAGTTCCAGCCGATGCCCAGCAGCGCCAGCGAGCCCCAGAAGTGGGACAGGCCGAGCCCGCCCAGGGCCACCACCCCGGAGGCGGCGAGCAGCACCATGCCGACGGCGGTCACGCGCTCCTTGCCGTAGCGCACCATCAGTCGTCCTGTGAAAA
>NZ_ANBZ01000047.1:0-172598 GCF_000316965.1 Pseudomonas sp. 313
CGCCGCCGTCACCAGCAGCCCCAGCGCCCAGATGGCGCCGCGATGGGTATTGACCCCGCCGGTGACCTGCAGCATGGCGGCTTCGCCGTCACGTCCCAGTTGGCCGATCAGGCGGCGCAGTTCGGCGGCAGGCAGCCCTCGCTCTGCGGCTTCGGCCATGGCCTGGAAACTGGGCTGCAGGGCCTGGGCCGAGGTCAGCATCAGGCCAAGGCTGAGATCACTGTGGGCGCCCTGGCCGCGGCGATCCACCAGGGCCGGCTTGGGCGAGAGTTCGGCTTCGTCCACCAGGGCGGATACGGCCAACTCGGCCAGGCGCTCGGCGGGCGATGAGGTACGGCGGGCGAGGGCGCGCATCACCAGCTCCTGAACTTGGCCGGGGGTTGATAGAGACCGCCGGACCATTCCACCAGCTCGCCGATGCTCTTGGCCGCGAGCAGCTCGCGACTGGCATCGGTGCGGCGGATGCCGAGGTCTTCGGGCAGGGCCACCAGGCCTTCCTGGCGCAGGCGCCGGGCCTCGGCCGGGTCGCTGCGCAGGCCAATGGCGGTGACCCCGGCCACGGCGGCGATCATCGCGCGGCGCTCTTCCAGGGAGCGGGCGCGGTAGAGATAGGCGATGCCTTCTTCGGTGAGCAGGTGGGTGACGTCGTCGCCATAGACCATGATGGGCGCCAGCGGCATGCCGCTCTTGCGCGCCACCTCCACCGCATCCAGGGTATCGACGAAGGTGGGTTTGCCGCCTTCCTGGAAGGTCTCGACCATCTGCACCACCAGCTTCCTGCCGCGTTCGAGCAGAGCCGGTGCGCCGTCGCCGGTCTGCTGCCGCATGTCCAGCCAGGCCGGGGTGGGGTGACGCCGACCGTGCGGATCATGGCCCATGTTGGGCGCGCCACCGAAGCCGGCCAGGCGACCCCGCGTCACGGTGGAGGAATGGCCGTCGCCATCCACCTGCAGGGTGGCGCCGATGAAGAGGTCCACGGCGTACTGGCCGGCCAGCTGG
This sequence comes from Pseudomonas sp. 313, assembly GCF_000316965.1. Taxonomy (NCBI): domain Bacteria; kingdom Pseudomonadati; phylum Pseudomonadota; class Gammaproteobacteria; order Pseudomonadales; family Pseudomonadaceae; genus Pseudomonas; species Pseudomonas sp. 313. Next base: position 1,000 of record NZ_ANBZ01000047.1, read on the forward strand.
CAGAGCAGCCGGTTGGAGCGGAGCGAGCCATCGCGACCGGTGAAGAAGACGTCCGGGCGCTGGGCGATATAGCCCTCCATGCCCAGTTCGGTGCCAAAGCAGTGCACGCTTTCCACCCAGCCGCTCTCGATGGCCGGGATCAGCGTGGGGTGGGGATTGAGGGTCCAGTGCCGGCAGATCTTGCCCTTGAGGCCCAGGCGCTCGCCGTAGGTGGGCAGGATCAGTTCGATGGCCGCGGTGTTGAAGCCGATGCCATGGTTGAGCGACTGCACCTGGTGGCGTTCGTAGATGCCGCGGATCGCCATCATCGCCATCAGCACGTGGACCGGCTTGATGTGGCGCGGATCGCGGGTGAACAGCGGCTCGATATAGAAGGGCCGGTCGGCCACCACCACGAAATCCACCCAGTCCGCCGGGATGTCGACTCGCGGCAGTTCGGACACGTCGTCCACCAACTGGTTGACCTGGACGATGACGATGCCGTCGCTGAAGGCCGCCGGCTCGATCAGCGCCGGGCTATCCTCGGTGCTAGGGCCGGTATAGATGTTGCCGGCGCGATCGGCCATGAAGCCGGCGCTGAGCACCACCTTGGGAATCAGGTCCACCAGCAGCCGGGCATAGAGTTCGATGTAGGTGTGGATGGCGCCGACTTCCAGTAGGCCGTCCTCCAGCAGCTGGCTGATCCTCAGGCTCTGGGTGCCGGCAAAGGAGAAGTCCAGCTTGCGGGCGATGCCGCGCTCAAACAGGTCCAGGTGCTCGGCGCGACCGACGCTGGGCATGATCATGTGCAGGTCGTGCAGCCGGGCCGGATCGACCTGGGCGAGGCTGCGGGAGAGGAAATCGGCCTGCTTCTGGTTGTTGCCTTCCAGCACCACCCGGTCGCCGGGGGCCAGCAGCTGTTCCAGGGCCGCGACGATGGAGGCGGTGGGCAGCACCTTGCCATCGGCCAGCGCAGCCACCCGGTCCAGGCGCTGCTGCTTGTCGCTGCGGCGCCTGGCGATCCGAGCCGGTGGGTGGGATGTCGTTGTCATTGGGGTCTCCACGAATCACCTGTCGTGGAGCCACCCTAGCCTTCGACTGCCGGGCGTTCAATCAACCTGAGGGCGGAAACGTTACGCTGAAGTTAACGATTCCGTTGAGCTCAGGTGCTTGCGACCGGGGTGAAGATCGAGGTGGTTTTGGAGAACCAGCTGGTGGGGGTCACGTCGACATTGGCGTTGTCGAATCTCAGGCTGTTCTGCACCTGCTTGAGCGTCAGGTTCGCCTGCCAGTATTGCTCGTGGCCCAGCTCCTGGTTGGCCCGGTGCACCAGGTCTAGGGTTTCCTGGGCCGGCAGCACCGCAGTGGAGTAGTCGACGTCGACGCCGGCCACCTTGAGGATCTCGCCGACGCCCTGGGTGTCGCCCTGCTGGATCTTCTCGTTGGCCTGGGCCACGGCCTGATTCTTGGCCGGGGTGGCGACATAGTCGTCACGCAGCGCCATACCGCTCCAGATCGGCAGCCAGGACGTGGCCTTGGCGTCCTGCGCGGAGACCTGCATGAGTTTGCCGTCCTGACCCCGCAGGTCCCTGGCCGACTTGAGGTAGGCGGTCTTGTCGGTTTGGGCGGTCTGCAGCGCGCTTTCGGCGGCGGCCAGTTGCTGCTTGGCCTGATCGACATGGGCCTCGAAGAGGTCCTGGCGGGCGGCGACCACGTCCATGAAGGCCTGCTGGCCCTGCTGGGAGATCGCCGGCAGAGTGGCGACCTGCTGGGTGGCGATGTCGGGTCGGGTGTCGGCCAGGGCGGCGGTGGAAAACATCGAGGTGAGGGTCAGGACGAGAAGGCTCTTGGCGATACGACGATTGAGGTTCATGTGCTTCTCCCGGATACGAAAGTAACTGGAACCGCGGGGGTATCGGGCAGGGTTGCGAGATACCTTGGGTTCAGTGTCGATCCGGTGAGCTTAACGAACGCTTAGCAGGCTATCGGTAAGTGTAAAACGATGTTTCGGACGCTGGAACGGAAACAGCGCCCGCCCCGGAGAGTCCGGAGCGGGCGCTGTTGGCGGGCCGAGGGCCTAGCGCACCAGGCAGGGCTTCTTGTTATCGAAGGTCCAGTTGGGCGAAAGGAATTGCATGGCCATGGCGTCGTCCCGCGCCCCCAGGCCCTTGGTCTTGTACAGCTCATGGGCGCGGGCGAGGGCGTCCAGGTCCAGCTCCACGCCCAGGCCACCCTGCTGCGGCACCTCGACCAGGCCGCCCTTGATCTCCAGCGGCTGGCGGGTGAGGCGTTGACCGTCCTGCCAGATCCAGTGGGTGTCGATGGCGGTGATCTTGCCCGGCGCCGCGGCGGCGACGTGGGTGAACATGGCCAGGGAGATGTCGAAGTGGTTGTTGGAGTGCGAACCCCAAGTCAGGCCCCAGTCGTTGCACATCTGCGCCACCCGCACCGAGCCCTGCATGGTCCAGAAGTGCGGATCGGCCAGGGGGATGTCCACCGATTGCAGCTGGATGGCGTGACCCATCTGGCGCCAGTCGGTGGCGATCATGTTGGTGGCGGTGGGCAGGCCGGTGGCGCGACGGAATTCGGCCATCACCTCGCGTCCGGAATAGCCGTTCTCGGCGCCACAGGGATCCTCGGCATAGGCCAGTACGTGGTGCTGGTCGCGGCACAGGCGGATGGCTTCCTTGAGCGACCAGGCGCCGTTGGGGTCCAGGGTCACGCGTGCCTCGGGGAAGCGCTCGGCCAGGGCGGTGACCGCCTCGATCTCGGCGTCGCCGCTGAGCACGCCGCCCTTGAGCTTGAAGTCCTTGAAGCCGTAGCGGTCATAGGCGGCCTCGGCCAGTCGCACCACCGTCTCGGGGGTCAGGGCCTCTTCGTTGCGCACGCGGAACCAGGCGTCGTCGCTCTCGGCTTCGCTGCGATAGTCCAGCGTGGTCTTGTTGCGGTCGCCGACATAGAACAGGTAACCGAGCATCTCCACGGCATCGCGCTGCTGACCTTCGCCGAGCAGGGCGGCCACCGGCACCTCCAGGTGCTGACCGAGCAGGTCGAGCAGGGCGGCTTCGATGGCGGTCACCGCGTGGATGGTGACCCGCAGATCGAAGGTCTGCAGGCCACGACCGCTGGCATCGCGGCCGGCGAAGGCCTGGCGGACCTGGCCGAGGATGCGCTGGTACTGGCCCAACGGCTGGCCGATCAGGAATTGGCGGGCGTCTTCCAGCGTCTGGCGGATGGTCTCGCCGCCGGGCACCTCGCCGACGCCGGTGCGACCGGCGTTGTCCTTGAGGATCAGCACGTTGCGGGTGAAGTAGGGGCCGTGGGCGCCGCTGAGGTTGAGCAGCATGCTGTCCTGGCCGGCGACGGGGACGACCTCCAGGGAGGTGACCACCGGGGTGCCGGTGTGCAGGGCCGGGGTGGCATTGAATTGAGTCATGGTCGGGCTCCTTGTCGATCAGCGAGAGGTTTCAGCGGCGAGCGGGGCTTCGGCGGGCGGCGTGGGTACCCCACGCAACTCGACGCGCTTGATCTCGCCCACGACGAACAGATAACTGATGGCGGCCACCAGGGCATTGGCGCCGACGAACACCAGGGCCATCTTGAAGGAGCCGGTGGCGGCGATGATGTAGCCGATGATGATCGGGGTGGTGATGGAGGACAGGTTGCCGATGGTGTTGAACAGGCCACCGGAAAGGCCGGCGATCTGCTTGGGTGAGGTGTCGGACACCACCGCCCAACCCAGGGCGCCGATACCCTTGCCGAAGAAGGCCATGGCCATGAAGCCCACCACCATCCAGTCGGCGTCGACGTAGTTGCAGAGGATCATGCTCATCGACAGCAGCATGCCGGCGACGATGGGGGTCTTGCGTGCCACGCTCAGGCTGTTGCCGCGACGCAGCAGGTAGTCGGAGATCACCCCGCCCAGCACGCCGCCGATGAAGCCGCAGATGGCCGGCAGGGAGGCGATGATGCCGGCCTTGAGGATGGTCATGCCGCGTTCCTGCACCAGGTACACGGGGAACCAGGTCAGGAAGAAGTAGGTGAGGGCGTTGATGCAGAATTGGCCCAGGTAGATGCCGGCCATCATCCGATTGGTCAGCAGCTGGCCGATGTAGCTCCACTTCGGGCCTTCGCTCTTCTTGCCGGGGGTATCCAGGTCGACCAGACCGCCGTTGCTGGCGATGTACTCGACTTCGGCGGCATTGACCCGGGGATGTTCACGGGGGCTGTAGATCACCGCCATCCAGACCGCCGAGAAGGCGATGCCCAGGACGCCCATCACCACGAAGACGTGCTGCCAGCCGAAGTGATAAACGATCCAGCCCATCAGCGGCGCGAACAGCACGGTGGCGAAGTATTGCGCCGAGTTGAAGATCGCCGAGGCGGTGCCGCGCTCCTTGGTGGGGAACCAGGCGGCGACGATGCGGGCGTTACCGGGGAAGGAGGGCGCCTCGGCCAGACCGACCATGAATCTCAGGGCGAACAGCAGGAATACCGCGGTGCCGATGCCGAATTCACCGATGTAGCCTTGCAGCAAGGTGAACACCGACCAGGTGAAGATACTCGCCGCATAGACCTTCTTCGAACCGAAGCGATCCAGCAACCAGCCGCCCGGGATCTGACCGAGCACATAGGCCCAACCAAAGGCGGAGAAGATGTAGCCGAGGGAGACGGCACTGATGCCGAGGTCTTTTTGCAGGGCGGAGCCGGCGATGGAAATGGTGGCGCGGTCGGCATAGTTGATCGTGGTCACGACGAACAGCATGAACAGGATCAGATAGCGGACGCGCGTCTGCTTGGTTTCTTGCATGGAGAGCTCCCACTGGTTTGTTTTTGTGTGCGGGCGGAGATCGAGCAGCGGTCTTATGTTGTAAGTCGTCTGACAACGATAGCGTTATCATTAAACAGATAACGCTATCATTCAACCGGTAAATCTGTGGTCGGGTGCAAAAAACCCGTTAGGAGCTCTGGCGCTCGATGAGAACGAAACCGGTGTCGAGATTGACCGCGGTCCGCTCGCCGGCGAGCCGGTCGAGCAGCGACTGGGCGACGCTGCGGCCCATGACATCGGCGTTGACGCTGACGGTGGACAGCGCCGGGGTCGCGAAGCGGCCATTGGTGGTGTCGCCGAAACCCATCACCGCCAGCTGCTCGGGAATGCGCAGGCCGCGGCTGTTGGCCTCGGCCACCACGCCCAGGGCCAGGGTATCGGAGCTGCACAGCACCAGTTCCGGAGGCGCCGGGCGTTCCAGCAGGCGCGCTAGGCCGATCCGCCCGACCTCCCAGGTGGCGGGCAGCGGCAGCACTTCCATGGGCACTTCGTCGATACCCAGCGTGGCCAGCCGCGCCTGCAGCGCCAGGTTGCGACGCATGGCGCGGGGATCGTCCACCGAGATCACCCCGAAGCGGCGATAGCCGCGGGCGACGAAGTGATCCGCCAGGGCCATGCCGACCTGCTCATGGGAAAAGCCCACCTGCATGTCCAGGGCCTCGGCGCTCAGGTCCCAGGCTTCCACCACCGGGATGTTCAGGGCCGCCAGCCGCTCGCGACTGGCCGGGGTGTGCAGGGTGCCGGTAAGGACGATGCCATCGGGCCTGCGGCCGAGGATGGCTTCCAGCAGTTCCTCTTCCTTTTCCGGTGAATAGCCGGTGGGACCGATCAGCGCCTGGTAGCCCGCCTCGGTGAGCCGCTCCATGATCGCCTGCACCACGGTGGCATAGATGGAATTGGCGATGGTGGGCAGCAGGATGGCCACCAGGCGACTCTTGCTGGAGGCGAGGCTGCCCGCCAGCAGATTGGGCACATAGCCCAGCTCCTTGACCACCGCCAGGACGTGCTCGCGAGTGGCGGCGCTCACCAGACTCGGCCGATGCAGCGCCCGGGACACGGTGATGGGCGACACCCCGGCGGCGAGGGCGACCTCGCGCACGGTGAGGGGCAGCTCGGTGGTGCCATCGAGCTGGGCGAGTTCGCGTCGGGACTTCCTGGCCAAAACGGGTCCTTGGATGAGAGAGACCGCCATTATGGGAGCAAGCCCCGGCGGTTGCCATGGGCGTCCGCCAGAGCGCTGGCTAGTTGAGCCCTCTGGCGGCCCAGGCGCGGCCGACCCGCGACTGATAGGGTCGTCCCAACTGCGCGGAAACGGCCTGTCCCGTCGCCACCAACTTGGCCAGGTCGAGGCCGGTGGCGATGCCCAGACCGTCGAGCAGATAGACCAGGTCCTCGCTGGCGACATTGCCGCTGGCGCCGCTTGCATAGGGGCAGCCACCGAGCCCGGCGACGGAGCTGTCGAACACCGCGACCCCTTCGAGCAGGCTGGCGTAGACGTTGGCCAGGGCCTGGCCATAGGTGTCGTGGAAATGCCCGGCCAGCTGGCTGAGCGGCACCTCCCGCCCCAGCCGCTGCCAGAGCGCCCGGGTTCGGCCGGGGGTACCGACGCCGATGGTATCGCCGAGGGAAACCTCGGCGCAGCCCAGCTCCAGCAGCTCGCGGGTCACGCTGGCCACCTGGTCGGGTGCGATCCCGCCGTCGTAGGGACAGCCCAGCACGCAGGACACATAGCCGCGCACCCGGATGCCCGCCGCCTGCGCGCCCTCGACCACCGGCACGAAACGCGCGAGGCTCTCGGCGATGGAACAGTTGATGTTGCGCTGGGAGAAGCCCTCCGAGGCGGCGGCGAAGACGGCGATTTCCTCCACGCCCGCCGCCAGGGCGGCTTCGAAGCCTTTCATATTGGGCACCAGCACCGAGCGCACCACGCCCGCTGGGCGGCCCAGTCCCGCCAGCACCTCGGCGGTCCCGGCCATCTGCGGCACCCACTTGGGCGAGACGAAGCTGCCCACTTCCAGATGCCGCACGCCGCTGGCGACCAGGGCCTCGCACAGCTGGATGCGCTCGGCAATGCCCAGCGCCTGGGGTTCGTTCTGCAGGCCATCGCGTGGCCCGACCTCGACCACCCGCACCCGGGACGGCAGGGCCTCGCTCATGGTGCCGACTCCTCCAGTTCCACCAGGGCAGTGCCCTCGGCCACCAGTTCGCCAGGGCTGCAGAACAGCGCGGCCACGACGCCGGCGCGGGGCGCGCGGATGCTGTGCTCCATCTTCATCGCCTCCAGCACCACCAGCGGTGCGCCGGCTTCCACGGCATCGCCCACGGCTACCGGTACGGCGACCACGCTGGCGTTCATCGGTGCGGTGAGACCACCGGCATCCGCCTGGCGCGCGACCTCGGCGAGGGGGTCGGCCCAGGTGACGGCTTCGAAATGGTCTTGCCACTCGAGGAACAGCGTCTGCCCACGGCGATAGAGGCGGGCGCTCTGGCGAATGCCTTCGGCCTGCCAGTGGAGGCGATCACCATTCCGCTCGACCGCCGCCGAACCGGGCAGGGCGACGGCGCGCACCTCACCGCGGCAGGCCAGGCGCAGCGCTATCTGGGGCGGTCCACCCAGGCGCCAGCCCTGACGGGAAGCCCAGGGTGACGTCGGGTCGGCAGCGGCCGCCAGCGTCGCCAGCCAGGCCTGGGCCGCCAAGGTCCAGAAGACGTCGGTCAGCTCTCCGGGTGCGGGCAGCAAGGCGTCCCGGTGACGCTCGATGAAGCCGGTATCCAGCTCGGCCGCGGCAAAGGCCGGGTGAGCGAGCAGACGCTGCAGAAAGGGCAGGTTGGTGGCGAAGCCACCCACCGCGGTCTCCATCAGCATGGCCAGCAACCGCTGGCGCGCCTGTTCGCGGCTGTCGCCCCAGGCGATCAGCTTGGCCAGCATGGGATCGTAGAAGGGCGAGACCTCGTCGCCTTCCTCCACGCCGCTGTCCACCCGCCGCCCGGGACCGGCCGCGGGCTCGCGATAGAGCTGCAAGGTACCCGAGGCCGGCAGGAAGCCCTGGTCGGTGTCCTCGGCATAGAGGCGCACCTCGATGGCGTGGCCGTGCAGCGGCACCTGGGCCTGGGTGAGGGGCAGGGCTTCGCCCGCGGCCACGCGCAGCTGCCAGGCCACCAGGTCCAGGCCGGTGATGGCCTCGGTGACCGGGTGCTCCACCTGCAGCCGGGTGTTCATCTCCATGAAGAAGAAGTCGCCACGGGCGTCGAGCAGGAATTCCACGGTGCCGGCGCCGACGTAGCCGATGGCCTGGGCCGCCTGCACCGCCGCCTCGCCCATGGCCCGGCGCAATTCGGGTGTGAGACCCGGCGCGGGCGCCTCCTCGATCACCTTCTGGTGGCGGCGCTGGATGGAGCAGTCGCGTTCGTTGAGATAGAGGCAATGGCCGTGCGCATCGGCGAAAACCTGGATCTCCACGTGGCGCGGTTGCAGCACGTATTTCTCCACCAGCATCCGTGCATCGCCAAAGGCCGAGAGCGCCTCGCGCTGGGCCGAGGCGAGGCCCTCGGCCAGGTCGGCTTCGCGTTCGACGATCTTCATGCCCTTGCCGCCGCCACCGGCGGTGGCCTTGAGCAGGACCGGATAGCCGATGCGCGCCGCGGCGTCGCGAAAGGTGGCCAGGGACTGGTCCTCGCCGTGATAGCCCGGCACCAGGGGCACCCCGGCATCGGTCATCAGCGCTTTGGCCGCGGACTTGCTGCCCATGGCGCGGATCGCCGCGGCGGGAGGACCGACGAAGACCAGCCCCGCCGCAGCCACCGCCTCGGCGAAGGCGGCGTTCTCGGACAGAAAGCCATAGCCCGGATGGATCGCCTGGGCGCCGGTGGCGAGGGCCGCCTTGATGATGCGTTCGCCGGCCAGATAGCTATCTGCTGGCTTGGCGCCCCCGAGGTCTACCGCCAGGTCGGCCTGGCGCACATGGCGTGCCCTGGCGTCGATGGCGCTGTGCACGGCGACGGTGCCCAGGCCCAGGGCCTTGGCGGTACGCATCACCCGGCAGGCGATCTCGCCGCGGTTGGCGACGAGCAGACGGTCGAAGGTCATGGCGTGGTCTCCTGCCAGGCGGGGCGGCGCTTTTCCAGGAAGGCGGCAAGGCCTTCCTGGGCTTCAGGGGTGACGCGGACGGCGGCGATCAGGCCCTCGGTGAACGGGCGCACCGTGGCACTGGGTGCGCCTGCGCCAGCGCCGTCCAGCAGCCGTTTGCAGGCCCGCAAGGCCTGAGGACCGTTGTCCAGCAAGCGAGCGATCCAGGCGTCCACGAGGGTCTCCAGGTCGGCGGCGGGCGCGGTCTCGGCCACCAGCCCCAGCTCGGCCGCGCGCGCGCCGGAGAAGCGTTCGGCACCCAGCATGTAGCGCCGGGCCGCCCGTTCGCCCAGGGCGCGGATGACGAAGGGGCCGATGACGGCGGGCACCAGGCCGATGCGCACCTCCGACAGGCAGAAGGTGGCGTCACTGGCGGCCAGTGCCAGGTCGCAGCAGCTGACCAGCCCTACCGCGCCGCCAAAGGCTGCGCCCTGCACCACGGCGAGGGTGGGCATCGGCAAGGCCTGCAGGCGATACATCACCTCGGCCAGGCGCTCGGTGTCGGCCTGATTGGCGGCCGCGTCCAGGGTAGCGGACGCCTGCATCCAGGCGAGATCCGCGCCGACGCAGAAGTGCCGGCCGCGCCCGCGCACGAGCAGAAAGCGCAGCTCCGCATCGGCGGCGATCTCGGCGAGCGCCGTGCCCAGCTCCGCGATCATCCGTGCATCCAGGGCGTTGTGGCGGTCCGGACGGTCGAGCCAGAGGGTGGCGAAGCCGCGCGGGTCGCGGGTCAGATCCAGGGTGTGGAAATCAGTCATGGCCTACATCCGGAAGACGCCGAAGGTCGTCGGCTCGAGGGGGGCGTTGAGACTGGCCGACAGCGCCAGGGCGAGGACCTCGCGGGTCTGGGCCGGGTCGATCACTCCGTCGTCCCATAGGCGCGCGCTGGAATAGTGGGCATGGGCCTGACGCTCGTACTGCTCGACGATGGGTGCCTTGATGCGCGCCGTCTCTTCGTCGTCGAAGGCTTCTCCGGCACGTTCGGCCTGCTCACGCTTGACCTGCACCAGCACCCCGGCCGCCTGCTCGGCACCCATCACGCCGATGCGTGCGTTGGGCCACATCCACAGGAAGCGAGGATCGTAGGCGCGACCGCACATGCCGTAGTTGCCGGCGCCAAAGCTGCCGCCGATGATCACGGTGAACTTGGGCACCCGGGCGCAGGCCACTGCGGTGACGAGCTTGGCGCCGTGCTTGGCGATGCCGCCTTCCTCGTATTTCTTCCCGACCATGAAGCCGGTGATGTTCTGCAGGAAGAGCAGGGGGATGCGCCTCTGGCAGGCCAGCTCGATGAAGTGCGCGCCTTTCTGCGCCGATTCGGCGAAGAGAATGCCGTTGTTGCCGAGGATGGCCACCGGATGACCCTGCAGATGGGCGAAGCCACAGACCAGGGTGGTGCCGAACTGCGCTTTGAATTCATCGAAGACGCTGCCGTCCACTAGCCGGGCGATCACCTCGCGCACCTCCAGCGGCTGCTTGGGATCGGCCGGGACCAGGCCGTAAAGGTCCTCGGCCGGATACAGCGGGGCGACTGGCGCCTTGAGCTGCAGGTCACCCAGCTTGCGCCAGTTGAGGTTGGCGATGCAGCGCCGCGCCAGGGCCAGGGCATGGGTGTCGTTCTCGGCATAGTGGTCGGCCACGCCGGAAATGCGGCAATGGACATCAGCGCCGCCCAGTTCCTCGGCGGTGACCACCTCGCCGGTGGCGGCCTTCACCAGCGGCGGGCCAGCGAGAAAGATGGTGGCCTGCTGGCGGACCATGATGGTCTCGTCGCTCATCGCTGGCACATAGGCCCCGCCGGCCGTGCAGGAGCCCATCACCACGGCGATCTGGGGGATGCCCTGGGCGCTCATGGTCGCCTGGTTGAAGAAGATCCGCCCGAAGTGCTCGCGGTCGGGGAAGACGTCCTCCTGGCGCGGCAGGTTGGCGCCACCGGAATCCACCAGATAGAGGCAGGGCAGGCGATTCTGCAGGGCGATGGCCTGGGCGCGCAGGTGCTTCTTCACCGTCAGCGGATAATAGGAGCCGCCTTTCACGGTGGCGTCGTTGGCGATGATCATGCACTCGACGCCCTCGATGCGGCCGATACCGGCCACCACCCCGGCCGCCGGTACCTCTTCCTCATAGACGTCGAGGGCCGCCAGGGCGCCGATTTCCAGAAAGGGCGAGCCGGGGTCCAGCAGTTGGTCGATGCGCTCGCGGGGCAGCAGCTTGCCGCGGGCGGTATGGCGCGCCTGGGCCTTGGCGCCGCCGCCTTCACGGATGCGTGCCAGGAGCTGGTCGAGCCGGGCCAGTTGCTCGGCCATGGCGGCGGCATTGCGCTGGTAGTCCGGGGTGCGGCGGTTCAGGGTGGAGGTCAGCACGGTCATGGAGGGCTCCTCACCGGGTTTCGTTGAACAGCTCGCGCCCGATCAGCATGCGGCGGATCTCGCTGGTGCCGGCGCCGATCTCGTAGAGCTTGGCGTCGCGCAGCAGGCGGCCGGTGGGGTACTCGTTGATATAGCCGTTGCCTCCGAGGATCTGGATGGCTTCCAGGGCCATCTGGGTGGCCTTCTCGGCGGTGTAGAGAATCACCCCGGCGGCGTCCTTGCGGGTGGTCTCGCCACGGTCGCAGGCCTGGGCCACGGCATAGAGATAGGCGCGGCTGGCATTGAGGCCGGTGTAGAGGTCGGCCACCTTGCCCTGGATCAGCTGGAATTCGCCGATGCTCTGGCCGAATTGCCGGCGGTCGTGGATATAGGGCAGGACCACGTCCAGGCAGGCCTGCATGATGCCCACCGGACCACCGGCGAGGACCACCCGCTCATAGTCCAGGCCGCTCATCAGCACCTTCACGCCCCCGTTCACCTGTCCCAGCACGTTGTCCTCCGGCACCTCGACGTCGTCGAAGAACAGCTCGCAGGTGTTGGAGCCGCGCATGCCCAGCTTGTCGAACTTGCTGCCGCGGCTGAAACCGGTCCAGTCACGCTCGACGATAAAGGCGGTGATGCCATGGGCGCCTTGTTCCGGTTCGGTCTTGGCATAGATCACATAGGTATGGGCATCGGGGCCGTTGGTGATCCAGGTCTTGCTGCCATTGAGCACGAAGCGATCGCCACGCCGCTCGGCGCGCAGCTTCATGGAGACCACGTCCGAGCCGGCATTGGGCTCGCTCATGGCTAGGGCGCCGATGTGCTCGCCGCTGACCAGCCTGGGCAGGTAGCGCGCCTTCTGCGCGGCGGTGCCGTTGCGATGGATCTGGTTGACGCAGAGATTGGAGTGGGCGCCATAGGAGAGGGCCACCGAAGCCGAGCCGCGGCTGATCTCCTCCATGGCCACCGCATGGGCCAGGTAGCCAAGTCCCGAGCCGCCGTATTCTTCCCCCACGGTGATGCCGAGCAGCCCGAGGTCACCAAAGGTGCGCCAGAGGTCCATGGGGAAACTGTTGCTGGCATCGATCTCGCCCGCGCGCGGTGCTACCTCGCGCGTGACCAGGTTGCGCACCTGATCGCGCAGCAGATCGAGGGTCTCGCCCAGGGCGAAGTTGAGACTCGGATAGCTCATGGGGTCACCTGTTGTTGGGATTGTCGGGTGAGGAGAGGGCACAGGAGGCTGTGCGGGCACAGCGGGGCAGCGCCGGGCGTACCAGGGCTCAGAGGAAATACGGGAAGACCTGGCAAGCAGAATCCTGCGCGGCCCGGGAGCACGGGCAGGAAAGGCGTCGGACGTGGCTGCCGACGGCACGCTATGGGCGCGGGGGAGACGCGCCTGCGGAGCGATGGCGCCAGGGCGCGCATGGTCCGTCCTCCTGTTCATTATTCTTGTCATGGCGACCGCGAGAGGGAGGCGGTGCCTGTGCCTCTGAGTCTAGGAGGAGAAATGCGCTATCGTGAAACGATAAAAATAGAATCCAGGTATTGGAAAATCAGATGGCACTGCACAAGGACATCTCGATGCGGCAACTGCGCTATTTCGTCGCCGCCGCCGAGAACAGCCAGTTTTCCCTGGCCGCCAGCGCGGTCAACGTCAGCCAGTCGGCCGTGACCACGGCGGTCAGCCAGTTGGAGACGATGCTTGCGGTGCGGTTGTTCGAGCGATTGCCCCATGGAGTCAAGCTGACCGCCGAGGGGCACCAGTTCTACCACCATGCCCGGCACATCCTCGATACCCTGCAGGACGCCGTGAGTCAGCCGCTGTTCCAGAGTCATGCCCTGACCGGCCAGGCCCGGGTCGGCGCTTCCTATGCGGTGCTCGGCTACTACCTGCCGACCCTGCTGGCGCGCTTCAAGCGCAGCTATCCGCAGATCGACATCGACCTGCGCGACATGGATCGACCCAGTATCGAGGCGGGCATCAACGATGGCACCCTGGAGCTCGGCCTCACGGTCATCTCCAACGTCGACGCCGCCCAGCCCTTCGAGCGGCATCTGTTGATGCGCTCGCCGCGCCAGCTCTGGCTGCCCAGCGCTCATCCGCTGCTGGCTGCGGAACGCGTCACCCTGGCCGACATCGCGCCCTATCCCTATATCCTCGCCACGGTGGACGAAGGAGAAACCTCCACGCTGCGCTACTGGCGCGCGGCCGGCCTGGAACCCAACGTGGTGTTCAAGACCTCGTCCATGGAGTCCCTGCGCGGCCTGGTCGCCCATGGCTTTGGCGTGACCATCCTGTCCGACATGCTCTATCGCGGCTGGTCCCTGGAAGGGCGCAAGCTGGAAGCCCGCCCGGTGGCCGATGCCATCCCACCCATGGAGCTGGGCCTGATCTGGAGTCCCGAGGAACGCCTGAGCCCTGGGGCCCAGGCGTTTCGGCAGTTTCTGGTATCGGCGGCGGGATAGCGGAGGCACCTGCTTGGAGTCAGCCCTTGGACTGCGCCGGATCCGCACTGCGCGGATAGGTGCGCTCTTCCTCGATACGACCGTCGCTGGTGTGGATCTTGACGCTGCCGGTCTTGCCGTCCATGAACTGCGCAGCCTGGTGGACGATGGCGTCCTTGGTAGAGGCCTTGAGCAGGGCGCGATCGCCGTGCTCTTCCTTGAATTCCCAGCCGGTGTCGGTGGGTAGGATGTGGTAGTTCTGCATCTGATCTCCCTGGGGCCGCTGGCCCTCGCCTGGTCTTGGTTGCGCCTGTTTCGACCCGCGTTCGCCCGAGAACATTCGAGCGAAGCGGTTGGACCAGGTAGCCAGTCTCAGCCCTGCAGATAGACCACCTGGGTATGGGTGTACTCATAGAGGCCGTGCTTGCCATCGGCGCCGCCGATGCCGGACTTGCGCACCCCGGCGTGGTAGCCCTGCATGGCCTCGAAGTTTTCCCGGTTGATGTAGGTCTCGCCGAAGTCGATCTCGCGCATGGCGTGCATGGCCTTGCCCAGGCTGCGGGTATAGACGGAGGAGGTGAGGCCGTATTGGCAGTCGTTGGCCAGGGCGATGGCTTCGTCGAGATCGTCCACCACCTGGATCGGCAGCACCGGGCCGAAGATTTCTTCGCGCATGATCGGCATCTCGGCGCGACAGTCTGCCAGTACCGTGGGCTGGAAGTGGAAGCCGCGACCCAGGTCGGCGCGACTGCCACCGGTGACCAGGCGGGCGCCCTGGCCGAGGGCGACGTCGACCTTGGCCGCCACCTTGTCCAGGCCGGCGGCGTTGATCAGCGGTCCCATCTCCACGCCGGTGTCGGCCTGAGGGTCGCCATAGCGGGTGGCGGCCATGGCGCGGCCGATGCGCTCGATGAAGTCCTCGGCCACCGCGCGTTCCACATAGACCCGCTCGGCGCAGTTGCACACCTGGCCGGTGTTGATGATGCGCGAGTCACGGATCGCCCGGACCGCCAGGTCCAGATCGGCATCTGCCAGGACGATGGCCGGCGCCTTGCCGCCCAGCTCCAGGTTGAGCTTGGTCAGATTCGGCGCGGCAGCGGCCATGATCCGCGAGCCGGTGGCGACGCTGCCGGTAAAGCTGACCATGTCGATGCCGGCATGGGCACTGAGCTGGCCCCCCAAGGCGCCGGCACCGCTGACCAGGTTGAAGACCCCGGGCGGCAGGTCGGTCTCGGCCACCAGGCGGGCGAATTCATGGGCATTGATCGGGGTTTCTTCGCTGGGTTTGATGACGATGGTGTTGCCGGTGAGCAGTGCCGGCGCCAGCTTGCGGGCGATGAGGAAGAAGGGGAAGTTCCAGGGCAGGATGCCGGCCACCACGCCCAGCGGCTTGCGCAGCAGAAAGATCTGCTCGTCGGGCCGGTCGCTGGTGATGATCTCGCCTTCGATGCGCCGCGCCCACTCGGCCATGTAGTCGAGATAGTCGGCGGTGAAATTGACCTCCACTTCGGCCAGGCCACGGACCTTGCCCTGTTCACCGACGATTGTCTGGGCCAGCCGCGGTGCGTGCTCACGCAGCTTTGCCGCGATGCGCCGCAGATAGCCAGCGCGCTCGATGGCTGGTTTGCGCGCCCAGGCCTTCTGGGCACGGCGGGCGGCGGCGATGGCCTGATCGACGTCTTCACGACTGGACGCCGGCACCCGGGCCAGGGCCTCGCCGGTGGCCGGGTTATGGACGAGAAAGTCCTCGGCGGCCGGCAGGAAACGGCCATCGATGTAGTTCTGGTAGAGGGGCAGATCGGCCATGGCGGACTCCGGGTCAGTAGGTGCGAGAGGGCGGCTGGGGCGCTTCGAGGGGGCGATAGCGGGCCAGGTTGGCCAGCGCCGCCTGGCGGAACAGGCTGATGTCGATACCGACGGCAACGAACTGGCACCCCCAGTCGCGATAGCGCCGGGCATCGTCTTCCTGGGGCGCCAGGATCCCGGCCACCTTGCCGGCAGCGCGGGTCGCCTCGATGGCGGCGCGGATGCGCGCCTGGACCTCCGGGTGGCCCGGATTGCCGGCATGCCCCAGGCCACTGGAGAGGTCCGCCGGGCCGACGAAGACGGCGTCCACGCCCTCCACCGCGGCGATCTCGGCAACGTTGTCGCTGCCCAAGCGCGATTCCACCTGGACGATCAGGCACAGCTCGCTATGGGCGGTGTGCAGGTAGTCGGGCACTGCGTCCCACCGGGTGGCGCGGGCCAAGCCGCCGCCGACGCCACGGATGCCGTGGGGCGGATAGCGCATGGCGCGCACCAGGGCGCGGGCCTGCTCGGCGGTCTCCGCCATGGGCACCATCAGCGTCTGCACGCCGATGTCCAACAATTGCTTGATCAGCACCGCATCGCCGGTCACGCAACGCACCACCGGCGCCGTGGGGTAGGGCGCCACCGCCTGCAACTGGGCGAGGATGCTTGGCACCGTGTTGGGGGCGTGCTCGCCGTCGATCAGCAGCCAGTCGTAGCCGGTGCCGGCGGCGATCTCGGCGGCATAGCCGGTGGCGAAGCCGGCCCAGAGGCCGTAGAGGGTGTCGCTGCCCGTGAGGCGGGCCTTGAAGGGATTGCGAGGCAGATCCATGACGGTCGTCTCCAGGGGAATCAGGAAGGGGTGTCCGGCAGGCGCACCAGCAGCCCATAGCTCAGGGCACCGGCCACCGCGACCGCGGCGGCGATGCCGAGCGCGAGGCCGAAGGAGCCAGTCTGCTGGACGATCATGCCGGTGATGACCGGGGCGAAGGCGCCGCCGAAGTAGCCACCGAAGTTCTGGATGCTGGCCAGCGAGGCCACCTGGTGCGAGGGCACCGCGACGCTCACCAGCGACCAGGTGCCGGCCACCGCCACGTTGAGGCTAAACAGCGCCAGGCTGAAGCAGAGGATGACGCTGCCGATGCCGGTCACCCCGGCGCTGCACAGAGCGAACAATCCGGCCGCGGCCAGACCGCCGCAGATCGGCAGCTTGCGACTGAAGGCCAGGCTGCGCCCGCTGCGGGTCAGGCGATCCACCAACAGGCCCCCGCCGATCACGCCACAGGCGCCGGCCAGGAACGGCAGACTGGCAACCCAGCCGGCCTGGGCCAGGGACAGGTGGTGGACCCGTTCCAGGTAGGCCGGCAGCCAGGTCAGGAACAGCGACAGCATGTAGATGATGCCCACGTAGCCGATCACCACGCCCCAGGTCAGGCGGCGGCGGAACAACCCCAGCCAGTCGGCGAAGGTCAGCCGCTGGCCGGCGTCCTGGGGTGGCAGTCCGGCGTCCAGGTGTGCCCGCTCGGCGGCGTCCAGCGCTACCTGGACCCGATCGCGATAGCTCAGGTACCAGAGCGCCGCCACCAAGACGCCCAGCACGCCCATGGCGATGAACATCTGCCGCCAGCCCAGCCACAGCAGCAGGGCGGTGAGGATCGGCTGGGAGATCGCCGGCCCCAGAGAGGAGGAGAGGTTGAAGATGCCGGAGGGCAGGCCGCGCTCGCGCACGTTGAACCACTCGCTGACCACCTTGGCGCCGGCCGGGAATTGCGGCGCCTCGCCGATGCCCAGGCCGACGCGGGCAAGGATCATCAGGTGCAAACTGCTGAGCAGCCCGAGCACGCCCTGGGCGATGGACCAGAGGCAGATGCCCAGGCCTAGGGTCAGGCGCGCGCCGAAGCGATCCAGCAGGCCGCCGATGGGCAGCTGGGCGAAGGCATAGGCCCAGGCGAAGGCCGACAGCAGCAGGCCCATCTCAGTCGGCGTGAAGCCAAGCTCGCCGCTGATGGTCTGGTTGGCGATGGCCAGGGTGCTACGGTCGAGGTAGTTGACGAAGCCGGCCAGTACCAGCAGCGCCAGGGCGATCACCTGGATCCGCTTGAGGCGAGCGCTCTTGGGTGGCAGCGGCGTCGCCGCGGGACGTGCATCCGCCACGGGTGCCGCCAGGGTGTCTTGGGTCGCTTTCATCCAGCCCTCCTGGGCAACGCCTCAGTGGCGATAGGGACGTTCCAGGGCGCACTCCGGATTGAGGCGCACGCCGAAGCCGGGCCGATCCAGCGCCGAGGCGCGCATGCGGCCCCGCACCGGGACGGGTTCGTCGAGCAGCTGCGGATGGAACATGGGCACCACCTCGTCGGCCTTGGGCGCCATCATCAGGAACTCGGCGAAGGGACTGTTGGTGCGGGTGATGACGAAGTGGTAGCTGTAGACGGAGGAGCCGTGGGGCACCACCAGGGCGCTGTGGGCATCGGCCAGTGCCGAGATGCGGATCAGCTCGGTGAGGCCGCCGCACCAGCCGACGTCCGGCTGGAGGATGTCGCAGCAACCCATCTCCAACAGCAGGCGGAAGCCCCAGCGGGTGGCCTCGTGCTCGCCGGTGGTGACCAGCATGCCCTTCGGCACGTTGCGTTTGAGTTCGGCATAGCCCCAGTAGTCGTCCGGCGGTAGCGCCTCTTCGATCCACTTCAGACCGTACTGCTGGGCGCCCTGGGCCAGGCGGGTGGCGTAGTTGAGGTCCAGGCTCATCCAGCAGTCGAGCATCAGCCAGAAGTCGTCGCCGACCCGTTCGCGCATGGTCGCCAGGGCCTCGAGATTCTTGCGCAGGCCCTCTTCACCCTCGGCCGGGCCGTGCTGCAGCGGCAGCTTGCCACCGATGAAACCCATCTCCTTGGCCAGGTCCGGCCGGGCGCCGGTGGCATAGAACTGCAATTCGTCGCGCACGGCGCCGCCGAGCAACTGGTGCACCGGTTCCTGGCGCAGCTTGCCGAGCAGGTCCCAGAGCGCGAGATCCACACCGGAGATGGTGTTGAGCACGATGCCCTTGCGCCCGTAGTAGAGGGTGGAGAGGTACATCTGGTCCCAGATCTTTTCCAGGTCAGTGACCTTGGCGCCCTCCAGGAAGCGCGCCAGGTGGCGTTCGACGATGAAGGCGCCCAGCTCGCCGCCGGTGGTGACGGCGAAGCCCACGGTGCCGTCGCTGGCCTCGACTTCCACCACCAGGGTGCCCAGCACATTGATGCCGAAGCTGCGGCGGCTCTGGCGGTATTCCGGGTACTTGGCCATGGGCGTGGCGATGTGGTCGTCGATCCAGTGGCCGTCGCCCTGGTCGTGATAATCGGCGCCGCCGCCACGAAGGGTGTAGGCACGAACCTGCTTGATGGTGGGTAGGGTCATGGAAAGGGCTCCCTTAGTGACTGGGCGTGAGCTGGGCTTGGGGATCGACCTGGCGACGCTGGCGCAGGCCGAGAATCAGGGCGGCCGCCACCAGGGTGGTCCCGGCGAGCAGATAGAGGCCGGCGCCGGGGTGGGCGAAGGTCACCTCGGCCCAGCGCTTGGCCAGGGGCGCGATGAAGCCGCCGATGGCGCCGCAGGTGTTGATCAGGGCGATGCCGCCGGCCGCGGCGCTGCCGCGCAACTGGTCGGACGGAAAGGTCCAGAACAGCGGCTGCACGGCGATGAAGCCGGCGGCGGCGAAGCACAGGGCGATCAGCGCATAGAGCGGCGAGAAGGTCACCGAGGCGGCGATGCCCAGTCCGGAAATGGCCAGGGTGGCGGCCGCGGTGCGGCGGCGTTCGCCGGTACGATCCGACCAGCTGGGGATCAGCCAGGCGGCGAGCAGGGCGCAGACCCAGGGAATCGCCGAGACCAGGCCGACCAGCAAACCGACCTTCTGCCCCAGGAGGCCAGCCACCTGGGTCGGCAGGTAGAAGACCACGCCATAGACGCTGGCCTGGATCAGCAGGTAAATACTGCACAGTAGGAGGATGCGCGGCTGACCGAGCAGACGAAGAAGCCCGCCGTGATGGGGCTTGGCGGCGTCCTCGGCATCCAGCGCTTCTTGCAGCGCCTGCTTTTCCGCATCGCTCAGCCAGCGCGCATCGCGCGGCCGGTTGTCCAGGTAGAACCAGGCCCAGACCCCCACCAGGCTGGCCAGCACCCCTTCCACCAGGAACATCCATTGCCAGCCGTGCAGGCCGCCGAAGCCGTCGAATTCCAGCAGCAGCCCCGACAACGGGCTGCCGAAGATGAAGGCCAGGGGCGCGCCGAAATAGAAGAAACCCAGCGCCCGGGCGCGATAGCGCGAGGGAAACCAGTAGGTGAGGTAGAGGATGACCCCGGGAAAGAAGCCGGCTTCGGCTACCCCGAGCAGGAAGCGCAGCACATAGAAGGCCGTCGCCGTATGGGCGAACATCATGGCGGCGGAGATCAACCCCCAGGTCACCATGATGCGGCACATCCACAGCCGGGCGCCGACGCGGTGCATGATCAGGTTGCTGGGAATCTCGAGAAAGGCGTAGCCGACGAAGAAGATCCCGGCGCCAAGGGCGAAGGCCGCGTCGGAGATGCCGGTATCGGCCTGGAAGGCGACCTTGGCGAAGCCTACGTTGGCCCGGTCGAGAAAGGCCATGACGTACATCAGCAGCAGGAAGGGCAGCAGGCGCCGGGTGACCTTGGCGACCAGCCCCGGTGACAGGGTGGTGTGCATGGCGATCTCTCTTGTTGTTGTGATTCGGCCACGGCTCAAGGTAGTCGCAGTCGCAATGCCTGGATAATCGCTTTTTGTTTAGGTCCGATACCCTTAAGGTATCGGTTCGCGGTAGGGGCCTGGCCAGAGCCAGGGAGCCCTGCTGGACGCCTCCACTCGCGCTACCAGGATGCTGCCGATGAATGCCTCCCCCCATGCCCGCGCGCTATTCGGTCGGCTGCGCTACAAGCACCTGCTGATGCTGGTGACCCTGGCCGGTACCCGCAATCTGCACCGCGCCGCGGAAGCCCTGCACATGTCGCAGCCAGCGACCACACGGATGCTGCAGGACGTCGAGGAAGCCTTTGGCTGCGTGCTGTTCGAGCGTCAGGCGCGCGGGTTGCAAGCGACCGCGCTGGGAGAAGAGGTCCTCGACTTCGCCAGGCGCGCCCTCAACGGTCTGGATCGTTGCGCCGAAGATCTCAATGCGCGACGCGCCGGGGGGTACGGGCATCTCGCAATCGGCGCCATCATGGGTGCCTTGCCCGACCTCGTGGTGCGGGCCATCGCCGAAAGCAAGGCGCGCCAGCCGGGCCTGCAGCTACGCATCCTAGGCGACACCAGCGATCAGCTCACCGAATTGCTCGAGCAGGAACGGATCGACGTGGCCATCGCCCGGTTCACCCAGCCGGCGGACCGCGGGCGTTTCGTCTTCGAGCCGCTGGGCAACGAGCATCTGGCCGTAGTGGTGCGTACCGGACATCCGCTGACCGGTCGCATCACGCCCGATCTGGCGGAACTGGTGGCGGACTGGCCGTGGATCCTGCAACCCGATGCCAGTCCGGCACGGGTGGCGCTGGAAGCGGCTTTCGCCCGCCGTCAGCTGCCGCCCCCCGCAGACGTCATCGAATGCGGCTCGGTGTTCGCCATGCTGCAACTGGTGCAGATCACCGACGCCATCCTGGTATTAACCGAGGCGGTGGTGCGCGATCACCTGCGTACCGGGCTGATGGTCTCGCTCGACCTGGAAATCACCGAACCCCTGACGCCCTTCGGTATCCTGCTGCGCACGGGGCAGGTACCCAGCGCGGCCCTGGAAGGATTTCTCGGCCTGCTCAGGCAGCAGGCCGCTGGCGCCACGGCCTGAACGAGACGAGGGCTTTCGCCGCCGCCGGTGCACGGCGAGAAATATTTTCTCTACGCCTGTTGTTTCTTCCCTGATAAATCAGTATCTTAGCCGCCGCTGGTGCAGAGAACCCCCGCTGAACAGGTTCTCGGCAACTGCCAGCCGGATGCCGCAAGGCTTCCATGCGCAGCGGTAGTTCAGTCGGTTAGAATACCGGCCTGTCACGCCGGGGGTCGCGGGTTCGAGTCCCGTCCGCTGCGCCATATACCACCCATGAGCTCTGCCTCGCGGGTATCGAAAGAAGCGGCCCTTGTGGCCGCTTTTTTTCGTCCGGTACTTTTGTCGCCAAGTCTTGCTGCCTGGAAACCCCAACGCCTCGGTAGCCTCCAATGGCTATTGTCGGTTTATGGGAGTGGCCATGAAGATCGCCTGTCTGGGTTGGGGTTCGTTGATCTGGAAGGCGGCGGAATTGCCGGTCGCCTCGGACTGGTTCGCCGAGGGCCCCCTGTTGCCCATCGAATTCGCCCGGGAGGGCGACAGCGGCGAATTGGCCACGGTGCTTTGCGAAGGTGTGGCCGAGGTCCAGGTACTCTGGGCGTTTCTTGAGGTCGACACCCTGGAAGCGGCCCGCGAAGCCCTGCGCGAGCGGGAAGGCGTTCCAGTCGAGCAGCCCGCGTGCATTGGCAGCTGGCCAGGCGGTCCGCAATCGCCATTCCAGCAACGAATCGCGGCGTGGGCAGGCGAGCAGGGGCTCGATGCGGTGGTCTGGACCGCCTTGCCGCCACGCAGCGGTGGCCTCAATCAGCGCATGCCCAGCGTGGAAGAGGCGCTCGACTACCTGCGTAAACTCGATCCTGAGCGCCAGGCTCACGCGCGGGACTATATTCGCCGAACGCCGGTGGCCATAGATACCGAATACCGGCGGGTAATAGCCCATACCTTCAATTGGCAGCCCGCGCCTGAAGCGCAGCTGGATCTGGATGCGTCCGCCTGAGGTCCATTCCAGCGCGTTTCTCCAACGCTTTTTCCAAGGAACTGACCGCGGTTCAACCGAGTTCTCATTGATTATGCAAGTTGAGATTGGAACTTTTAATCGGTCGGTCTTCCTTGCGCTATAGCCTGCCACTACCTAATTCACTGGAAACCTTGAGTATTGGCGTCTGACAGCACCGACTCATCGGCTTGGATTAACGTCTTCTTAACATTCAAACTTGCCATCGCGCATAATGCCCCCTATTTTTCAAAAAGGTTATTTGCCACTGGCAACCAAGACATCAATCCTTTATCTTCGCGTTCAAGTTTCGCCCGCGGGCGAAATCATACATTCCCTTTTTCATGTTGTTGTCAGGAGCGTCCATGTCCCGTCTCGCCGAATTCCGTGCTGCCGAAGAACAACTTCGTGCTCAGCTGCAATTGCTCGAAGACCTCAAACAGGACAGTTCCCTGCAGAAGGAAATCGAATTCGAAAGCAAGCTGCAGGAGTTGATGGACGAATACCAGATGAATCTGGGCGATATCATCGGCATCCTGGATCCGAACGCCGCCCCCAAGCACAAGGCCCAGACGCCGCATCCGGAAAAGCCGGTTGGCAAGCGTCGCCCACGCAGCACCAAGCGTTATCAGCACCCCAAGACCGGCGAGATCATCGAGACCAAGGGCGGCAACCACAAGGTGCTCAAGGCTTGGAAAGCCGAACACGGCGCCGATACCGTGGAAGGCTGGTTGCAGTAAGGCGTTACCCGGGTTTCGGTCGGTGCCGTGCAAGACGTGTCTACCGACCGGAATCTTTCTACCGCTAGAGCCGCCTGAGCACGTTCCGCAATTCCGCCAGCATCAGACCGCCAAGATCGGGCGATTGTCGTCCATGCGCATCCTGGTCGCCGATTCCGGTCATATTCATCATATCTTCAATGCTTCTACGCCGGGATTGGAAGGCCATGCCGGTCGCGCTTTTGCAGGCGCTTCGGAAAGTGGTGAAGACTGGGCGGGCAGGTGCTTTTCTTAATGGACGAATCCTATCCAGCCTAGGCGGACTAACCGTCGTAACGCAGGCGATAGCCCACACCGGGTTCCGTCACGATATAACGCGGGGCGACTGGATCGTCTGCCAACTTCTGTCGGAGATGGCCGATCACGATGCGCAAATAATGACTGTCCTGCGCATGAGTCGGGCCCCAGATATCGATCAGCAACTGGCGCTGAGTTACTACGCGTCCTGGATAGTGGGCGAGGGCAGCCAGCACGGCGTATTCCTTGCGCGTCAGAGCGATCTCGCTCGCGGCCAGAGTGACCCGGCGATAGGCGAAATCCACTCTCAAGTCACCCACGTCCAAGGCCGTGATCTGCGGGGTCGCCGTGGCCGGGCTCTGGCGGAGCAGGGCGCGACTGCGCGCCAGGAATTCCTGGATACCGAAGGGCTTGGTCACATAGTCGTTGGCGCCTGCATCCAGGGCGCGCACCTTCTCGCGCTCGTCCGCCCGCACCGACAGCACCAGCACCGGCACCGCGGACCATTCGCGCAATTCGACCAGCACCTCCTGGCCGTCGCGATCGGGCAGGCCCAGGTCGAGGATGACCAGATCCGGCTGGCCCAGCGCCGCCTGGGCGAGGCCCTCGGTGCCGGTGGCGGCTTCACTGACCTGATAGCCCTGGGCCGCGAGGCTGATGCGCAGGAATTTGCGGATCTGGGGTTCGTCGTCGATGACGAGGACGTGAGCGGGCATCTGGGGCTTTCCAGGCAAGAGGGCATCATCATAGCGTCTGGTACTGCAGGGATACGCAGCCTTATTCCGCAGGTGGCGCCGCCGGTAGCGGCAGGTGCATCCGCAGCGTGGTGCCACGACCGTCCAGGCCGTCTTCCACGCTGACCCGCCCGCCATGGGCGCCCACCATGCCCTGGCAGATCGCCAGGCCCAGGCCGGTGCCCTGGCCGCCCCGGTCACCCCGCGCGGCGGTATAGAACATGTCGAAGATCCGTGGGCGCTCTTCCGGCGGGATGCCCGGGCCTTCGTCGGCTACGGCGATCTGCAGTTCACCTCCCTGGCGTAGCAGGCTGATCTCCAGCCGGCCACCGGGTACGGAAAAGCGGATGGCGTTCTCCAGCACATTGACCAGCGCCTGTTCGATCAGCGCCGGATGAATCCAGAGCAGTGGCAGACCCGCCTCGATCCGGGTGGCTACCTGCAATCCGCTCAGCAGCGGCTTCAGGCGCTGCAGGGCGCTGGCGAGGATGTCGCCGGGGTCGACCCAGTCCCGTGCCAGCTGCAAGCTGCCGTGGCCGAGGCGGGTCATGTCCAGCAGATTCTGGATATAGCGATCAAGGCGTTCGGCCTCCTGGCGGGTGGCTTCCAGCAATTCCTGTCGATCGCTGGCGGGAATGGCGTCCCCGAGGGTGGCCAAGGCGTCGATGGAGCCGCGCATCACCGTCAGCGGCGTGCGCAGGTCATGGGACACCGAGGCGAGCAGGGCGCTGCGCAGCTGTTCGGTCTCGCCGTGCAGGCGGGCGGCCTCCAGATCCTCGCTGAGGCGGACCCGTGCCAGGGCCTGGCCCAGGGGCTGCGCCAGGCTGGCCAGCTGGCGACGCTCCGCGTGGTCCAGGGGGTGGGCGTTGTCCCGTCGCACGCCCAGCACAGCCAAGCTGCCGCTCTCACTCAGCAGCGGCCACCACCACCAGCCGCCGGAGGGCAGGGTGTCGGTGCCGCAACCGGCTGGCTTTTCCTGCTTCCAGGCCCATTCGGCGGCGATGCGTTCGTTGTCGGCCAGGGTCAGATCGCCCGGTTGGGTCACCAACTGCCCGGCCTTTTCCGGCAGCAGCAGGCAGACGTGGCGAGTCGCGTCGCCCAATTGCTTGAGCGTGACACTGACCACCGCCTGGCGATCGCTGGCGGCGCTCAGCTGACGGGTGAAGTCCAGTAGCGCCAGCGTCTCGCGCTGGGTCAGGCGTAGCGCCTGCAGCTGGCGCCGCTGGCGAGCGGCCAGATCCCCGGTGAGCAGCGCCATCAGCAGGAAGAAGGCCAGGGTGAGGACATCCTGCTCGCGGTTGATGGTCAGCGAGAAGGCCGGCGGAATGAACAGGAAATCGTAGGCGAGAAAGCCCAGCAAGGCGCAGAACAGCGCCGGGCCGCGACTGCTACGTACCGCCACCAGCAGGACGGCGGCAAGAAAGATCAGCGAGATATTGGGCAGTTCCAGCAGCCCGGACAGGCCTTCGGCGATGGCCGCAGCTACCGTGGTCGCCAGGATCGCGGCGCCATAGGGGCCGGGCTTGATGGACCGGCGCGGGCGGGCGGCCGGTGGGGCGTCGCGATCCAGATCGAGGATGGCGATCTCCAGTCCCTGCGCCAGGCGCAACAGACGACTGGCCAGGCGACGCCTCAGACTGAAGCCGCGCGGGCGGCCGCGGCCGATCAGCAGCACGCTGGCGCGCTGGTCGCGGGCATGGCGGACCAGGGCGCGGGCCGGATCGCTGTCGCGCAGCGTCAGCACCTCGCCACCCAGGCGTTCGGCCAGGCGTTGGCTAGCCTGGAGGTTGGCGCGGGCAGCATCGTCCAGCGGCTGGCCGGTATCGACGTGGACGAGGGTCCAGGGCAGGTGGCGCTGGTCGGCGAGGCGACTGGCATGGCGCACCAGGCGCTCCGCCGAAGGCGCGGTGCCGGCGCCGACGATCAATCGGCCCAGCAGCGGCGGGGCAGCCTGGCCCTGCTGGCGGTATCTCAGGGCGAGCGCCGAATCCACCTGGGCTGCGGCGGTGCGCATGGCCAGTTCACGCAGGGCGGTGAGATTGGTCTGGCTGAAGAAGGCATCGATGGCTGCGCGGGCCTGCTCGGGCACATAGACCTTGCCCTCGCGCAGCCGCTCCAGCAGCTCTCGCGGCGGCAGGTCGATGAGCACCAGGTCATCGGCGTCGAGCAGCACCAGGTCGGGCACGGTCTCGCGGACCTGGACGCCGGTGATGTCGCGCACCTCGTCGTTGAGGCTTTCCAGGTGCTGGACATTGACCGTGGTGTAGACGTGGATGCCGGCGGCGAGCAGATCCTCCACGTCCTGCCAGCGCTTGGCATGGCGACTGCCGGGGGCGTTGCTGTGGGCCAGTTCGTCGACCAGCACCAGCTCCGGCGGATCGGCCAGCAGGCCTTCTAGATCCAGTTCGCTGAGCTTGAGGCCGCGGTGCTCGACCCGCCGCAGCGGTTGCTGGGGCAGGCCGGCGAGGAGGGCGGCGGTCTCCCGCCGCCCATGGGTTTCAACGATCCCGGCGCGCACCCGGCGGCCCTGGCGCAGCGCGGTCTGGGCCGCCTGCAGCATGGCGTAGGTCTTGCCCACGCCGGGCGCCGCCCCCAGGAAGACCTTGAGGCGGCCACGGCCTTCGCGGTGTTCGGCGAGCAGCGCTTCGGCGCGCCCGGTGCTGTCGGTCATTTGCTCAGGTCTGCCAGGGCCAGGTTGAGGAGCAGGACATTAACCGTTGCCGGACCGAAGCGCGAGGTGCGCGTCTGTTCGCTCACCAGGGCTTCCAGGCGCTCCGGCGCCAGGCCGCGCGCGGCTGCGACCCGGGCGATCTGATAGCGGGCGCCGGCCGGGGTGAGGTCCGGGTCGAGGCCGCTGGCGGAGGTGGTCACCAGTTCCTGGGGCACCGGGCCTTGGCCAGCCATCTGGATGTCGGGCAGCGCCTTCTCGATCCGCTCGCGCAGCGCTGGCGACGACTGCGCCAGGTTGCTGGCACTGCTGGAGACGGTGGCGTAGTCGCCGGCGGAAGGGCGCGGCTGGAACCACTCGGGGCCGGTGAATTGCTGGGCGATCAGGCGGGAGCCAATGACGCTGCCGTCGTCGCGGCGGATCAGGCTCCCGCCGGCCTGGTCGGCGAACAGCACTTGGCCGAGCACCGTCACCAGCAGGGGGTAGGCGCCCCCGGTCAAGGCGCTGAGCAACAGGAGCATCAGCGCGGCGGAACGTAATTGCATGAGCATGGCGGTCTCCTCAGACCAGACCCAGGGCGCCGAGCGCCAGGTCGATAGCTTTGATGCCGATGAAGGGCACGACGATGCCGCCCAGCCCATAGATCAGCAGGTTGCGGCGCAACAGGGCGGCGGCGCTGGCGGCCTTGACCCGTACCCCGCGCAGCGCCAGGGGAATCAGCGCGACAATGATCAGGGCGTTGAACACGATGGCCGACAGGATGGCGCTCTGCGGACTGGCCAAGTGCATCACGTTGAGCACGTTCAGCTGCGGATAGATGCCGGCGAACAGCGCGGGCAGGATGGCGAAGTACTTGGCCACGTCGTTGGCCACCGAAAAGGTGGTCAGGGCGCCGCGGGTCACCAGCAACTCCTTGCCCACCTGCACCACGTCGAGCAGCTTGGTGGGGTCCGAATCCAGATCCACCAGGTTGGCGGCCTCGCGGGCGGCCTGGGTGCCATCGTTCATCGCCATGCCGACATCGGCCTGGGCCAGGGCCGGGGCGTCGTTGGCGCCGTCACCGCACATGGCCACCAGCTTGCCCTCGGCCTGTTCGCTGCGGATGCGCTCCAGCTTCTTCTCGGGCGTGGCTTCGGCGATGACATCATCCACCCCGGCCTCGGCGGCGATGGCGGTAGCGGTCAGGGGGTTGTCGCCGGTCACCATCACGGTGCGGATGCCCAGGGTACGCAGCTCGGCGAAACGCTCGCGGATGCCCGGCTTGACCACGTCCTTGAGGTGGATGGCGCCCAGCAGCCGGCCTTCGCCGCAGACCAGCAGCGGGGTGCCGCCACTCTTGGCGATGGTCTCGATCTCCCGGGCCAATACCTCCGGCAGGTCGGCGCGGGTCTGGCCGAGAAACATCAGCACGGCGTCCACCGCACCCTTGCGATACTCGCGGCCCTGCCAGTCGATGCCCGACAGGCGCGTCTCGGCGCTGAAGGGAATGGGCGTGACCTGGGCGCGCGGCGGCTCCTCCAGCGGGTGCAGGTTGCGCAGGTATTCCACCACCGAACGGCCTTCCGGAGTCTCGTCGGCCAGCGAGGCATAGAGCGCGCCCTCGGCCAGGGCTTTGGGCGTGATGCCCTGGGCCGCGTACAGGGCGCTGCAGCGGCGGTTGCCGAAGGTGATGGTGCCGGTCTTGTCCAGCAACAGGGTATGGACGTCACCGGCGGCTTCCACGGCGCGCCCCGAGGTGGCGATCACGTTCAGCCGCACCAGGCGATCCATGCCGGCGATGCCGATGGCCGAGAGCAGGCCGCCGATGGTGGTGGGGATCAGGGTCACCAGCAGCGCTACCAGGAACAGCAGCGGCAGCTCGCCACCGGCCAGGGCGGCAAAGGGCTGCAGGGTCACCACCACCAGCAGGAAGATCAGCGTCAGGCCGATCAGCAGGATGTCCAGGGCGACCTCGTTGGGGGTCTTCTGCCGCTTGGCGCCTTCCACCAGGGCGATCATCCGATCCAGGGTCGACTCGCCGGGGTTGGCGGTGATGCGCACCCGGATCCAGTCCGACACCACCCGGGTGTTGCCGGTGACCGCCGAGCGATCGCCGCCGGACTCGCGGATCACCGGCGCCGATTCCCCGGTGATGGCCGCCTCGTTGACCGCGGCCACGCCTTCGACGATCTCGCCGTCACCGGGGATCAGCTCGCCGGCTTCCACCCGCACGATCTGGCCCTTGCGCAGGGCGCTGGCCGGCACCATCCGGTGCTCGCCGTTTTCCTCCAGGCGAGCGGCGAGATTCTGGCCGATGCCCTTGAGGCTGTCGGCGCGCGCCTTGCCACGTCCCTCGGCGAGGGCTTCGGCGAAGTTGGCGAACAGCAGGGTGAACCACAGCCAGAGGGTGAGCTGCACCGCCACCCCGGTGCTCACGCCATTGTCCGGCGCCAGGCACAGCAGGGTGGAGAACAGCGCGGTGATCTCCACCACGAACATCACCGGCGAGCGGATCTGCTGGCGCGGGTCGAGCTTGACGAAGGCCTGCCGCAGCGCCTGGCGCCACAGGGTGCCAGGGGTAGGAGTGGGCAGGGTGTGGGTCTGGGCATCCATTTCAGCGGACTCCGAACAGTTGCAGATGGTCGGCGATCGGCCCCAGGGCGAGCGTCGGCAGGAAGGTCAGGCCGCCCACCAGCAGCAGGGTGATCACCAGCAGGGTGACGAACAGCGGCCCGTGGGTGGGAAAGCTGTTGGGGCCGAGCGGCACGGGTCGCTTGGCGGCCAGGCTGCCGGCGATGGCCAGGATCGGCAGGATGTAGCCGAAGCGACCGATCAGCAGGGCCAGGCTCAGCATCAGGTTGTGGAAGGGGGTGTTGGCGCTGAAACCGCCAAAGGCCGAGCCGTTGTTGGCCGTGGCCGAGGTGTAGGCATAGAGCAGCTGGCTGAAACCATGGGGGCCGCTGGCGCCGATCCCGGCCACGCCGGCCGGAACGCCGGCAGCGATGGCGCCCAGCACCAGCACGCCCAGCGGCATGACCAGCAGGGTCGCCACCAGCAGCCGCACCTCGGGGGCTTCCAGCTTCTTGCCCAGGTATTCCGGGGTACGACCCACCATCAGGCCGGCGATGAAGACGGCGATCAGCACATTGAGCAGCATGCCGTAGAGACCGGCGCCGACGCCGCCAAAGATCACCTCGCCGAGCATCATGTTGAACAGGGCGATCAGGCCGGTCAGGGGTGCCAGGCTGTCATGCATGGCGTTCACCGAGCCGTTGGAGGCGGCGGTGGTCACCGTTGCCCAGAGCGCCGAGGCGGTACCGCCGAAGCGGGTCTCCAGGCCTTCCAGGGACGCCCCCTGGGTGATCGACAGGCCGGCCAGCGCGGGGTTGGCGTGGTTCTGGGCACCGATGGCCACGGCGCCTCCGACCACCAGCAGGCTGAACATGGCGGCGAAGATCGCCCAGCTCTGCCGCCGATCCTTGACGTAGTGGCCAAAGCTGAACACCAGCGCGGCCGGAATCATCAGGATGGCCGACAGCTCCAGCAGATCGCTCAGCGCCGTGGGGTTCTCGAAGGGGTGCGCCGAGTTGACGCCAAAGAAGCCGCCGCCGTTGGTACCCAGCTGCTTGATCGCGATCTGGCTGGCCGCCGGGCCCAGTGGCAGGGTCTGGCTAGCGCCCTGCAGGGTGGTGGCATCGACATAGGCGGCGAAGGTCTGGGGCACGCCCTGCCAGATCAGCAGCAGCGCGAGGGGCACGCACAGCGGCAGCAGCACATAGAAGGTGGCGCGAAACAGATCGACCCAGAAGTTGCCGATCTCCTGGGCACTGCGGCGGGTGATGCCGCGGGCCAGGGCGGCCAGCACGGCGACGCCCACCGCGGCGCTGACGAAGTTCTGCACGCCCAGGCCAACCATCTGGCTGAAGTAGCTCAGCGAGGCTTCGCCGCTATAGGCCTGCCAGTTGGTGTTGGTGACGAAACTGATGGCGGTGTTCAGCGCCAGGGTCCATTCCAGCCCGGGCAGCTGCTGCGGATTCAACGGCAGACCGCCCTGGAGTACGAGGATGGCGAACAGCAGACCGATGCCCAGCCCGTTGAACAGCACCAGGGCGATGGCATAGGTGCGCCAGTCCTGGCCGCGACCATCTGTGCCTACCACCTTCAGCGTCAGGCGCTCCAAGGGGCCGCCGACAAAGGTCAGCCAGGTCCGCTCGCCTTCCAGCGCACGGTAGAAGTAACGCCCCAGGAAAGGGGCAGGAAGAAAGGTCAGGGCCAGGAAGGCCAGGATCAGGAACGCGGCTTGGCTATCCATGCCGCCTCCCTAGGATCGGCCGGCGCGCAGCAGCGCCGCCAGCAGATAGACGAACAGACCCAGTGCCAGGAGCAGGGCCAGAAGATTCCAGGGGGTCATCACGAGTTCTCCAGAGACGGCCGTTGCCGCGTGGAGAAATTGTCGGGAGGAGGGGCGTAAAGAAGCGAGGCGGGGAGCGGTGGCGGGGCGTAAAGAAAGCGTTAAATCGGCCCCGCCCGCCAGGGCTGGCGGGGCCTTGCGACTATTGCTTGGGCGCGGCCTGCTGGTCTTCCTTGGCCTTCTTGTTGGCCTCGTGGTGCCCGATGGCGCAGCCCGCGGCGGCACCGGCGACGCCGTGACCCCCGGCGACATGGCCCGCGGCGCCGCCGACCACGGCGCCCTTGACACAGCCAGCGGCAAAGGTGGCTTGGCTGGCGCCGAGTAGCAGAGCAGAAAGGGCAAGGGTAGGCAGGAGCTTCATGGTGGCGACCTCTCGTGGGTGCGAAGTAATGTCCTGTAACAATTGACCTTGACGAGCCTCGCCAGTTCTCCTGCGCTACAGCTTGGCCGGCAAGTCGCCCTGGACGCTGGGTCGTTGGCGGACTATCGATATCGCGGCCATGGGCCGCTCCTACAGCCATGCCTGAAGCTGCAGGAGCGGCCCATGGCCGCGATACGGACTGGGCTTGGGGAGAGCGTGAAGAGTCTGCGTTAAAGCCGTCTCAGGCGCCGTGCGAATGGCTGCTTCGGTGAATAGTCGCGATGTTGATAGCGACTCATGTCCACCGCTGGAAAGCGCCTCATCGCATTCAGGCGTGACCGTGCTGCTGCTCTTCCTTGGCCTTCGCCGCCATGTGATGGCCGATGACGCAACCGGCGACGGCACCGGCGATGGCGTGGTGACCAGCCACATGTCCCGCCACGCCGCCAACCACGGCGCCCTTGATACAGCCCGCTGCCATCGTCGTTTGGCTGAGACCGAGCAACAGGGTGGATAGGCTCGCAATGACAAGACGTTTCATAGGGTGATCTCGATAGAAGGAAAACTTGAGGGTAGGGCGTTTGGGTTAACCGCCGCTTAAGACCGGTTCAAGGGGAGGCAGCTGTCCTGGACAGCCAGGATCGCGGCGCAATAAAAAACCGCCCCGAAGGGCGGTTTTTCAGTACCTAACGCTAACGTCAGACTTCGACGGCGGCGATACGGGCCTTCTCGGCGCTTTCACGGAATTCGGCGATCTGGTCGAAGCTCAGGTAGCGGTAGACGTCCGCGGCCATGCTGTCGATGCTCTTCGCGTATTCCATGTATTCCTCGACGCTGGGCAGCTTGCCCAGGATCGAGGCCACCGCGGCCAGTTCCGCCGACGCCAGGTAGACGTTGGCGCCGTCGCCCAGGCGGTTGGGGAAGTTACGGGTGGAGGTGGACACCACGGTGGCGTTGGCGGCTACGCGGGCCTGATTGCCCATGCACAGCGAGCAGCCCGGCATTTCCATGCGTGCGCCAGCCTTGCCGTAGATGCCGTAGTAGCCTTCCTCGGTCAGCTGGTGCTGGTCCATCTTGGTCGGCGGCGACAGCCACAGGCGGGTCGGAATCGAGCCCTTGACCTTGTCCAGCAGCTTGCCGGCGGCGCGGAAGTGACCGATGTTGGTCATGCAGGAACCGATGAACACCTCGTCGATCTTGTCGCCGGCCACCTGGGACAGCAGGCGGGCGTCGTCCGGATCGTTCGGGGCGCACAGGACGGGCTCGTTGACCTCGGACAGGTCGATCTCGATGACTTCGCTGTATTCGGCGTCGGCATCGGCGGCGAGCAGTTCCGGGTTGGCGATCCAGGCTTCCATGGCGCGCGCACGGCGCTCCAGGGTACGCGGGTCACCGTAGCCTTCCTCGATCATCCAGCGCAGCAGGGTGATGTTGGACTGCAGGTACTCGGTGATGGACTCCGGCGACAGCTTGATGGTGCAGCCGGCGGCGGAGCGCTCGGCGGAGGCATCGGACAGCTCGAACGCCTGCTCCACGGTCAGGTCTTCCAGGCCTTCGATCTCGAGGATGCGGCCGGAGAAGATGTTCTTCTTGCCTTTCTTCTCGACGGTCAGCAGGCCCTTCTGGATGGCGTAGTAGGGAATGGCATGCACCAGGTCACGCAGGGTGATCCCGGGCTGCATCTTGCCCTTGAAGCGCACCAGTACCGACTCCGGCATGTCCAGCGGCATGACGCCGGTGGCCGCGGCGAAGGCGACCAGACCGGAACCGGCCGGGAAGGAGATGCCGATCGGGAAGCGGGTGTGGGAATCGCCACCGGTGCCGACGGTGTCGGGCAGCAGCATGCGGTTCAGCCAGCTGTGGATGATGCCGTCGCCCGGACGCAGGGAAACACCGCCACGGGTGCGGATGAAATCCGGCAGGGTGTGGTGGGTCTTGACGTCGATGGGCTTGGGATAGGCCGCGGTGTGGCAGAAGGACTGCATCACCAGGTCAGCCGAGAAGCCCAGGCAGGCCAGGTCCTTCAGCTCGTCGCGGGTCATCGGGCCGGTGGTGTCCTGGGAGCCGACGGTGGTCATCTTCGGTTCGCAGTAGGTGCCGGGGCGCACGCCCTCGACGCCGCAGGCCTTGCCGACCATCTTCTGCGCCAGGGTGTAGCCCTTGCTGCTCTCGGCCGGCTGGTCCGGCTTGTTGAACAGGTCGGTCGGACCCATGCCCAGTTCGGCACGCGCCTTCTCGGTCAGGCCACGGCCGACGATCAGCGGGATACGGCCGCCGGCGCGGACTTCGTCCAGCAGCACGGGGGTCTTGAGTTCGAAGGTGGCGAGCACCTCGTCGCTGCCATGGCGGGTGACCTTGCCAGCCTTGGGATAGACGTCGATGACGTCGCCCATTTCCAGCTCAGACACGTCGAATTCGATCGGCAGGGCACCGGCGTCTTCCATGGTGTTGTAGAAGATCGGCGCGATCTTGGAGCCGAAGCAGAAACCGCCCGCGCGCTTGTTGGGCACGTAGGGGATGTCGTCGCCGAAGAACCACAGCACGGAGTTGGTGGCGGACTTGCGGGAAGAACCGGTGCCGACCACGTCACCGACGTAGGCGACCGGGAAACCCTTGGCACGCACTTCCTCGATCTGCTTGAGCGGACCGATGCTGCCTTGTTGCTCGGGCACGATGCCGTCGCGGGCCATCTTCAGCATGGCCAGGGCGTGCAGCGGGATGTCTGGACGCGACCAGGCGTCAGGGGCGGGGGAGAGGTCGTCGGTGTTGGTCTCGCCCGGCACCTTGAACACGGTCAGGGTGTACTTCTCGGCGATTTCCGGACGCTTCTTGTACCACTCGCCTTCGGCCCAGGACTGCATGACGGCTTTAGCGTGGGCATTGCCCGCCTTGGCCTTCTCGGCCACGTCGTGGAAGGCGTCGAACATCAGCAGGGTGTGCTTGAGTTGCTCGGCGGCCACGGCGCCCAGTTCGGCGTCGTCCAGCAGCTCGACCAGGGTGGCGATGTTGTAGCCGCCCTGCATGGTACCCAGCAGCTCGGTGGCGCGCCGACGGGAGATCAGCGGGGACTGGGCTTCGCCGTTGGCGATGGCGGAGAGGAAACCGGCCTTCACGTAGGCGGCTTCGTCGACGCCCGGCGGTACGCGGTTGGTAATGAGGTCGACGAGAAATTCTTCCTCACCGGCCGGGGGATTCTTCAGCAGTTCGACCAGACCGGCCGTTTGTTCGGCGTTCAGCGGCTGGGGCACGATGCCCTGGGCGGCACGCTCTTCTACGTGTTTACGATAGGCTTCAAGCACAGGTTGACCCTCATCAGTGGTCCAATATTGCGTCCGGGGGCTGGCGCCCCGAAATGTATCCGGCAGGGTATGACGGGGGAGGCTGCGGGCAGGACCGCCGTCGCGCCGGACGCATTCCGCTGGAAGCTGTTTTCAAAGTTTTACGCCGGCTGCTGCGGGGAGCAGGTCAGACAGCAGGGCGGTTGATGAGGCCGCCGCTGCCTGGAGGGTCGCCGGAAACTTTACTCGTGACGCTTTGAAAACAGCTTCGTATCGGACATTGCGCCTATAAGGCTGCCTAATTCTACGCCAAGCCTCTGACGAAGTTAAGCGCCGCGTTGTCGCATCCTGTGCGTTATGCCGTTAGACCTTGGCCGTAGCTTAACGACCCAGATGCGCGAAGCGTCCGGTGAAGGGCTTGGCGATGGGATAGGCCAGGTCACCGTGCTTGCTGGTGCCCAGGCCCAGGTCGACCAAGGATTCGGCCAGCTTGACCGCGGCGCTGACA
This sequence comes from Pseudomonas sp. 313, assembly GCF_000316965.1. NCBI lineage: Bacteria > Pseudomonadati > Pseudomonadota > Gammaproteobacteria > Pseudomonadales > Pseudomonadaceae > Pseudomonas > Pseudomonas sp. 313. The sequence goes on from NZ_ANBZ01000047.1 coordinate 36,276, forward strand.
CCTTCGATCACCGGAATGCCGATGGCCTCGCTCAGGGCTTCGCGCAGATCGGCCATGCCGCCACAGCCCAGCACGATGGCCCCGGCACCTTCCTCGTCCCGGGCGCGACGCCCCTCGGCGGCGATCAGCTCGATCAGGCTGTCGTCGGCGGCCTCCAGCGCCAGCACTGGCAGGTCGATGCAACGCACCGAGGTGCACAGCTCGGCGAAGCCGTAACGCTGCAGCAGGTGCTCGGCGATGATGCGGGTGCGGGTGAGGGTGGTCACCACGGCGAAGCGGGTGGCCAGCAGGCTGGCCAGGTGAAAGCCGGCCTCGGCGATGCCCAGCACCGGCCCCTTGGCCATTTCCCGCGCGGCCAGCAGGCCCGGATCGCCGAAGCAGGCGATGACATGGGCCGCGCAGCCCGCGTCGACGCCCTTGCGCATTTCCTCGATCACGCCAACCGCAGCCACGGCTTCGTCGTAGTGACTCTCGATGGAGACCGGACCGGCTTCGGGGTTGCTGGCGAAAATGGTGGTGCCCGGGCGGGCGATGGCCTGGGCCGCACGACCGATCTTGGCGGTCATGCTGGCGCTGGTATTGGGATTGATGACCTGAATCTGCATGGGACGCCTCAACTGCGTTTGAAGATGCTGCGGAAATCGGGCTCGGCGGCCACGGGCCGGTCGATCCGGAGGGATTCGCGGATCAGGCGCAGATGCTGCGCCATCCAGTCGCTGGCGGCCGCGCCCTTGCCCTGAACGAGCAGGTCCAGCAGGTCTTCGTGCTGGCCGCAATCGCAACCCAGGCTGTGCCGCGAGCCATAGATGGCGATCAGCAGCGAGGAGCGACTGGCCAGTTGGGCGACCTGCTCGGTCAGCACCTGGTTGTCGGCGAGGGCGGCGAGTTCGACGTGGAAGCGCGCGGACAGCTGGATCGCCAGGCTGTGGCGGCCGCCATGCTGGGCCTCATGCTCCTCGAGGCACAGCTGCCGCAGGGGCGCGAGCTGGGCGCTGTCGACCCGTGCGGCCACCAGGGGCATCAGCGCCGGTTCGATCAGCTGGCGTGCGGCGAGGATGTCCTGGGCCTCCTTGGCACTGGGCTGGGCGACCTGGGCACCGCGATTGGCGCGCAGGGTCACCAGGCGTTCCAGGGCCAGCCGCTGCAGCACCTTGCGGATGCCGGTACGACTGATGCCGAAGGTTTCCGCCAGGGTGTCTTCCGGCAGCCGGGTGCCCGGAGTCAGGCGATGCTCGACGATGGCGTCGAGGATGTCCTGGTAGATCCGCTCGTCCCGGGGAGAGGCGGCAACGGCGAGCGGCGAGGGTACTGCACTCATGGGCTGGCTCCGGCGATTTGCCTAGATTGTATACAAGTTATGGGGCCTCGACGATGGGGGAATCTGGTTGACTCTGTGCGCCAAGGTAGCGCCTGTCTGCCACCAAACGCCCCAGGGAAGTGCACGTCCGGTAACGTCTGGAATGCTGCATTGGTAGCTTTTCCTGTGAAAAATCCCTAGTGAGCCAGCGAGTTAAGGGTATTTCGCGGTAACTGGCACGGTCTCTGCTCGGTGGGATTGTATACAAAACAAGGCGGGCGCCGTATGCAGGTACCCGCCACCACGGAGGAGGCGATTCATGAACCAGCAGATTCCCCCGGGCTACAGCCCACGTCTGTACAACGAAGACCTCGGCCCGGTCGAGCAGAAATGGAGCTGGTACAACATCTTCGCCTTCTGGATGAGCGACGTGCACAGCGTCGGCGGCTATGTCTTCGCCGCCAGCCTGTTCGCCCTGGGGCTGGCCAGCTGGCAGGTGTTGATCGCGCTGCTGGTGGGGATCTGCATCGTTCAGGTCATCGCCAATCTGGTCGCCCGGCCCAGCCAGCAGGCTGGCGTACCCTATCCGGTGGTCTGCCGGCTGGCGTTCGGCGTCTTCGGCGCGAACATTCCAGCGGTGATCCGTGGCCTGATCGCGGTGGCCTGGTACGGCATCCAGACCTACCTGGCCTCCAGCGCCCTGGTCATCGTGGTGCTGCGCTTCTTCCCCGCGCTGGCGGTCTATGGCGACAGCGATTTCCTGGGTCTTTCCTACCTGGGCTGGGGTGGCTTCCTGACCCTCTGGTTCCTGCAGGCCTGCGTGTTCTGGGCCGGCATGGAGTCCATTCGCCGCTTCATCGACTGGGCTGGCCCTGCCGTCTATGCGGTGATGTTCCTGCTCGCCGCCTGGATCGTCTGGCGCGCCGGCTGGAGCAATATCAGCTTTACCCTGGCGGAAAAGCAGTTGACTGGCTGGGCGGCCTTTGGCCAGGTGATCGTCGCCATCGCCCTGGTGGTGTCCTATTTCTCCGGGCCCACGCTCAACTTCGGTGACTTCAGCCGCTACTGCCGCTCCATGCAGGACGTTCGTCGCGGGAATTTCTGGGGGCTGCCGATCAACTTCCTGGCCTTTTCCCTGGTCACCGTGGTGATCGTCTCCGGCACCCTTCCGGTGTTCGGCGAGATGATCCACGATCCCATCGCCACCGTGGCCCGCATCGACAACACGACCGCGGTGCTGCTGGGTGCCTTCACCTTCGTCACCGCCACCATCGGCATCAACATCGTCGCCAACTTCGTTTCGCCCGCCTTCGACTTCGCCAACGTGGCCCCGAGCAAGATCAGCTGGCGCGCCGGCGGCATGATCGCTGCCGTGGCCTCGATCTTTCTCACCCCCTGGAATCTGTTCAACAACCCCGAGGTGATCCACTACACCCTGGACGTCCTGGCGTCCTGCATCGGCCCGCTGTTCGGCATCCTGCTGGTGGACTACTACCTGCTGCGCAAGGGCCGCATCGATGTCGATGCGCTGTTCGACGACAGCCCGAGTGGCGCCTACTGGTATAGCGGCGGCATCAATTGGGTCGCGGTCCAGGCACTGGTGGCCGCGGCGCTGATCGGGCTGTGCTTCACATTCGTGCCCTGGTTCAAGCCCATCGCCAACTTCGCCTGGTTCACCGGCTGCTTCCTGGGCGGGCTGTTCTTCTACGGGCTGAGCCGCCGTAGCGCCAATCCGCTGCCAAGCCGGAGCGTCGCCGCGGTGTGATTTGGCCTGGGGTTCTGCACGACCGGCGCGGGTGGCCCGCGCCGGTCGTCGACGTTTCCGGCTAGACTAGGCGTTTTGCTCCAAGGCTTGCCGCCCATGCCCGCTCCTGTCATCAAGACGCCCTGTGTCGGCCTGTGCTCGACGATGTTCGGCGACCACGTCTGCCGTGGCTGCAAGAGATTCCACCACGAGGTGGTGAACTGGAATCTCTACGGCGAAGAAGAGCGCCGCGCCGTCTGGGCGCGTCTGGAATTGCTGCTGGTGCAGGTGGTGTCGGCCAAGGTCGATGTCTTCGATCCGGGGCTCTTGCGCCAGCAATTGCAGCAGCGCAGCATCCGCTTCCGGCCGGATCAGTCGGAATACTGCTGGGCCTACCAGCTGCTGGCCCGCGGTGCGCGCCACATCCAGCAGTTGGATGCCTATGGCGTGCGCCTCTTGCCGGAGTTTCGCGAGCGCCCCCTGGCCGATCTGCGTGACGCCATCGACCGGGAATTCTTCCTGCTGTCCGAAGCCCACTACGATCGCTACATCGCCCCACGCTTCCTGCTCGAAGGCGTCGACAGCCGCGTCTGAGTGCTGCCGGGCGAGTGGCGCTGCCCAGGCGCGCGCCTTTCTCTATAATGCGCGGCTTTTGCACGGGATTACGCTGATGTCCTTGCCCGAGATGAACGAATTCCTCGGTTGCCGCACGCCGGATGCCTGGGTCGAGGCCGCGCTGCAGGATCTGCCGACGCTGCTGCAGGACCACGCCAACAACGAGAAGAAGGCCGCTGGCGCCGCCTTTCACTATCTGTTCACCTATTCCAATCGCGCCGAGCTGTCCTGGAAGATGTCCCGCATCGCCCGCGAAGAGCTGCGCCATTTCGAACAGGTGCTGCAGATCATGAAGCGCCGCGGCATCGAGCACCGCAATGTCAGTTCGGCGCGCTATGCCGGCGCCCTGCGCAAGCTCTGTCGCAACCACGAGCCGCTGAAGCTGACCGACAGCCTGGTGATCGGCGCCTTCATCGAGTGCCGCTCCTGTGAGCGCTTCGGTGCCGTGGCGCCCCACCTGGACGCGGAGCTGGGCAAGTTCTACAGCGGCCTGCTGGCCTCCGAGGCCCGGCATTTCCAGGACTATCTCAAGCTCGCCTATCTCTATGGCGAGCGCGACGACGTCGACGCCAAGATCGCCGAGGTGCGCGCCCTGGAAGTGGAGCTGATCACCTCCAGCGACCGCGAGCTGAGATTCCATAGCGGCATCCCCTCCGCAGCCTGAGAGCCTTTGAACTGGCTCTGTACCGCCTTACTTGCAGGCCTTGGTCTCGCCTACATAGGGATTGCCACGCCCCATGATGCAGGCCAGCCGTTGGTTGCGCTGGCGCTCCCAGGCTTCCGGCGGATACTGCTTGGTCCAGGCGGTATAGAGCTGGCGGTCCTGCTTGGACAGGCGCAGACCATAGCGGTCGCTCATGTAGAAGTAGGTGCGCGCCACCATGCCGCGGATCTCCGGGCGCGGCATGGCGGTCTTGGCCTTGAAGTCCACCACCATCTGGCAGGCACCGTACTGGCTCGGTTTCTGCGGCAGCCAGCCGAAGGCGAAGTTGCTGCGATCGCCATTGACCTCGCCGACCACCGGCACCAGGTTGAAGAGATCGGCCTCGGCCTTCTGGTACACCGGATCGTTGGCGGTGCAGTTCTTGCGGCCGCCTTTCTGCCAGCATTGGCGCTGATGGCCGATCACCCAGGCCGGCACGATGTGTTCCCATTCGATGCGGCTGGCGCGCTGGGCGCTCTTGCGCGGGACGTAGCCACAGCTCTTGAGGTCCACGGTCTTGCCGTTGTAGTGGCAACCGCAATAGAAATCCACGCCCTGCTTGGCATAGACCTTGGCCGCGACCACCTTGGCTTCGCTGAAGGTGCGAGGCGGCTGGGGGGTCGCCAGGGCGCTCAAGGAAGCCAGGCTCAGGCAGAACAGCAGGGCGGGGCGCAACGACATGGAGAATCCGTCCGAAAAAGCGCGGATACTACCGACCCGCTTGGGGTCGCGGTGTGATTGGGTTCACTGGAATCCGCCTCGCGACCGCCTGGCAAGGGCGCAGAACACGATTCGATATCAATGACTTAGAGGTATGGCATGGCAGCCTGGGACATCTTCTGCACGGTGGTGGACAACTATGGCGACGCGGGTATCACCTGGCGTCTGGCCCATCAGCTGGTCGCCGAACATGACCAGCAGGTCCGCCTCTGGATCGACGACCTCTATCCCCTGGCACGCATCCAGCCGGGGGTCGATGGCGCGGCCGAGCAGCAATGGCACCGCGGCGTCGAAGTACGGCGCTGGCACGCCGACTGGACCGCGGCGGAGCCGGGCGACGTGGTGGTGGAGGCCTTCGCCTGCCAGCTGCCGGACGGCTTCGTCACGGCCATGGCGCGTCGCGCCGAGCGACCGCTCTGGCTGAACTTGGAATACCTGAGCGCGGAGGAATGGATCGAAGGCTGCCACGCCCTGCCGTCGCTGCAACCCACCGGGCTGAACAAGTATTTCTTCTTTCCCGGCTTCACCGCCAAGGTGGGCGGACTGCTGCGTGAGCACGACCTGCTCGATCAGCGTGACGGCTTCCTCCAGGCGGCCACGGCCCGGGACGACTTTCTGGCTGGGCTGGGCGTTCGACGCCAGCCCGGGGAGCGACTGTTCTCGCTGTTCGCCTACGAGAACCCGGCGCTGATCGACTGGCTCGATGCCCTCAGCGCCGGCACGCGCCCCACCTGCCTGCTGGTACCGGAGGGCCGGGTGCTGGCCAACGTCGCCGCCTGGCTCGGCGTCGACTGGCTCAAGGCCGGCGACAGCCACCGTCGCGGCGCCCTGCGGGTGCAGGTGCTGCCCTTCGTGTCCCAGCAGGACTACGACCGACTGCTGTGGTGTTGCGACTTCAATGCCATCCGCGGCGAGGACTCCTTCGTCCGTGCCCAGTGGGCGGCGCACCCCTTCGTCTGGCACATCTATCCGCAGGAGGAAGACGCCCATTTCGTCAAGCTCGAGGCCTTTCTGGCGCGCTATGCCGCCTCGGGTACCCCTGAACTGGGCGCTGCGGTCAGTGACCTGTGGCTGGCCTGGAACGGTCGCGGCGACCTGGCGATGGCCTGGTCGACGCTGGAGGCGCAGGTCGAGGACTGGCGTCTGCTGGCGCGGGATTGGAGCGATCGGATGGCTTCCCACAGCGATCTTGCCGCCAGCCTGGTGCATTTCCATACAGATTGGCTATCATATGGCGCCTCGAAATCCCGTTCTTCCATCCATACGGATAACCGCATGAAAACCGCACAAGAGTTCCGTGCCGGCCAAGTGGCCATGATCGACAACGCTCCCTGGGTCATCCAGAAAGCTGAATACAACAAGTCCGGCCGTAACGCTGCAGTGGTCAAGATGAAGCTGAAGAGCCTGCTCTCCGGCAGCGCGACCGAGACCGTCTTCCGCGCCGACGACAAGCTCGAGCCGGTGATTCTGGATCGCAAGGAAGTGACCTATTCCTACTTCGCCGATCCCCTGTACGTCTTCGTCGACGCTGACTACAACCAGTACGAAGTGGAGAAAGACGACCTGGGCGAAGCCATCGCCTTCATCGAAGACGGCATGACCGACGTCTGCGAAGCGGTGTTCTACAACGATCGCGTCATCTCCATCGAACTGCCCACCACCATCGTGCGCCAGATCGCCTACACCGAGCCGGCCGTTCGCGGCGACACCTCGGGCAAGGTCATGAAGACCGCGCGCCTGAACAATGGCTACGAGCTGAAGGTTTCCGAGTTCTGCGATATCGGCGACCACATCGAGATCGACACCCGTACCAACGAGTACAAGTCGCGCGCCAAGGTCTAAGAACCTATCCAAAGTCTGCTGCGCGTCGGCCAAACGGCGTTGAAAATGGTTTCGGAATGCTCATTTACTACTTGTAAACTCCGCTTCCTCAACCCTTTTCGCCTTGTTTGGCTCTAGCTCGCGAGACTTTGAACAGGCTCTAATCCAGGCGTCTCGACAGAAAGCCCGGCTTGCCGGGCTTTTTGCTGTCTGGGTGTCTGCCGGGATCGACCGCTGTTTCAACCTTTCTTCGCTGCTGGATAGTGCCATCGTGGAATCGCTGTTTACGTTGTTGATCGATGTCGTCCTCGGCGCGCTGCTGGGCGTGGTGGGTGGCCTGTTCGGCATCGGCGGCGGCTTGATCGCCATTCCGGTGCTGGCCCTGCTGTTCGGCCTCGACCAGCAACTGGCCCAGGGCACCGCCCTGGTGATGGTGGTGCCCAACGTGCTGCTGTCGGTCTACAAGTACAACCAGCGCAACCGCATCGACTGGCAACGCGCCGGGCTGCTGGCCGCGGCCGGGATGCTGTCGGCCCTGGTGGGCACGGCGTTGGCGGTGTCCCTGGATGCCCGCTCGATGCGCCACGGCTTCGTCGGCTTCCTGTTCCTGCTGGTGCTCTACAACCTCTGGCAACTCTATCGTCGTGGCCAGCCGCCGCTGACGACGCCGAGCCGGCTGGGTCTCGGCGTGCTGGGGCTGGTGGCGGGTATGGTCGGCGGGCTGTTCGGTGTCGGTGGGGCGGTGATCGCCACGCCGATCCTGGCCGGAGTCATGGGCCTGACCCAGGTGGCGGCCCAGGGCATGTCCCTGGCCATGGCGCTGCCTACCACCGGGGTCACCCTGGCCAGCTACGCCTGGCATGGGGAGGTCGACTGGAGCGTGGGTATTCCGCTCGCCCTGGGTGGGCTGCTCAGCGTGAGCTGGGGCGTGAAGTTGGCGCACCAGCTGCCAGAGCGCCTGCTGCGGCTGCTGTTCTGTGGCTTCCTGCTGCTGTGTGCGGTGCTGCTGGCGCTGCGCTGATTAGACGTTGTCTGAAAACTGCCTGCGCATGGGTGATCCTGCGTTAAAAATCAGCTGGATCGCCAGCTCGGTCGGAATGCTCATTTACCATTTGTAAACTCGAGTGCGAGTCCGATCCGCTTCCCCGCTGATTCTTGCCTTGCCTCACCTTCGCTCGGCGACTTATCAGACAAGTCCTACTGCCGAAAGCCCTCGGCGATATGCTCGGCGAGAGTGTCGATGATGGGTGAAGCGCTGCGCGGATTGCGCAGCAGTTCGATGGAGCAGGCCGGCAGATCGGGCATGCCCTCGGCTTCGCTCAGGCGGCGCAGTTCGCTGGGCAACAGGCTTTCCAATTGCGCGGTGACGGCCAGGCCCGCCTTGACGATGCCCAGCAGCGCCGCCAGGCTCGGGCTGCTGTAGGCCAGGCGATAGCCACGCCCACGACTGTCCAGGGCGCGTCGGGCCCATTCGCTGAGAAAGCACGAGGTGTTGAACATCGCCAGCGGCAACGGATCGCGCTGGTGGATATCGAAACCCGGCGCCTCGGCCCAGATGAAGCGCTCGCGACGCAGGGGCAGGCCGATCTCGTTGCCCGGTTCGCGGGTGACGATGGTCAGATCCAGGTCCTGACGTTGCAGCAGGCCCGCGGTGGTCTCGCAGTGGACATCCACCTGCACCAGCGGATAGGCCTTGGCGAAGCCCGCCAGGATGCCCGGAATGAACCTCATGACATAGTCATCGGGGGTGCCGATGCGCACCGTGCCCACCATGTGCGGCTCGCGCAGGGTAGTCATCACCTCGCCATGCAGCTTGAGGATCCGCCGGGCGAAGCCCAGCAGGATCTGGCCTTCCGCCGTCAGGCGTACCTGGCGGCCCTCCCGCTCGAACAGCCGCCGCTGCAGTACGTCTTCTTCGAGCTTGCGCATTTGCATGCTCACCGCCGACTGGGTGCGATTGACCACCTCGGCGGCACGGGTGAAGCCGCCCTGGTCAGCGATGGCGACAAAGGTGCGCAACAGATCGGTCTCTATGCTGGGATAGTTCATGGCATCAGCCTGGTGAATGGATCGCATCAGAAAGATTCGTTGGATTGATGTTATGCCAGCTTCCAGACTTGAGCCATACCCCCTGGAGAAGGAGTTTCACCATGGCTCGGCTCGCTACTCACCATGATTCGTTCGCTCGCGCCCGTGGATATCTGGACGTCAGCTGCCGCCTGCGTCGGGCCCTGGCCTGGTTGCAGCGAGCGATGCAGGTCTCCCGTCAGCGCCGTGCGCTCTATCGGCTGGATGACAGTGCCTTGCACGACCTGGGTCTGAGTCGCGCCGATGCCTGGCAGGAGGCTGACAAGCCCTTCTGGCAGCAGCCGGCAGAGGAGGGCGGTCGCCGATCCTGCTAGGGTGGAGCATCACCTCTCGCTATCAGGAGTTCGGATGGAAAGCCTTTCCCTGCGCGAGGCCAGACGCCTGGCCTTGCGCGCCCAGGGCTTCGGTAGCCAACCCAAGGGCGGCGCGGGCGCTGCCGCCCTGTACCGCCAGGCCGTGCGCCTGAATGTGCTGCAGATCGACTCGGTCAACGCCCTGGTGCGCTCGCACTATCTACCGCTGTTCAGTCGTCTCGGCCGCTATGCCTTCGCCGACTTCGATGCCCTGGCTTGGGGCCGGGGGCGAAAGCGCCAGCTCTATGAGTGCTGGGCCCACGAGGCCTCGCTGGTGCCAGCCGAGGTCTGGGCCGAGTTGCGCTGGCGTCGCGAGCAGGCGCGCCAGGGCGTCGGCATCTATCGCCAGCTGGCACGGTTCGCCGTCGAGCAGCCGCAGGTCGTCGCCCAGACCCTGGAAGCGGTCGTGCAGCGCGGCGCCCTGGGCGCTGGCAGCCTGGCGAAGCGTGCCGAGCAGGCCGGTCCCTGGTGGGACTGGAGTCCGGGCAAGCTGGCGCTGGAGTGGCTGTTCGCTGTCGGCGAGGTGACGGTGGCGGGGCGGCGCGGTTTCGAGCGGCTCTATGACCTGCCCGAGCGGGTACTGCCGGCGGCGCTGCTCGCGGCTCCGGCCCCCACGCCTGAAGCCGCACGGCGGGCACTGCTGTTGCGCAGCGCCCGTGCTCTGGGGGTGGCGAGCGAGGTCCAGCTGCGCGACTACTTCCGTCTGAGTCCCGCCGAAGCACGCCAGGGTATCGCCGAGTTGCAGGAGGAGGGCAGTCTGCAGCCGATCCAGGTGCAGGGCTGGTCGAAGCCAGCCTATGTGGTGGATACCCCGAACCCCGGGCGGCCGGTGCAGGCCGCCGCGTTGCTGTCGCCCTTCGATTCCCTGGTCTGGGAGCGCGAGCGCACCGAGCAGTTGTTCGGTTTCCGCTATCGACTGGAGATCTACACGCCGGCACCCAAACGGGTCTATGGCTACTATGTGCTGCCCTTTCTCTACCGAGAGCGGCTGGCCGCGCGGGTGGATCTGCGCGCCGAGCGGGCGCAGTCGCGCCTGGCAGTGCATGCGGTGCACCTGGAGCCGGCGGGGCTGGATGAGGAAGGCCTGGATGCCCTGGCTGGGCAGTTATGGGCCCTGGCCGACTGGCTGGGCCTCGCCGACCTGCAATTGCACGGGCCGGCGGACGTCTTGCGGGAGGCAGTGGCGCGGCGCTAGAGGCCGCGCAGGCTGCTCAACGACGGATGCCCTTGAGCGTCTCGGCGATCATGAAGGCCAGTTCCAGGGACTGGTCGGCGTTCAGGCGCGGATCGCAATGGGTGTGGTAGCGATCGGAGAGGGCGTCCTCGGTGACCGGGCGGGCACCGCCGATGCACTCGGTGACGTTCTGGCCGGTCATCTCGATATGGATGCCGCCAGCATAGGTGCCCTCGGCCTTGTGCACGCCGAAGAACTCCTTGACCTCGCCCAGCACGCTGGCGAAATCCCGGGTCTTGTAGCCGCTGGAGGCCTTGATGGTGTTGCCGTGCATGGGGTCCGAACTCCACAGCACCTGGCGGCCTTCACGCTCGACGGTCTGGATCAGCCGCGGCAGGTGATCGCCAACCTTGCCCACGCCCATGCGCACGATCAGGTTGAGGCGGCCTGGATCGTTCTCCGGATTGAGGGTGTCGATCAGGCGGATCAGGTCTTCGCTGGTGGTGGAAGGGCCGACCTTGACGCCGATGGGGTTGTTCACGCCACGCAGGAATTCCACGTGGGCACCGTCGGGCTGACGGGTGCGGTCGCCGATCCAGAGCATGTGCGCGGAGCAGTCGTACCAATCGCCGGTCAGGCTGTCGCGGCGGACGAAGGCTTCTTCGTAGTTGAGCAGCAGCGCCTCGTGGGCGGTGAAGAAGTTGGTTTCCTTGACCTGGGGCGCAGTGTCCAGGCCGCAGGCGCGCATGAACGCCAGGGTCTCGTCGATGCGGTCCGCCAACTGGTGATAGCGGTCGGCCAGGGCCGAGTTGGCGATGAAGTCCAGGTTCCAGCGATGCACCTGGTGCAGGTCGGCGAACCCACCCTGGGCGAAGGCGCGCAACAGGTTGAGGGTCGCGGTGGATTGGTTGTAGGCCTGGATCAGGCGCTGCGGATCCGGGACACGGCTGCCTTCGGTGAAGTCGATGCCATTGACGATGTCGCCGCGGTAGGCTGGCAGGGAGACGCCATCCTGGACCTCATCGTTCGCAGAGCGTGGCTTGGCGAACTGGCCGGCCATGCGACCGACCTTGACCACCGGGCAGCCGGCGGCAAAGGTCATGACCACCGCCATCTGCAGCAGCACCTTGAAGGTGTCGCGAATTTTGCCGGCAGAGAATTCGAAGAAGCTTTCCGCGCAATCGCCGCCCTGCAACAGGAAGGCCCGCCCCTGGGTGACCTCAGCGAACTGTCGGCGCAATTCGCGGGCTTCGCCAGCAAAGACCAGGGGCGGATAACCCGCCAGGGTGCGCTCGACATCGGCGAGACGGGCTTGATCGGGGTATTCGGGCTGTTGCTGGATGGGCAGGCCTCTCCAGCTGGTGGGGCTCCAGGGCGCGGACATGATTCTCTCTGAGTGGTGCGACGAAGCCTTCCATGGTAACCGATAGCAGCGACAACTCTCGATAGACAGTGCCCATCGCGGCTACCATGGGCGGCTATAGAGGAGGGTGGTGATGGTCGAGACGGAAGTGTTGCTGGAAGAGGTCGTCGACGACCATGGCCGGATTCGGGTGGTGGAGGTGGGGCCTTATCGCTTCCTTGAATTCGGCGAAGAGGTGGAGCAGAGCTGTGTCTTCACCACGGACCCCGCCTGGCTGGAATACGACTACAACCGCGCCATGCTGCTGGGCGCGCTCTGCCACCCGCAGCCGCAGCGGGCGCTCTTTCTCGGCCTGGGCGCCGGCACCCTGACTCAGGCCTGCCTCAAGTGGCTGCCCCTGGAGGCGGTGGAAGCCCTGGAGCTGCGCCCCGCGGTGCCGCGCCTGGCGCGGCAGCATCTTGGCCTTGGCGAAGATCCGCGGTTGCAGATCCGGATCGGCGATGCCCTGGAGCTGCTCGATAGCGCGGCGCCGGCAGATCTGATCTTTGTCGATCTCTACACCGATGTCGGCCCGTCCAGCGCCCACCTGGCCTGGCGCTTTCTGGAAAACTGCCAGGCCAAGCTCAACCCGGGCGGCTGGTTGATGATCAACCAGTGGAGCGCCACCGACGGCAAGCCGCTGGGCGCGGCGCTGCTGCGCGGGCTGTTCCGCCATCATTACTGGGAGTGCCCGGTGGTGGAGGGCAACGTGATCCTGCTGGTACCGGCGAGCCTGGAGCAGGAGCTGGACGAGGCTGGCACACGGCAGCGCGTTCGCGAACTGAGCCTGCGCATCGGCTTCGATCTGGAGGCCTATCTGAACAACCTGCGTGCGGCAACCTGACCCTAAAAGTAGACCAAGGTTCTCTGGAGAAATGTCCAGGGTTCGGGTATTATTCGCCCCGGTCTTTTTGACCTTCCGTTCAGGAACTGCATTTTCCCGGTCCGCCGCCATGGTTACGCCGGTCGTGCGTTCGCCCGACGGCGAACAATCCTAGACGCTCCACCCCTTTTTCATCTTTATTTCGCAAAAAGCTCACACCTTGGCTGCCTGGGCGACTTCGGTCATTCGGATAAGCGCAGCTCTTGGCTTTGGGGTCTTTGCGAAGCACACGAGGCAAGACAATGACCCAGGACATCAGCAATTTCGCTGCGCTCAATCTCAATCCCGCCATCCTCGCCGCCATCAAGGCCGTCGGCTACGAAGAGCCGTCGCCCATCCAGTCGCAGTCCATCCCGGTGATCCTCGCCGGCCACGACATGATCGGCCAGGCGCAGACCGGTACCGGCAAGACCGCAGCCTTCGCTCTGCCGCTGCTCTCGCAGCTCGACCCGTCCCGTCGCGAACCCCAGATTCTGGTGCTGGTTCCCACCCGTGAACTGGCCCTGCAGGTGGCTACCGCCTGCGAAACCTATTCCACCGAGATGCCCGGCGTGAAGGTCGTGGCCCTCTACGGCGGCGCGCCCATGGGTCCGCAGCTGAAGTCCCTGCGCATGGGTGCCCAGGTGCTGGTCGCCACCCCCGGTCGTCTGTGCGACCACCTGCGTCGCGACGACAACCTGCTGGCCACCGTCCAGCACCTGGTGCTCGACGAAGCCGACGAGATGCTCAAGCTGGGCTTCATGGATGACCTCGAATTCATCTTCGAAGCCATGCCGGAATCCCGCCAGACCGTGCTGTTCTCGGCGACCCTGCCGCCGTCGATCCGCGCCATCGCCGAGCGTCACCTCAAGGAGCCGCAACACGTCCGCATCGCGGCCAAGACCCAGACCGTCGCCCGCATCGAGCAGGCGCACCTGATGGTACACGCCGACCAGAAGCCGGCCTCGGTGCTGCGCCTGCTGGAAGTGGAGAACTTCGATGCCCTGATCGCCTTCGTGCGCACCAAGCAGGCGACCCTGGACCTGGCCGAGCTGCTGGAGCGCCAGGGCTATCGCGTCAGCGCCCTGAATGGCGACATGCCCCAGGCCCAGCGCGAGAAGACCATCGAATCCCTCAAGGACGGTTCGCTGGACATCGTGGTCGCCACCGACGTGGCCGCCCGCGGTCTGGACGTGGCGCGTATCACCCACGTGCTGAACGTGGACATGCCCTACGATCCGGAGTCCTATGTGCACCGGATCGGTCGTACCGGTCGTGCCGGTCGTGAAGGCCGCGCGCTGCTGCTGGTCACCCCGCGCGAGCGCCGCATGCTGCAGGTCATCGAACGCGTCACCGGTCAGCGCGTCGGCGAAATCCGCCTGCCCGACGCCGAAGCCGTGCTGGAAGCCCGTATCTCTCGCCTGGCCGATGGCGTGGGTTCGCTGCTGGCCGATGCCGACACCACTCACGGCGCCCTGCGTCAGGAACTGTGCGAGCGTCTGCAGTGCGATCCTTCGACCCTGGCGGCGGCCCTGCTGGCCAAACTGACCAGCGGCCGCGCCCTGGATATCGAGTCGGTGCGTCGCGAGCAGCCGCTGACCCCCGGCGCCGGTCGTGGCGAACGTCCCCGTGGCGAGCGTCCTGAGCGGGGCGACCGCCCTGAGCGCGGCGAGCGTCCGGATCGCGGCGAGCGTCGTCCGATGCAGCCGCTGCCGGAAGGCCGCGTGCGTTGCCGCACCGCCCTGGGCGCCCGTGACGGCGTTGCCGCCAAGAACCTGCTGGGTGCCATCATCAACGAAGGCGGCATGGATCGCGAGGCCATCGGCCGCATCCAGATCCGTGACTCCTTCAGCCTGGTGGAGCTGCCCGAGGAAGGCCTGGAGCGTCTGCTGACCAAGCTCAAGGACACCCGTGTAGCTGGCAAGGCCCTGCGCCTGCGTCGCTATCGCGAGGATTGATTCCCGCGGTCCCATGAAAAAGCCCCGGATATCCGGGGCTTTTTTCTGCCTGCAGGAAAGGCGGAGGAGTTAGAGGATCACCTTGTCCTTCAACTTTTCCGCCGCCAGTTGCAGCGCCTGGATGACTCGCTCCTTGTCGTAGTTCTGGATGTTGTTGGTATCCAGGTACATGGAGAAGCCCGGCAGTTCGTGTTCGACATAGCTGGGGGAGGCGCCCAGGTCACGACGGAAGTCCACCACCTGGTAGATCTGCACCGGCTTGCTGAAGCCCTTGACGGTGATCCAGCTCTTGTCGCGGCACATGATGGTTTCCTTGACCAGCGAGTAGGTCTCGTGGCTGATCAGGATCTCGCCGGCATCGGCGGCATTCTCCAGGCGGCTGGCCAGGTTCACTTCGCGACCGATGATGGTGTAGTCCATGCGCGTGCTGGAGCCGAAGTTGCCGACCGTGCAGTAACCGGTGTTCAGGCCCATGCGGATTTCCAGCGGCTTGTTGATGCCCTGGCTGCGCCACTGCTGGCGCAGGACCTTCATGTGCTTGCGCATGGCGATGGCCATGGAGACCGCGGCCACGGCGTCCTTCTTGGCGCCCTGGCTGTTGGCGTCGCCAAAGAACACCATCACGCAGTCACCGACGAACTTGTCGATGGTGCCGCCGTACTTCACGGCGATCTTCGACATCTCGTTGAGGTAGTTGTTGAGCATGTCGGTGAGGGCTTCGGCCTCGAGTTCTTCGGACAGCTCGGTGAAGCCCTTGATGTCGGAGAAGAACACCGTGATCTTCTTGCGCTGGGTGCCCAGGGCGATGTGCTGCTTGCCCGTGAAGATGGATTCCCAGACCTGGGGCGAGAGGTATTTCGCCAAGTTATGCGCCAGGATCGCCGACTTCTCCTGCTCGCGCTTGAGGTCGTCGTTGATCTGGATGAGGCGCTTGCGCTGCCGGTGCAGGAAGTAGCCGGTACCCCAGAGGTGCAGCATGGTGCCCACTACGCTGGTGACCGCCACCAGTAGCGGGCTGGTGAGGTCGACGCCCTGGAAGAAGGTGGCACTGCCCAGCGCCGCGGCACTGGTGGCGAACAGCAGGCAGAGGCCGAGCAGACGGGGACCACCGCGCAGCATGCTGGTGTAGCCGAGCATGAACAGCAGCATCAGGGTAGGCATCAGCGGAAAGCGCAACACCACTGCGGCCATGCCGACGTGAATGGCGTCTATGGCGGCCAGCAGGATATCGGTCTGGGCGCCACGATCGCGTCTGAGCTTGAGGCTCAGGGTCTGGGCCAGGTGCGGATAGAGCAGGGCATAGGGGATCAACCACAGGCCCACGGCATCGGTCTGGGTGTAGTAACCCGCAGTGACGCTGGCGGCGGCGATCAGATAGGCGAACACCCGGGCGTAGTAGACGCCCAGGCTGTCACCGGACGCAGCGAGGAACCGGTTGAGCGCAAACTTCATCTGTCGGGTCCGTTTCGAGAAAGGCGAGAGGTCGGGATAACTCCGTTCGCGACGATGAAAGCGGCCGGGTTTTCTAGCATTCGCGATCTTAGCTGACCATCCGGGTAGCGGCCAAGAATGTCAGTGATTCCGCTGCTGTGACAGCCAAATTCGGCCGTCGTCCCTGGGTTACACTGCGGCATCCTTACAGGAGAGACGCTATGGATGCCCTCGAAGCTCTTTGCAATCGCGCCTCGGTCGGTCGCCTGACCGAACCGGGCCCCACCCCCGAGCAACTGGAGGTCCTGCTGCGCGCCGCGGACCGGGCGCCGGACCACAAGCTGCTGCGCCCCTGGCGGCTGATCCTGGTGGCCGGCGAGGGTCGCACGGCGCTTGGCGAGCTCTATGCCGACGCCTTGCGCCGTCGCGAGCCCGACGCGGATACCGCGGCCGTGGAAAAGGCCCGGCGCATGCCCCTGCGGGCGCCCCTGGTGATCGCCGTCGTCGCCGTGCCCCAGGCGCACCCCAAGGTGCCCGTTCAGGAGCAGATCATCACCGCCGGTTGCGTGGCCCACGGTCTGGTCAATGCGGCCTTCGCCCTGGGCCTGGGTGCGGTCTGGCGCTCCGGTGAGTTCAGCTACGATCCCTGGGTCCTGCAGGGCCTTGGCCTGACCGAGGACGAGCAACTGGTGGGCTACATCTACCTGGGCACGCCCGAGGTGGCGCCGCGGCTTCCGGCGCCACGTGATCTGAGCGCTCAGGTCAGCCATTGGCCAGCACCGGTCTGAGCGGCAGGGTGACGGTGGCGAGAAAGCCGCCGTCCGGGTGATTGCTCAGGTGCAGCTCGCCACCATGGCGCTCCACGGCGCGGCGAGCGATGGCCAGCCCCAGGCCGTACCCTGTGGCGTGCTGCTGGTCCGAGCGGAAGAAGGGTTCGCCCAGGCGCGGCAGGTCGTCGGCCTTGACGCCGGGGCCATGGTCACGTACCTGGATGCGTACCTCGCCGGCGGTCGCGGCTGCCGAGATGACGATGGGGCGGGCGGGCGGATTGAAGCGCAGCGCATTGCGCAGGAGATTGTCCAGGGCGCGTTCCAGGACGTCCGGCCAGCCGTCCAGGCGCAGGGCGGCGGGAACGTCGAGTTCCACCCGCTGCTGGGGTGCGCTGAGTTGAGCATCGTCCACCAGGCCTTCGAGTAGCGGATGCAGTTCCAGCTGCTCGGGTGGGCCTGGATCCGCTTCCTGACGCGCCAGGGCGAGGATCTCGCCGATCAGGGTTTCCAGGCGGTCGCATTCCAGAGTCAGGCGCGGCCACATGTTGCCCAGGTCATGGGGGTCGGAGCGTTCGGCCAGCGCCAGGGCGATGCGCAGGCGGGCCAGCGGGGAGCGTAGCTCGTGGGACACGTCGCGCAGCAGCTGCCGCTGGCTGTCGATCAGGCGCTGCAGATGGGCGCCCATGCGATTGAAGTCTTCGGCCAGCACGCCCAGTTCGTCCTTGCGGCGGGCGAGGCGGGCGAGGGTGTCCTGCTGGTAGGCGGTCTGCCCGAGATCATGGACCGCACGCCTTAGATGATTGAGCGGGCGGGTCAGGCTGAGGGTCAGCAGCAGGCTGAACAGGGTCAGCACCACCGTGGCGATGGCCAGCATGCCGACCGGCCAGAACAGGCTCTGCCGGCGCCAGGCACCCAGCTCGGGGGTGGGCAGGTGGTAGATGAACAGGTAGGTCTGGCCGCTCGGGCTGGTGTATTCGTCGGTCAGGCGTCGCCAGGGCAACGGCCGGTTGGGGTCGCGGGCGCCGGGGCCGGGGCGCTGCTGACGCTGCGGCTGGTCGAGATCCTGGTCGAAGATGCGCGGTGGCAGGGTGCCGCGCACCAGGGGCGAGCCGTTCTCGCCCAGCACCAGCACATCGATGCCATAGCGGCCCTTGCGCTGTTCGAGTAGGCCTTGAGCGGCGGCGGGACCTTCGTTTTCATAACGTTGCACCCACTGTTCGGGGAGGTCGCGCAGGCCGGGATGCTGCGCGAGGATCCAGGAATCCTGATCGGCCAGGTGGCCGAGCAGCATGGTCAGGCCGACCGCGGACAGGATGGCCAGCCAGAAGGTGGCGAAGATGCGCCAGAAGAGAGAACGAAAAACCATGCAGTCGCCTTAGAAGCTGCTCAAAGTCTGCTGCGCGTCGGCCAAACGGCGTTGAAAATGCCCTGGAAGGCCAGCCCCGTCCGAATGCTCATTTACCACTTATAAACCCGAGCGCGGGTCCGATCCGCTTCCTTAGGCATTTTCGTGGGGCCGCCTAGGCCTTGTTTGTCTCTAGCTCGCGAGACTTTGGGCAGATTCTTAGTCAGACGCTGCGCCGAGGACCATCGGCGCAGCGATCGGGGATCAGGAGGACTTGTGGTCCTGCTTCCACTGCTGGAACTCGGCCCACTCCTTGGTGCGATCCTCACGCTTCTTCTCCATTTCGTCGAAGCGCTTCTGCTGATCGGGCTTGAGCAGGGCGCGAATGGACTGGCGGGTCTTGTCGCGATTGCCATCTAGCTGATCGTGCAGAGCCTTGCGTTGATCCTCGGGCAGCTTGTCGAGGTAGCTCTTGACGATCTCGCGCTGCTGCTGGCGTTCCTCGCCCATCAGCTTGCCGACCTGCTCGCGTTGCTCGGGGGTCAGCTTGAGACCGCGCAGGGGGCCGTCGCCACGCGGACCGCCATCCATCAGCTTGCCGTGGGGCGGCGGGGTGATGTCGGTGCTGTCCTGGGTAGCGGCCAGGGTCAGGGTCGGCAGCAGGGCGGCGAACAGCACGGCGGGCATGAGTTTGCGCATCGAGAAATCTCCTTGGGATGACCGGTGCAACACCGGATGAGCCCAGTCTAGGAGCGGGGGAGTCAGTGGCGGTCAGCGGGCGTAAAGAGGGGGTAAAGGCTGCGCGGTGGGCTAGACGCTGTAGTAGTAGCCGCGGCCCCGCAGCGCCAGGATGCGCGGACGACCGTCGGCATGGCTGCCGAGCTTGCGGCGCAGATTGCTGACATGCATGTCCAGGCTGCGATCGTAGAGGGTCAGCTTGCGGCCCAGGGCCGCCTGGGCCAGGGCCTGCTTTTCCAGGGGATCGCCCGGCTGGCGCAGCAGGGCTTCGAGGATGCGACTCTCGGTGAGGGTCAGGGTGATCTCGGTTTCGCCGATGTTGGCGACGCCGCGCGCCAGACTCAGCGACAGGTCGCCCAGCTGCAGGCGGGCCGCGGGCTGGGCCGGATGACTGCGTCTGAGGATGGCTCGGAGGCGGGCGGTGAGTTCGCGCGGATCGCAGGGCTTGGCCAGGTAGTCATCGGCACCCAGCTCCAGGCCGAGGATCCGGTCGAGCGGTTCTCCCCGTCCCGACAGCATCAGCACGGGCAGTTGCGGATGATCGCTGCGCAGCTGCTTGAGCAATTCCAGGCCACTGCCGTCAGGCAGCATCACGTCCAGCACCACCACGTCCGGTGTCGCCTCGCGCAACTGGATGCGCGCGTCGCTGCCGGCATGACAGGCGGTGACCTCGAAGCCTTCCTGTTTCAGCCAGGCACCGAGCAGGTCGCACAGTTCCTGGTCGTCGTCGATCAGCAGTATCTGACTCATGGGATCAGTCTCGCGGTTCATCCATGGGTTGCAGATGGCGCGCCAGATAGAGGCCCTGACCGAGCATGAATACCAGGGTCATCGCCAGACTGCCAAAGACCTTGAAGTCGACCCAGAAGCTTTCGTAGGTGAAGGCCACGTAGAGATTCGCGCAGCCGCAGACGATGAAGAAGATGATCCAGGCGATGTTCAGCCGCGTCCAGATCGGGGCCGGCAGTCGCACCGCGTGGCCCAGCATGCGCTGGATCAGCGGCTTGTCGCCGATGAACTGGCTGCCCAGGAAGGCCAGGGCGAACAGCCAGTTCACCACCGGCGCTTTCCACTTCAGGAAGGTCTCGCTATGGAACGCCAGGGTCATGCCACCGAACACCAAACAGGCGATCAGCGTCAGCCACTGACTCTTTTCCAGCCGGCGCTGGGTCGCAAAGATCGCGCCGTAGACCACCAGGGAGGCGATGATCAGGACCGCGGTGGCACTGAAGATGCCGCCCAGGGTAAAGGAGTGCCCGGCGAACTCCACCGGACGCGGATCGAGCTTGTAGACCAGGAAGAACAGGAGCAGGGGGATGAAATCGATGAATTGTTTCATTAACGCAGCCGATAGCAGTGCATCGCGGCATAATACCTGATGAAGCTGGAGGAGAAAGCCATGCGTATCGACCTGCACTGTCATACCACCGCGTCGGACGGCGCCTTCGCGCCCGCCGAGGTGGTCAGACGCGCCCATGAGCGCGGGGTGCAACTGCTGGCCATCACCGACCACGACACCCTGGATGGCTATGCCGAAGCCCTGGCAGCCGCGGATGGCCTGGGGCTGCGCCTGCTCTCCGGGATCGAGATGTCCTGCACCTGGGGCGGCGCGACCCTGCATGTGCTGGGCTACAACTTCGACCCCGAGGCGCCTGAGTTGAACGCCGCGCTGGAAGCCCTGCACGAGGGGCGCTGGGAACGCGCTCGGGAAATCGACCGGCGGCTGGCGGCCAAGGGCATGCCCGGCACCCTGGACGGCGCCCGGGCGGTGCAGCTGGCCCTGGGCGACAGTCGCAATGCGCCGGCCCGGCCGCATTTCGCCGAATACCTGGTGCAGGCGGGCTTTGTCGAGGACCGTGGCGAGGCTTTTCGCAAGTGGCTGGGCGGCGGCAAGCTCGGCGACGTCAAGCAGCACTGGCCGACCCTGGCCGAGACCCTGGCGACCCTGAAGGGCGCCAAGGCATGGATCAGTCTGGCCCATCCGCTGGCCTATGGCTTCACCCGCACCAAGCTGCGCAAGCTGATCGGGGAATTCGTCACCGGCGGCGGCCACGCCATCGAGGTGGTCAATGGCGTGCAGCCGGCCGAGCAGGTCGGCACCCTGGCAATTCTGGCGCGGGAATTCGGTCTGATGGTGAGTGCGGGCAGCGATTTCCATGCGCCGGCCGACTGGTCGGACCTGGGCATGTACCGTCCGTTGCCCGAAGATCTGCCGCCCCTCTGGGCGCGCTTCAGTCAACCGCTGTACCCTCAGAATCGGGAACCCCAATGAGCCAGTTCATCGAGATTCATCCGCAGAATCCCCAGCCGCGGCTGATTCGTCAGGCCGTGGAAGTCATCCAGTCCGGTGGCGTCATCGCCTATCCCACCGATTCGTCCTATGCGCTGGGCTGCCGTATCGGCGAGAAGAGCGCCGTGGAGCGCATCCGCCGCATCCGCCAGCTCGACGACAAGCACAACTTCACCCTGGTGTGCTGCGATCTCTCCGAGCTGGGCATCTATGCCAAGGTGGATACCAGCGCCTTCCGGCTGCTCAAGGCCTATACCCCCGGCCCCTACACCTTCATCCTCAACGCCACGCGCGAGGTGCCGCGCATGCTGCTGCACCCCAAGCGGCGCACCATTGGCGTACGGGTGCCCCAGCATCCCATCACCCTGGCGCTGTTGGAGGCGCTGGGCGAACCCTTGATGAGCGTGAGCCTGATCCTGCCGGGGGATGACGAAGCCCTGGGCGATGCCCGGGAGATCCGCGAGCGTCTTGAGCACTTCGTCGATCTGGTGATCGAAGGCGGACCGGGAGGCTTGCAGCCATCGACCGTCATCAGCCTGGCCGCCGACGAGCCGGAAGTGATCAGGGTCGGTGCCGGGGATCCGACGCCCTTCATGATCGAAGCATGAGCGAAGCCCTGGATCCCCAGCTGCTCGAACCCGAGCAGCTGCGTCTGGCGCTGGTCTATGGCGAGGCCTTCACCGAACTGCCCCAGGACCTCTATATCCCGCCGGATGCGCTGGAGGTCTTTCTCGAAGCTTTCGAAGGGCCGCTCGACCTGCTGCTCTATCTGATCCGCAAGCAGAACATCAATATCCTCGACATCCCGGTCGCCGAGATCACCCGGCAGTACATGAGCTATGTCGAGCTGATGAAGGCGGTGCAGCTGGAGTTGGCGGCCGAGTACCTGCTGATGGCCGCCATGCTGGCGGAGATCAAGTCGCGCATGCTGTTGCCGCGCGCCGAAGGCCTGGAAGCCGAGGAGGAGGATCCCCGTGCCGAACTGATCCGCCGCCTGCAGGAGTACGAGCGCTTCAAGAAGGCCGCCGAGGAGCTCGATGATCTGCCGCGGGAGGGCCGCAACTTCGTGGTGCCCACCTTGCCGGCGCCCGAGGCACGGGCGCGCAAGCTGTTGCCCGAGGTGGAGCTGGGCGAGTTGCTGCTGGCCATGGGTGAGGTCCTGCGCCGGGCCGATCTGTTCGAGAGTCACCAGGTGACACGCGAGGTCCTGTCCACCCGCGAGCGCATGAGTCAGGTGCTGGAGCGCCTCAAGGATGGTGCCTTCGTGCCCTTCGTGGCACTGTTCACCTTGGATGAGGGGCGCCTTGGCGTGGTGGTGACCTTCATGGCGATCCTCGAGCTGGTCAAGGAAGCCCTGGTGGAACTGGTACAGAACGAGCCCTTCAGCCCCATCCATGTCCGCGCCCGGGTCAGCGACGCCGAAGCGCAAGCGGCGTCTCAGGCGTAGGCCAAGGCTGCCGTTGCCGCCGCGCTCTTGCGTTTGCTCACCAACAGGCGGGCGCCTTCACCGGCCGCAACCAGGGCCGCGGCTTCGGCGACACTGGAGCTGCCAACATGCTGCAACACCGGCTTGCTGGCTGAGGTTATGCCGCGTTCTTGCGCCAGGCGTTCAGCGGGAAAGCCCTGTAAAGGCAGCTGCCAGCGTTGGGCGAGGGCGCGCAGTCCGCGTTCTTCGAGTCGACTGGCCACCGTCGCCAAGGCGGTCAGGGCGGCGCGGTCGCAGCCGGCTTCCTGCAGCACCTCTTGCGCCAGCTCGGCAAGCTCCTCCACCGAACAATCTCGACGGCAACCTAGGCCCAGGACCAGCGCCATCAGCCTTGCGGCTCCTGACGGCAGAACAGCCAGCTGCACGCCAGGCCTAGCAATAGCCAGAAAGGCAGGTTGCTCACCAGCACGGCGATCTGGAAGTGCCGTTGCAGTTCTTGTGGTGCCAGGCTCTCATGCGCGACCGGCTGGGGCGCTCCCAGCAAGTGGGGAATGACCAGCAGGCCCAGAGCGGCGATCTTGAAGCCTGGGTGGCGGGCGAACGCCAGCAGGGCGAGGGCGGCCGCGGTAGCGCCCGCGGTGCCTATCCACCAAGCCTGGCGCAGGGTGAGGTCCGCCGCGGCCGTGCCTGGTAGCTCCGGTGGCAGACCCAGGCTCGGCGCGAGGCAGAAGGTGGCGTAGCCGGCCAGCCCCCACAGCAAGCCCTGGTAGGTCCGGTTCGGCGCGCGCAGGTTGAGCAGGCCGGCGAGCACCAGGCCGAAACCCACGGCCACCACCAGGTTACCGCCGAAGGTCGACAGGGTGCGCGGCCAGCCATCTGCCGGGGCCCAGGCTTCTTCCTCGCCATGATCCTGATGCTCGGCCGTGGCCGGGGCTTCGGTCTGGACCTCGTAGGTTTCCGCCTGGAGGATGAGCGGCGTCATCCAGACGCTTTGCAAGATGCTCAGCAACAGAGCGGCGAGCAGCCCGGCCACGCCGGCACTGAAGGCGATACGCTGGAACATGACGAACTCCTCTTAGTGGCAAGGGAAGCCTTCGCTGTGGCGGGTATCGTGGGCGCCGTTGTGCAGCGCCTCGACATGGGAGAAACCGGCCAGGAACACCAGGCCCAGGCCGAGCAGGCAGGCGAGCAGCGTAGCGGTCAGGCGTTGGGCGCGGGTATGGGTATGAGGCTGGGGCAAGGCGGTCGTCGAGCGGGTAGCGGTCATGGCAAGGCCTCGGAGTCGAAGCGGCAGGGACGCGCCGAGGCAGCGAACCGCAGGCGGCCGCCGTCCAGCACGACCGCCCACCGCGGGTTGCTTGAAAGCGACAGGCCGGTCTCCGGACTCACGAGGGTCTCAAGGTGCGGTCTTAGCTGCGCGTCGGCCTGGCTGCGTTGAAGCCCTTCGCGGAGCGCTCATTTACTCTCGGTAAATTGCGCTTCCTTGAAGGGTTCCGCCTTGCCAGATGCTAGTTCGCGCAAGACCGCATTCCCGTACGACTACCAGGATCGCCTTCCCCAAGCTTGCCAGCCGGGTGGCATCGTGATCCTGCGCTCGTCTACCGTTGCGGGGGCAGTGCCGGACTTGGACCGGCTTCCCGTTTCACCGCGACCCCTGGCGGAGTCGCGACACCTGAAGCAGGGGCGAGCAGACCACGCGGGTTGTCCGACGGTCAAGCCTGTTCGATTGACACCCCGGCGGGGCACTCGTAGCCTGTCGGGCTTCGAGGTGCTCTTGTCCGCAAGAGCTTGAAAGGGAACGCGGTGCGACACCGCGGCTGCCCCCGCAACTGTAAGCGGCATCTTCAGCCTCTCCACAGAGCCTGTTCATAATTGACGCTAGCTCGCGAACTTATGAACAAGCTTTAAGGCCACTGCTCACGCGGGAAGGCTGGAGTAGGGCGCCGTGAGCCAGGAGACCTGCCTCGCTAGCTTTCCATACGCAACCGGGCGGGGTGATCCGGGCTGCCACCAGGGCCTTGCCGCTGCGCGAGCGCCTGGCATGCCTGCCCGTCTTTTTTCGCTTTCTTTCTAAGGGCAGCCCATGAAAACCCTGGCCAAGACTCCCGTCACCATCGTTACCGGCTTCCTCGGTTCCGGCAAGACCACCCTGTTGCGGCACATGCTCGACCATGCCGAAGGCCGCCGCATCGCGGTGATCGTCAACGAATTCGGCGAGCTGGGCATCGATGGCGAGATCCTCCGCCAGTGCAGCATCGGCTGTACCGAAGAAGAGGCCCAGGGCCGCGTCTTCGAATTGGCCAATGGCTGCCTGTGCTGCACCGTGCAGGAAGAATTCTTTCCGGTGATGAAGGAGCTGGTAGCGCGTCGCGGCGACATCGACCACATCCTCATCGAGACCAGTGGCCTGGCGCTGCCCAAGCCTCTGGTGCAGGCCTTCCAGTGGCCGGAGATCCGCAACGCCTGCACCGTGGACGCGGTGATCACCGTGGTCGACAGTCCCGCGGTGGCGGCCGGCACCTTCGCCGCCCATCCCGAGCAGGTGGATGCCCAGCGCCGCCAGGACCCCAACCTGGACCATGAATCGCCGCTGCACGAGTTGTTCGAAGATCAACTGGCCAGTGCCGACCTGGTGATCCTCAACAAGGCCGATGGCCTGGACGCCGAGGCCCTGGCCCGGGTCCGCGCCGAGGTGAGCAAAGAGTTGCCGTCCGCGGTCAAGGTGGTGGAAGCCAGTCGTGGCGTGCTGCCCCTGTCGGTGCTGCTGGGCTTGCAAGCCGAATCCGAGGCCCATATCGACAGCCGTCCGACCCACCATGACCTCGAAGGTCATGAAGACCATGACCACGATGAATTCGACTCCTTTGGCGTAGACCTGCCCGAGGTGGCGGAAGCGACCCTGCTGGCGGCGCTGACCGAGGTGGTCAAGAGCCATGGCGTGCTGCGGGTGAAGGGCTTCGCGGCCATTGCCGGCAAGCCGCTGCGACTGCTGGTGCAGGGGGTCGGTACCCGCTTCGACAAGCATTTCGACCGTGCCTGGAAGACCGGCGAGACCCGCAGCACCCAGTTGGTGCTGATCGGCCAGGAGCTGGACCAGGCGGCGATCACCGCCCAGTTGCGCGCCGCGGTCGCCTGACGCCCGATGCATCTGCTGCGTACCCAGCCGGGCGGGTTCGTCCCCGACGACGGCATCGCCCACCTGGCGCAGACGCCGGGTGAGATCGTCGTGCTCTGCAGTGGCGATTCGCATCTGGCCCTGCTGGCCGAGGCGACTCGTACCCTGGATGCCGGCTATCCCAGCCTGCGCCTGGCCAATCCCATGCAGCTGCAGAACCACGCCTCGGTGGACCTCTATGTCGAGGAGGTGCTGAGCCAGGCGCGAGTGGTGTTCATCTCCCTGCATGGCGGCCAGGGCTACTGGCGCTATGGCATGGAGCGCCTCGCCGAACTGGCCGAGCGGGGGCTGACCCTGATCGCAGTGCCCGGCTGCGATCGCCCTGACCCTGAGCTGATGGCTCTGGGCACCGTGGCACCGGACCTGGCCGAACGGCTGTGGCGCTACCTGCGTCAAGGCGGCCTGGGCAATGCCCGGGATTTCCTGCACTGCCTGGCCGCCGAATGCCTGGATGCCCGATACCTTTACGAGCCGCCACAGGAATTGCCGCGGGTGGCGGTCTATCAGCCCGAAGGACTAGGCCTGGATGGCTGGCGCCCGCGCTGGCGAGCGGATTGGCCCACGGCGGCGCTGCTGTTCTACCGCACCCATCTACAGTCGGCCAATACCGCCTTCGTGGACGCCTTCTGCGCGCAACTCGCAGCCCAGGGGCTGAATCCGCTGCCCATCGCCGTGGCCAGCCTCAAGGAGGCGGCCTGCCTGACGGAAGTCGAGCGGCTGCTGGACGAGACCGACACCGCGCTGATTCTCAATACCACCGGCTTCGCCCAGTCCAGTCCGGAGAGGCCGAATCTCACGCCGTTCCGCCGACCGGTGCCGGTACTCCAGGCCATCTGCGCCCAGGACAATCGCGAACGCTGGCAAGAGAACCCCCAGGGTCTGGGGGCCCGCGACCTGGCCATGCACATCGCCCTGCCGGAACTGGATGGGCGCATCATCACCCGGCCGATCAGCTTCAAGGGCCTGGCCTGGCGCTGCGAGCGCAGTCAGAGCGACGTGGTCAACTACCAGGCCGATGGCGAGCGCATGGCCTTCGTCGCGCGGCTGGCGCGCAGCTGGATCGAGCTGGCGCGGCGTCCGGCGGCGGACAAGCGCATCGCCCTGATCCTGGCCAACTATCCGACCCGCGATGGGCGTATCGGCAACGGCGTTGGCCTGGATACCCCGGCAGCGGCACTCAAGGTGCTTCAGGCCCTGCAGACGGCCGGTTATCCAGTGGCCAATCTGCCAGAGAGCGGTACCGCCCTGATCGAGCGCCTGCTTGGTGGAGTGACCAACGACAGCGCCCTGCGTGATCTGCGCCCAGCCCTACAGAGCCTGGCGCTGGATGACTACCAGGCGCTGTTCGCCCGCCTGCCGCTGAGTTTGCAGCAGGCGGTGACGGAACGTTGGGGGGCGCCCGAGGCCGATCCCATGCATCGGCGCGGTCGGCTCATGGTAGCCGGGGTGCGCTTTGGCCTGACCTTCGTCGGTATCCAGCCGGCGCGCGGCTATGACGTCGATCCGGCGGCGGTCTACCACGATCCCTCGCTGGTGCCGCCCCATGGCTACCTGGCCTTCTATTTCTGGCTGCGCGAGGCCTATGGCGCCCAGGCGGTGGTGCATCTGGGCAAGCACGGCAATCTGGAGTGGCTGCCGGGCAAGGGCGTGGGCCTGTCCCAGGAATGCTGGCCGGATGCCATTCTCGGACCGCTGCCCAACGTCTATCCCTTCATCGTCAATGACCCGGGCGAGGGTGCCCAGGCCAAGCGGCGCACCCAGGCGGTGATCATCGACCATTTGATGCCGCCGCTGACCCGCGCCGAAAGCTACGGGCCGCTGCGCGACCTGGAGCGCCTGGCCGACGAATACTACGACGCCAGCCTGCTGGACCTGCGACGCGCGACCGAATTGCGCGGCGAGATCCTGCAACTGGTGCGCGAAACCGCCCTGGATCGTGAGCTGGGGCTGGTGATCACCGAGGACCCGGACAGCTGGCTGCCGCAACTGGACGCCTATCTCTGTGATCTCAAGGAATCCCAGATTCGCGACGGCCTCCATGTGTTCGGCGAGTCGCCCACCGGGCAGCTGCGGCGGGATACTCTGGTCGCCCTGCTGCGCATCCCCCGGGGCGATGCCCAGGGCGGGAATGCCAGTCTCCTGCGGGCGCTGGCCAAGGATCTGCAGCTGGCGTTCGATCCCTTGGCCGCCGATCTCGGCGAGCCATGGCAGGGACCGCGTCCGCCGTGCCTGGTGGCTCTTTCGACCGAAGCCTGGCGGACCCTGGGCGATACGCGCGAGCGGCTCGAGTTGCTGGCGCTTGCCCTGGTCGCCGCAACGGTGGAGGGTGAACCCTTGCCACTGGCGCTGGCCGAACTGCCGGCGACCCGTCCGGTGCTGGAGCACCTGGTCGCCCAGGTGGCGCCGGCGCTGGACGCCTGTGGGCCGGCGGAAATCGGCGGCCTGCTGGCGGCCCTGGACGGGCGCTTCGTTCCTGCCGGACCCAGCGGCGCCCCCAGTCGCGGCCGGCTGGACGTCCTGCCCACCGGGCGTAACTTCTTTTCCGTGGATGTGCGCAATCTGCCGAGCATGACCGCCTGGCGCCTCGGCTGGCAGTCGGCCAATCTGTTGCTGGAACGCCATCTGCAGGAGGAGGGCGATCACCTGCGCCAACTGGGCCTCTCGGTCTGGGGCACCGCGACCATGAGAACCGGCGGCGACGACATCGCCCAGGCCATGGCGCTGCTGGGCGTGCGTCCGGTTTGGCAGACCGGCAGCGCTCGGGTGGAGGATTTCGAGATCCTGCCGCTATCGCTGCTGGATCGACCGCGGGTGGATGTCACCCTGCGCATCTCCGGTTTCTTCCGCGACGCCTTCGGCGGTCTGGTCCGGCTGTTCGATGCCGCGGTCCAGGCAGTCGCCGCGCTGGACGAGCCGGACGATCTCAACCCCCTGGCCGCCCAGGTGCGCCGCGAGCGCGCGGCCCTGGAAGCGGCCGGTACCGCGACCGATCTGGCGCGGCGTCAGGCCGGCTGGCGCATCTTCGGCGCCCAGCCCGGAGCCTACGGCGCCGGTGTCCAGGGGGCCGTGGAAGAGCGCCAGTGGCAGGAGCGCGGCGAGCTGGCCACGGCCTATCTCAACTGGGGCGGCTACGCCTATGGCGCCGAGGATGACGGCACCGCCGCCCGTGACGACTTCTCGCGCCGCCTGGGTCGCCTGCAAGCGGTGCTGCAGAACCAGGACAACCGCGAGCACGACCTGCTCGATTCCAACGACTACTACCAGTTCCAGGGCGGCATGCTGGCCGCTGCCGAGACCCTGAGCGGCCAGCGTCGCGCCAGTTACTTCGGCGACCACGCCCAGGCCGATCTGCCCAGGATCCGTACCCTCAAGGAAGAGCTGGGGCGGGTAGTGCGCTCCCGGGCGGCCAATCCCAAGTGGATCGCCGGCATGAAGCGCCACGGCTACAAGGGCGCCTTCGAGATGGCCGCTACCGTGGACTATCTGTTCGGCTTCGGCGCCACCACCGAGCTGGTGGAGGATCACCAGTACCGGCAACTGGCCGATGCCTACTTGCTCGACGCCGATACCCGCGACTTCGTCGAACGCCACAACCCCGAGGCCCTGCGCGACATGACCGAGCGCCTGCTGGAAGCCCAGCAACGTGGCCTCTGGCAGGAACCAGGCGACTACCGCGACGCCCTCGAACAGCTATTGATGGATATGGATGAAGCCTGAGATGACCGCCCCCGTCTTTCCCCTGGCCGCCGTGGTCGGCGCCGAGCCCCTGAAGCTGGCGCTGTGCCTCAACGCCATCGATCCCCGCATCGGCGGCGTACTGATCGAGGGGCCGCGCGGCATGGCCAAGTCCACCCTGGCTCGCGGGCTGGCCGACCTGCTCGGTGACGGTACTTTCATCACCTTGCCGCTGGGCGCCAGCGAGGAGCGCATCGTCGGCACCCTGGATCTGGACGCTGCGCTGGGCGAGGGCCGGGCGCGCTTCGCGCCGGGTGTCCTGGCGGCTGCGGATGGGGGCGTGCTCTATGTCGACGAGGTCAATCTGCTGCCGGATCACCTGGTCGACCTGCTGCTGGACGTGGCCGCCAGCGGTGTCAACCGGGTGGAGCGGGACGGCATCTCCCATGAGCACGCCGCCCGTTTCCTGCTGGTGGGCACCATGAATCCGGAGGAGGGCGAGTTGCGCCCCCAGTTGCTGGATCGCTTCGGCTTTGCCCTGGCGTTGGACAGCCGGCCGGCACCTCTTGAGCGGGCCGAGATCCTGCGTCGACGCCTGGCGTTCGACAGCGATCCCGTGGCCTTTGTCGCTCAATGGGCGTCCGATCAGGCGCAGTTGCGCGAACGTTGCGCCCAGGCCCGTGCACGCCTTGCCAGCATTCCCCTGGATGATGCGGCCCTTGAGATCATCACCACGGCTTGCCACCAGGCCGGCGTCGAT
Organism: Pseudomonas sp. 313; assembly: GCF_000316965.1. Taxonomy (NCBI): domain Bacteria; kingdom Pseudomonadati; phylum Pseudomonadota; class Gammaproteobacteria; order Pseudomonadales; family Pseudomonadaceae; genus Pseudomonas; species Pseudomonas sp. 313. Next base: position 66,623 of record NZ_ANBZ01000047.1, read on the forward strand.
GGCCTGCGCGCCGACCTGGTCTGGCTGCGCGCCGCCCGTGCCCATGCCGCCTGGCGCGATGCCGCGCTGATCGAGCACGCGGATATCATTGCCGTCGCCGATTTCGCCCTGCGCCATCGGCGACGGGACATAAAAGATTCAACCTCATTAATACCACCCCTAGAGGAACGACTGCCCTCTGACCCTTCGGAGCGAGGGAAAAGTGATCAGCAGGGACAGGGTGACGTCGAGCCCTCAGGCGACGATGGCTGGGGCGCCCTGGCAGCGGAGCCCGTGGCATCGGGCCTCAGACGCCGGTTGAGCGAGGCAAAAAAGCCCTAGGCATCCGATCGTCCCATACCCTGGATCGCGATGCCCGAAGCGGGGCGGGCAAGGCCACTGGGGGTCGCCACGGCGCTCGTTCGTCGGGCACGGAAGGTGCCATCGCCTGGGTGCCGACCCTGCTCCGCGGTCGTCCGCGGCGCGCCAGTGATCTCCTGCGCCAGCCGCGCAGTCGACGTCCGGCACAGCTCTGGTTGGTGATCCTCGATCATTCCGCCTCCACCCGCCGCCACGGTGCCCTGACCCAGGCCAAGGGCCTGCTGGCCGACTGGTTCGAACAGGCCTACCGCCAGCGGGTCAGCGTCGCAGTGCTGCAGACAGCAGGGGAACGACCCAAATGGTCCTTCCAGGGGCAACGCAGCGGTCAGGCGTTGCAGGCTTGGCTGGAGCAGCTAGGCGCAGGGGGCGGTACGCCCTTGCTGGCGGGGCTGGCGGAAGCTCATGACTGGCTGAAGACTCGGCGGCGGCAGCGTCCCGGCGAGGAATGCCGGTTGCTGCTGGTCACCGATGGGCGCCTGCGTGAGCTGGAGGGGCTGGCCATACCGGACTGCCCCATCCGGGTGCTGGATATCGAATTGGGACCGCTGCGCCTGGGACGGGCAGCGGAGCTGGCCCGGCGCTTGGGTGCGGAATACCGGCACCTGGAAGAGGTGCCGGTGGTTTAGGTGACCAGTCTCGCGTCGAAGCCGAACGCGAAGGTGCTCAACCCTCGCGCTGTTGGGCTTCGCTCCGCTAAACCCAACCTACCGGTCCGGCGTAGGTTGGGTTGAGACGGCTCCATCGTCGAAGCCTAGCAGGCAGGGGCTCGACCCTCGCGCTGTTGGGCTTCGCTATGCTCAACCCAACCTACCAGTCAGACGTAGGTTGGGTTGAGGCGGCTCCACTGTCGAAGCCCGACGTGAGGGGACTTGACCCTCGCGCTGTTGAGTTTCGCTACGCTCAGCCCAACCTACCGAAAGACCCCGGGCCTCAATGCCCGCCCTTCATCGCCTTGACCAGGGTATCCACGTTGTAGCGGAACATGGCTGCGTAGGTGGACGCCGGGCCATCGGCGGGTGACAGGGCCTCCACATAGAGCTCGCCGCCCGGCTGGGCACCGCTGGCCTTGGCGATCTGCTGCACTAGGCGCGGGTCATTGGAGTTCTCGAAGAAGTAGGCGGCGACGTGCTCCTGCTTGATCTGGCGGATCAGCTTGGCGACGTCCTGGGCGGAGGCCTCGGCCTCGGTCGACAGGCCCAACGGCGAAATGAAGGTCACGCCATAGGCATCGGCGAAGTAGCCGAAGGCGTCATGGGAGGTCAGCACCTTGCGCTGCTGTTTGGGCACCTGGCCGATCTGCTCGCGGGCATAGCGATCCAGGGCCTCCAGTTCGGCGATGTAGCGATCGCCGTTGGCCTCGAAGGTGGCGGCAGCCGCCGGATCCACCTCGGACAGCGCCTTCACCACGTTGCGGGTGTAGACGACCACATTGAGCGGGTTGTTCCAGACATGGGGATCGATACCGCCATGGTCGTGATCATGGTCAGCATGGCCGTGTTCATCTTCGTCTTCCGCCATTTCGCGGGTCTTGATCCCTTCGCTAAGCACCACTGGCGGACGTGCCTGGCCGGAAGCCTTGATCAGGCGATCCATCCAGCCTTCCAGGTGCAGGCCACTCATGAAGACCACGTTGGCCTGTTTCAGCGCCTGGGCATCCGTGGGCGTCGGTTCGTAGGCATGGGGATCGCCATTGGGACCGACCAGGGAGGTGACCTGGACCTGGTCGCCGCCGACCTGTTTGACCACGTCGGCGATCACGGTAAAGGTGGCGACGGCCTTGACCGGTGTGGCCTGTACCTGGCCGGCGGCGAGCAGCAGGGCAGCGCCCAGGGAAAACAGGGATTTCATGGTGACTCCTTTCAATGGGTGAGATGAGGGCGGGGACGCAGCCGTCGATAGAGCCCCAGACGGCCGAACAGCAGGGATAGGAGGTAGCAGCCACCGGCGGTGAGCACGATGGCGGGGCCGGAGGCGCAGCCGAGGTGGTAGGACAGCACCAGGCCGACCAGCCCGCTGAGACTGGCGATCAGACTGGCCACCGCCATCAGGCCGGGCAGGCTGTTGGCCCAGAAGCGCGCGGCGGTGGCCGGCAGCATCATCAGGCCCACTGCCATCAGGGTGCCCAGGGCCTGGAAGCCGGCGACCAAGTTGAGCACCACCAGCAGCAGGAACAGCAGGTGATAGAGCGAGCCACGGCCACCCACGGCGCGCAGGAAGCCCGGGTCGAAGCATTCCAGGGCCAGTGGCCGGTAGATCACCGCCAGCACCACCAGCGACAGGGTGGCGATGCCGGCGACCAGGTAGAGCGCCGTGGCGTCGATGGCCAGGATGGTGCCGAACAGCACGTGCAGCAAATCCACACTGGAGCCGTGCAGCGATACGATCAGCACCCCGGCAGCCAGGGAAATCAGGTAGAAGCTGGCGAAACTAGCGTCTTCGCGTTGGCTGGTGAAGCGGCTGACCAGACCTGCGAGTCCGGCCACCAGCAGTCCGGCGAGCATGCCGCCGATGCCCATGGCTGGCAGCGACAGCCCGGCGACCATGAAGCCCAGCGCCGCACCCGGCAGCACGGCGTGACTCATGGCATCGCCCACCAGGCTCATGCGCCTGAGCATCAGCAGAACGCCCACCGGACCGGCGCCCAGCGCCAGGGCCAGGCAGGCCACCAGGGCGCGGCGCATGAAGCCGAATTCGACGAAGGGTTCGAAGAGGAGCTGATAGAGGGTCATGCGCGTTCACAGACCCCCGCATGGGCGTCCCAGTGTTCGGCGAGATTGCGAGCGCGGGCCAGATTCTCGGTGATCAGCACCTGGTCGGTATGGCCCCAGGCGATGGCTTCCCGGGCCAGCAGCAGGGTCTCGGGAAAGTGCTGACGGACCTGCTCCAGGTCGTGCAGCACGGCGATCACGGTACGGCCCTGGCCATGCCAGCGCCTGACGATGGTCAGCAGATCCGCGGTGGTGCGGGCATCGATGGCAGTGAAGGGCTCGTCCAGCAGCAGCACGGGCGCGTCCTGCAGCAGCAAGCGCGCGAACAGCACCCGCTGGAACTGGCCAGAAGACAGGGCGCCGACCAGGCGATCCTCCAGGCCTTCGAGGCCTACGGCCTGCAACGCCTCTGTTGCTTCCTTCCGCTGTGCAGCGGTGACGCCGCGCCAGAGGCCCAAACCACGCCAAGCGCCCAGCACCACGGTTTCCAGCACGCTGAGTGGAAAGCTGCGATCGATCTCCGCGGCCTGGGGTAGATAGCCCAGACGGCGTTGCGGCACTGCCCGGTTGACCCGGCCGCTGATCGGTCGCAGGGTGCCGGCGATGGCCTTGAGCAGGGTGGACTTGCCCGCCCCATTGGGACCGACGATGGCGGTCAGACTGCCAGTGCGGAAGCATCCGCTGAGATGACGAATGGCTGGATGCCGCTGATAGGCCAGCGTCAGGTCCTGGAGTTCGATGGCGGCGCTCATGGCAGGGCGACCGCCCAGCTTACGGCCAGCCACAGAGCGACCAGAGGAATGCAGGCGAGCGACAGACGAGCGGGTACGGAGAGCAGCAGCAGAGAAGGGCGCGGGGATGCCATGATCGAGCCTTGGATAACGATGCAAAAGTTATAACATAACAAGCATTGCTTCGTCATCAGGCCGCCAGGGCCACTTCTGCAGCGAGACACCTGGGCGTCAGGACCGTTGGAGCGACCCTACCAACGATGGCGCACCGCGATAACCAGAGGCGGAGCGAACCGCCTCTTTCCGTCAAGCCGCCTGGGTTTCTGCCATCCGCTGTTCCAGCCGCTGCAGAAAGTTGAGCAGCAGGACCTCCTCCTCCTTCAACCCCTTGCGCTTGCGCGGTTTGGGCAGGGTGCAGAGGTCACCGGCTAAAAAGGCATCCAGCACGCCTGGATGGATATAGCACTTGCGGCATACCGCCGGGGTATTGCCCAGAGTGCGGGACACCGCCTTGACCATGTCCACTAGTTCCTTCTTGGCGTCGGTCTGGGTTTCACAACGCAACTCGCGCAGGGCTTCCAGGGCGAGGGCGCTGCCGGCCCAGGTGCGATAGTCCTTGGCGGTGAAATCCGCACCGGTCAGCTCGTGCAGGTAGGCGTTGACGTCGGATGAGGTCACGGTATGGCGTTCGGCATCGCCATCCACGTACTGGAAGAGGTGCTGGCCAGGCAACTCCAGACACTTCTTCACGGTGCGTGCCAGCCGCGGATCGCTGACCTTGATGTCATGCTCCACACCGCTCTTGCCACGGAAGTGGAAGGCGATGGTATTACCGTGCACCTCGGCATGCCGGTTGCGCAGGGTAGTGAGCCCATAGGACTTGTTGCTCTTGGCGTACTGGGCATTGCCCACCCGGATCAGGGTGGCATCGAGCAGACTGATGACCGTGGCCATGACCTTCTCACGGCACAGGCCGCGCCGAGCGAGATCCTCTTCCACCCGTTGCCGCAGCTTGGGCAAGGCCTGCCCGAAGGCCAGCATCCGCTCATACTTGTCGGTATCGCGGATCTCGCGCCAGCGCGGATGGTAGCGATATTGCTTGCGCCCGCGGGCATCGCGTCCGGTGGCCTGCAAATGGCCATTGGCGTCCGAGCAGATCCAGACATCGGTATAGGCCGGCGGAATGGCCAGCTTGTTGATGCGTTCGATTTCCGCCTGATCGCGGATGCGTTCGCCCTCGGGCGTGAAGTAGGCCCACTTGCCACGCAGCTTGCGGCGGCTCAGGCCGGCCTGATTGTCATCGACGTAGTTGAGATCGGGCGGCAGGGGGGTACAGAGGGCGGTTCCGGTATCGTCACGCTCATCGGCGGGGATGGGCAAGTCGGTCTGGGCGAGGCGTTGCATTACTTTCGAGCGAGAGGTCATGACTGCACCGACGTTTTCCTGGTCGAAACGGTGGACTCCAGGAAAAGGGACCAGGTTCTCATGACCGCACCCAAGCCGACCGACGTACAGCTGCGCGACGCCTTGCTGGCCAAGGCCCAGGCGGGTCGTCCGGGCACGACCTTTTGCCCCTCGGAAGTGGCACGAAGTCTGGCCGCGGACTGGCGACCGCTGATGGAGCCCTTACGCGACACGGCACGGGAACTGGCTCGCGAAGGTCGACTGCGGGTGACGCAAAAGGGCGAATCCCTGGACTCGGAAATGCCCTGGCGCGGTCCGATCCGATTAAGCTTGGCTTAAGCGGCGTTTAAGTTTCGATTAATGGCGGATCGCTACTCTGGACCCAGATCGAACAGCAACCAGAGAGAGAATCCTCATGAAAAAGCTCACCGCCCTCGCGACCGCCGCCCTCCTGCTCACCGGTGTAGGCGTCGCCCAGGCCCGCGACCTCGGCCCCGACGAAGCCCTCAAGCTGCGTGACAGCGGCAAGATCAAGAGCTTCGAGGTGCTCAACCAGGCCGCCATCGCCAAGCACCCGGGGTCGACCACCCACGAGACCGAACTGGAAGAAGAATATGGCCGCTACATCTACCAACTGGAACTGCGTGACCCCAAAGGTGTGAAATGGGATCTGGAACTCGACGCCACCACTGGCGAAGTCCTGAAAAATCAGCGCGACGACTGACCGTCGTCCTTGCCGGGCTGATCCTGCTCGGCGGCGTCTCTCCCCTGATCCAGGCCCGCGACCTGGATCAGGACGAGGCCCTCAGGCTGCGCAAGGAGGGGGTGATCCGGCCCCTGGAGACCCTGCTGCAGCGGGTCAACGAACGCTACCCCCAGGCCCGGCTGCTGGAAGCCGAGTTGGAAGAAGAAGACGGCCAGTATCGCTACGAGATCGAGATCCTCGTTGGCGATGTGGTCCGTGAACTGGAAATCGGCGCGATGGATGGCGCCATCCTGAAGGACGAGGTGGACGACTAGATGCGCCTGCTGCTGGTGGAAGACGATGTAGCCCTGGCCGACGAGATCGCGGCGTTCCTCTCGCGCCAGGGTTACGCCGTCGACTGGTTGGCCGATGGCCGCGACGCCGCCTGGCAGGGTGCTCAGGAGCCCTATGACCTTATCGTTCTCGACCTGGGCCTGCCAGGTCGGCCAGGCCTCGAGGTGCTCGGAGAGTGGCGCGCCGCCGCGCTGGCGACGCCAGTGCTGATCCTGACGGCGCGCGACAGTTGGGCCGAACGCATCGATGGCCTCAAGGCGGGCGCCGATGACTACCTCACCAAGCCGTTTCACCCCGAAGAGCTGGGCCTGCGGATCGCCGCGCTGCTGCGGCGAGTGCGTGGCGTCGCCAATCAGCCACTGCTGCAAGCCGGGGGATTGGCGCTGGACGAGGCGCGCCAGTGCGTGGTCCGTGGCGGTGAGACCATCGCCCTCAGCGCGGCGGAATTTCGCCTGCTTCGCTGTTTTCTGCTGCATCCCGGCCAGATCCTGTCCAAGACGCGACTCAACGATCACCTGTATGACGGCGAGAGCGAGCGGGATTCCAATGTCATCGAGGTGCACGTCAATCACCTGAGGCGCAAGCTGGGGCGGGACGTCATCGAGACCCGTCGCGGTCAGGGCTATCGCCTGGGCGGTGTCGATTGAGATCCATCCAGACCCGCCTCAGGGTCGGGCTGGTGGCCATCCTGCTGGTGGCCGGTCTGGTGCTGGTACTCGGCGGCGCCTGGCTGGTGGATCATGCCCTGCGCCGCTATCTGGAAACCGGGTTACGCGGCGAGACGGAAAATCTGCTCGCTGCCCTGGTACGCGGCCCCCATGGCCTGCAGTTGGATGAGGGACGCCTGGGCAGCCTCTACACCCGGCCGCTGTCGGGCCGCTATTTCCTGATCGAGATCCCGGCGCTGGATATCCACTGGCGCTCGCGCTCGCTATGGGATGCGCAACTGGAAGCGCCGCCCGGCAATGGCTTGAGCGATACCCTGGCGGACGGTCCCAGTGGCCAGCGCCTGCTCACCTACCGCGCTGATTACCAGCGCTATGGCAAGACGGTGCAGGTCACGGTCGCCGACGACTACAACCCCTTGCTGGCCAACCTGAAGCGTATCCTCGCCTTCGGCGCCCTGTTGGGCCTGGCGACCCTGCTGGTGGTCCTGCTGCTGCAGCGGCTGATCGTGCGTCGGGCGTTGCGCCCACTGGAGCAGGTGCGCGAGCAGATCGCCCAGCTGCATCAGGGCCGCCGCTCGACGCTGGACGCCAGCGTGCCCACCGAACTCGCGCCGCTGGTGGCGGAAATGAATGCGCTGTTGCGCCATACCGAAGAAGGCCTCAAGCGTGCACGGCATGGCATCGGCAATCTGGGTCATGCGCTCAAGACGCCCTTGGCGGTCCTCACCAGCCTGGCCGAGCGGCCGGAATTGCAGGGGTTGCCGGAGCAGTGCGACAGCTTGCGCGAACAGTTGGCGCGCATTCGCGAACGGCTAGAGCGAGAGCTACGTCGTGCCCGACTGGCCGGCGAGGCCTTGCCGGGCGCTCATCTGGACGTCGCCGAGCTGCGCGAGCTCTGCGTGCTGCTCAATCGGCTGCATGGCGAGCACCTGAGTTTCGACTGCCAACTGCCCACAGGGCTTCGGCTGCCCTGGGACCGTGAAGACCTGCTGGAGCTGTTCGGCAATCTGCTGGACAACGCCGGCAAGTGGGCGGATCGGCAGGTCCGGCTGGAGGTGGCGCAGGATGAGGAGGGCTATCTGATCCGGGTTGAAGACGATGGACCCGGTGTGCCGGAAGCGGAGCGCGAGGCCATTCTGGACCGGGGCTCCCGTCTGGACGAGGCGGTGGCGGGGCATGGGTTGGGCCTGGGGATTGCTCGGGACATCGTCGACAGCTGCGGCGGAACCCTGGCGCTGGAGGTCGCGGCGCTGGGCGGTCTCGCCGTGGTGATCCGTCTGCCATTGCCTGGTGCCGGCACCAGGCATTCGTCCGGGAGATGACTCTGCGGTCAAGTTTGTGGGCAAGGGGTCGATAACGCCCTGAGCTCTTGCGACCAAGGAGAACCCCGTGAGCCTGAAACTGAAAGTCACCCTGCTGGCAGTGCTGCCCGTTTGCCTCTTCACTGTCGTCCTGGGCGGCCTGTCCTATTGGGTGTTCCAGGCGCAGGCAACCAAGGATGTCGCCGATGCCCGCGAGCGGCTCATGGTGCAGAGTCGCAGCGCCTTGCAGAATACCGTCGAAACGGCCATGACCGTGGTCAAGCCGTTGTACGACAAGGCCGCTGACGGTGATACCGAGGCGCGTAAGGAGGCCATCCGCCTGCTGTCGGCCATCAGCTATGGCAAGGACGGCTATATCTTCGGCTACGACTCGAACGTCGTCCGGTTGTTCAAGGGCAACGACCCGGCCGGCATCGGCAAGAGCTTCAAGGACAACCGTGACCCGGCTGGCGTCTACCTCAACCAGGAACTGGTTCGGGTCGGCAAGGATGGCTCGCATTTCAGTCGCTACAGCTCTTCGCTGCCCGGCAACAAGGACGTGCTGGTGCCCAAACTTGCCTACACCGACTACCTGCCCAAATGGGATCTGGTGATCGGCTCGGCGGTGAATCTGGATGGCGTGGAGGCCGAGGTCGCTGCCGTGGCCCAGCAGGTCGCCAAGCGCACCCAGGACCAGCTCTGGCTGATCTTCGGCGTGGCCGGCGTGCTGCTGGTGGTGATCGGCATCGTCGCGCAGCTGTTTGCCGCTCGCACCCTCAGGCCTCTGGCGCAGATCCGGGAGAATCTCGACGACATCGCGGCCGGGGAGGGCGATCTGACCCGCCGCCTGCCGGTCAACGGGCGCGACGAGATCGGTGAACTCGCCGCCGCCTTCAATCGCTTCGTCGATCGCATCCAGGGCACCATCGCCCAGGTCGTCGACATCACTCACCAGTTCACCGGTCTGCTCGACGACGTCGCCCAGCAGGCCCAGCGCACCGATCGCGACATGCAGCGCCAGCGCAGCGAAACCGACCAGGTGGCCACCGCCATCAACCAGATGTCCGCGGCGGCCCAGGAAGTGGCGAGCAGTGCCCTGCAGGCCTCCGAAGCCACCCGTCAGACCGAGGAGAAAGGTCGGCTGGCCCGCGAGACGGTTGCCACCAGCGTGGCGCGCATTCACGAACTGGTCGAGGAGGTCCGCCAGAGCAGCGTGTCCCTGGATGGCCTCAAGCAGGACGTGGGCGCCATCGTCGGCGTGCTCGACGTGATTCGCGCCATTGCCGAGCAGACCAATCTGCTGGCCCTCAATGCCGCCATCGAAGCGGCCCGGGCGGGCGAGGCCGGTCGCGGTTTCGCCGTGGTCGCCGACGAGGTACGAGCCCTGGCCAGCCGGACGCAGCAGAGCACCCAGGAAATCCAGGCCATGATCGATCGCCTGCAACAGGCCACCGGCCGCGCGGTCGGGGCCATGGAACGCTCGGGCGGCATGGGCGAGGCCACTACGGCTCAGGCCGAGCAGGCCGGTACCGCCCTGGCCGCGATCAGCGAGCTGATCGCCACCATCAACGCCATGAACAGCCAGATCGCCAGTGCCGCCGAGGAGCAGACGGCGGTGGCCGAAGAGGTCAATCGCAGCGTCCACACCATCGCCAGTGCGGTCGACAGCATGGCCCAGGGTGCCCAGCAAGGCGCGCGCAACACCGCCGGTATGGTCGGCCTGGGCGAGCGCCTGGACGGCCTGGTCCGTCAGTTTCGCGTATGATCCCAGGCGCGCCGGCCACGCCGGCGCGCCTCTTCGGGTCGAGTTGGGGGTGCTCATGGGAACCCCACGGCTTCCGAGGCTCTAAGCAAGGCCTGTCATCCTTGTGTGGAATCGCGAAAGCCAATGAAAAGTGCTCGGCTGGAAAACAAGACGTTCCTGATCCTGCTGGTGGTGGTCTCCCTGGCCTTCGTCTGGATCCTCACCCCCTTCCTGGGCGCGGTGTTCTGGGGCGCCATCCTCGCCATCCTGTTCGCCCCGCTGCAGCGCTGGTTCGTCCGGCGCTTCAACAACAGACGCAACCTCGGGGCGCTCTGCACCCTGTTCGTGATCCTGCTCATCGTCATCCTGCCAGTGGTGTTCATCGCCATTTCCCTGGTGCAGGAAGGCTCGCTGCTGTACCAGCAGGTCAGCAGCGGTCAGCTCAACTTCGGCCAGTACTATCAGCAGATCTGGGGTGCCTTGCCGGGTTCGGTACGTGGCGTGCTGGAGCGCTTCGGTGCCGGTGACCTGGATGGTATTCGCCAGAAGCTCTCCGAAGGTGCCATGCAGGGCAGCCAGTTCGTCGCGACCCAGGCCTTCAGCTTTGGTCAGGGCACCTTCCAGTTCCTGATCGGCTTCGGCGTGATGCTCTATCTGCTGTTCTTCCTGCTGCGCGACGGTTCGCAGCTGGTGGCGCTGATCCGCAAGGCCATTCCGCTGAGCGACATGCACAAGCGCAGCCTGATGGCCAAGTTCACCGCCGTGGTGCGCGCCACGGTCAAGGGCAACATCATCGTTGCCGTGGTGCAGGGCGCCCTGGGCGGCTTCATCCTCGGCGTGCTGGGCGTCCAGGGCGCGGTACTCTGGGGCACCCTGATGGCCTTCCTGTCGCTGCTGCCCGCGGTCGGCTCAGCGCTGATCTGGGTGCCGGTGGCCATCTACTTCCTAGCCACCGGTTCAGTGATCAAAGGGGTCATCCTGATCGTCTTCGCCGTGGTGGTGATCGGTCTGGTAGACAACCTGCTGCGCCCCATCCTGGTCGGCAAGGACACCAAGATGCCCGACTACGTGGTGTTGATCTCCACCATCGGCGGCATGTCGCTGTTCGGCCTGAACGGCTTCGTCATCGGCCCGCTGATCGCCGCCCTGTTCATGTCCACCTGGGATCTGTTCAGCCACCGCGACGATATCTGACGGCCAGCGTGCTCCGGGAAACTGGAGCACGCGAGTGAGCTGTTCGCTAGCCCTGGTCGGGCTCGGAGGGATAGCGGGTCGCGACCAGGCTTTCCTTGACCTTGCGCAGGTGCGGCTGGAAATCCACGCCGCGCTTGAGCGTGACGCCGGTGGCCAGGATGTCCAGCACAGTGAGCTGGATGATCCGCGAGGTCATGGGCATGTAGATGTCGGTGTCTTCCGGCAACGGGATGTCCAGACTGTGGGTGCAGACCTTGGCCAGGGGGGTATTGCTGGCGGTGAGGCCGAGCACCGAGGCGCCGTTGTCCCGCGCCAGCTTGGCCACGTCCACCAGTTCACGGGTGCGGCCGGTATAGGAGATGATCACGAACAGATCGCCAGTCCTGGCGATGGACGCGAGCATCCGCTGCATCAGTACATCCGAATGCGCCGACACCGCCATGTTGAAGCGGAAGAACTTGTGCTGGGCGTCCAGGGCCACCGGTGCCGAGGCGCCCAGGCCGAAGAAGTGGATCTGCCGCGCCTGGATCATCAGATCCACCGCGCGATCGACGGTGCGGGCGTCCAGCCGCTGGCGGGCGCTGTCCAGCGAGGCGATGGTGCTGCTGAAGATCTTTTCCGCGTAGGCCTCGGATTCGTCGTTGGCTTCCACTGCCTGACTGACATAGACCGCGCCGCTGGCGATGCTCTGCGCCAGCTGGATCTTCATTTCCGGATAGCCGCTCACGCCCAGGGAGCGGCAGAAGCGGTTGACAGTGGGTTCGCTGACCTGCGCCGCCTGGGCCAGGGCCGCGATGGTATAGCGCGTGGCCTGCCGGGGATTCTGCAGGATGACCTCGGCGACCTTGCGCTCCGCGCGGTTGAGTTCGCCGATGCGGGTCTGGATGGTTTGCAGCAGGGTGCTGGCACGATCCATGAGAACTCCTAGTGGTTGTTGTGCCTCTATCCTAAGGCTATAAAAGGTTTTGGGCGGGGTTACCCCTGCGCCGTATTTTTTAATATAAAGACTACGCGAATCGCCCCGGCTCCCCTATCATGGTGCTGGAATATCTCAAACTTTAAGTAAAAGAACGAATATTTATGGCTGGCGTCCGAGTTCTACCCTGTACCCTGGCAATCTTCGGCGCGTTGGGCGACCTGGCCCTGCGCAAACTTTTCCCTGCCCTTTATCAGCTGGATCGTGAAGGTTTGCTGCACGAGGATACCCGCATCATGGCGCTGGCGCGTGACCAGGGCGATGGGGTCAAGCAGCTGGAGCACATCGAGGAGCGCCTGCGCCACTATGTGCCCAAGGCCGATTGGGACGAAACGGTATGGACGCGGATGCGTGGTCGCCTCGGCTATCGCGCCATCGATTTCCGCAATCGCGAAGACTATACGGGACTTGCCGAGGATGTGGGTGAGACCTCGCCGCTGATCGCCTATTTCGCGACCCCGGCGCTGGTCTACAGTGCCATCTGCGAGAACCTCGCCGCCGTCGGTCTGTGCGAGCGCACCCGGGTGGTGATGGAAAAGCCCATCGGCTACGACCTGGAATCCTCCAAGGTGGTCAACGACGCCGTGGCGCGCTTCTTCCCCGAGGATCGCGTCTATCGCATCGATCACTACCTGGGCAAGGAAACCGTCCAGAACCTCATCGCCCTGCGTTTCGCCAACAGCCTGTTCGAGACCCAGTGGAACCAGAACTACATCTCCCATGTGGAGATCACCGTGGCCGAGAAGGTCGGCATCGAAGGCCGCTGGGGCTATTTCGACCAGGCTGGCCAGTTGCGCGACATGGTGCAGAATCACCTGCTGCAACTGCTTTGCCTGACCGCGATGGATCCGCCGGCGGATCTGTCGGCCGACAGCATCCGTGACGAGAAGGTCAAGGTGCTCAAGGCGCTGGAACCGATTACCGCCGACCAGCTGGCCAGCCGCGTGGTCCTCGGCCAGTACACCTCGGGCTACAGCGACGGCAAGCCGGTGCCGGGCTATCTGGAAGAGCCCAACTCCAACACCGAAAGCCGCACCGAGACCTTTGTCGCCATCCGCGCCGACATTCGCAACTGGCGCTGGTCGGGCGTGCCTTTCTATCTGCGTACCGGCAAGCGCATGCCGCAGAAGCTGTCGCAGATCGTCATCCACTTCAAAGAGCCACCGCACTATATCTTCGCTCCCGAGCAGCGCAGCCTGATCAGCAACCGCCTGATCATCCGCATCCAGCCGGACGAGGGTATTTCGCTGCAGGTGATGAGCAAGGACCAGGGTCTGCGCAAGGGCATGCAACTGCGCAGCGGTCCGCTGCAACTCAATTTTTCCGAGACCTTCAAGCATCTGCGCACCCCGGATGCCTATGAGCGGCTGCTGCTGGAAGTCATGCAGGGCAACCAGTCGCTGTTCGTCCGCAAGGACGAGATCGAAGCGGCCTGGAAATGGTGCGATCAGCTGATGGATGGCTGGTCGAAGATGGGCGACTCGCCCAAGTCCTATGCCGCCGGCAGCTGGGGTCCGCTGACCTCCATCGCACTGATCGCACGAGACGGGAGATCCTGGTATGGCGACGTCTGATCTGGGGCAGGGCGTGACCCTGCGCGAATTGCCCGACCGCGAGGCCCATGCCACGGCGTTGGCCGAGACGGTCACCACCGCGCTGCGCGAGGCTCTGGCGGCCCGTGGCGAGGCCTTGCTGATCGTTTCCGGTGGGCGCAGTCCGGTGCCCTTCCTAGAACGCCTGGCTCAGGCGGACCTGGAGTGGTCCAAGGTGCTGGTCACCCTGGCCGACGAGCGCTGGGTACCCATCGATGACCCGGACAGCAACGCCGGCCTCTTGCGCAAGCACCTCTTTCAGGGACCTGCCGCCGCGGCCGGATTCGTCGATCTCTATACCCCGGCGGCCACTGCGCAGGAGGGCATGGCCCTGACCGAAGCCCGGCTCCGCGACGCCTTGGGTACGCCTGATGTGCTGGTCCTGGGGATGGGTGACGACGCCCATACCGCCTCGCTGTTCCCCGGCAGTCCCGGTCTGGAAGAGGCCCTGGATCCGGCCAGCGAACGCCTGAGCTTCCCAGGCGTGGCACCGTCCGCGCCCCAGACCCGCATCACCCTGAGCCGCGCCTATCTGAGCCGGGCGCGGCAACAGATCCTCGCCGTCCAGGGCGCGGGCAAGCGACAGGTACTGGAAACCGCTCTGGCCGAGGGCGACGAGCTGGCCACTCCGATCAAGGCGTTCCTGCGCGAACCCCTGGTCGTCTATTGGTGCCCCTGACGAGGAGTTGAGTTTTGGACATGCAGAACAAGATCGCGACCCTAGATGCCCTGTGCGCCCGCGCGCGCATTCTGCCGGTGATCGTGATCAACGATCCGGCCGACGTGCTGCCCTTTGCCGACGCCATGGCCGCTGGTGGTCTTACGGCGCTGGAGATCACCCTGAGATCCGCCCACGGGCTGGATGCCGTACGGCTACTGCGCCAGGAGCGTCCTGAGCTGGACGTGGGGGTGGGCACCGTGCTGGACGTGCGGATGTTCGACGCCGCGGTCGAGGCTGGCGCCCAGTTCATCGTCACCCCGGGCACCACCGAGGAAATTCTCCAGGCCGGGGTAGCGGCACCCATTCCGCTCTTGCCGGGCATCGCCACGCCCTCCGAGATCATGCAGGCCTATCGCCTGGGCTATCGCCGCTTCAAGCTGTTCCCCGCCAACGTCTATGGCGGCGTGGATGCGCTTAAAGCCTTCGCTGGTCCCTTCGCCGAGCTCAAGTTCTGCCCGACCGGTGGCGTCAATCCGGGCAATGTGAAGAACTACTTCCAGCAGCCCAATCTGTTGTGCGTCGGCGGTAGCTGGATGCTGCCGGGTGACGTGGTCAAAGCCAAGGACTGGACGCGCGTCGAACAACTCTGCCGCGAGGCCCTGGCGACGCTGGATTGATACTGCGGCCATCCGTCACCCGCTGGGCTAGTGCGGTGTCTCTGAAGTTCGCGCAAGAATTGGCGAGTGATTTTTTGGCTGTGGCCAGGCGCCGGTACGAGTCATAGCAGGGCTATAGCGAGGAGTGGCAACGCCGCTACAGCCGAAAAAGCGCCGCCAAAATTGTGCAGTCAATTTCAGAGACACCACACTCGCTAGGCTGGCGCGAGCAGGGGCGCTATCATGCGCCCCTGTCTTTTTGCTGGCGCCCGTTCCGCGGCGCCTTTGTCGTCCACTACACCGGGAGGTGCCTGATGACCCTCGACAAGAATCCCCAAAACGAATCCCTCGAAGAAACCGTCCCTGCGCCAGCTGGCGAAAAGCTGCAGAAGGTGCTGTCGCGCCTGGGCGTCGGCTCGCGTCGCGATGTCGAAGCCTGGATCGGCGAAGGCCGCATCAAGGTCAACGGCGTGGTCGCCCCCCTGGGGCTGCGAGTCATGCCCAAGGACGCCATCGCAGTGGACGGACGTCTGCTCAAGCGCGACCAGGCCGAGGAAGTGGTACGCCGGGTACTGATCTATAACAAGCCCGAGGGCGAGATCTGCACCCGTGATGATCCCGAAGGCCGACCCACCGTCTTCGACCGCCTGCCCAAGCCCAAGCAGGGTCGCTGGATCAATGTCGGTCGCTTGGACATCAATACCACCGGTCTGCTGCTGTTCACTACCGATGGCGAACTGGCCAATCGGCTGATGCACCCGTCCTACCAGATGGACCGCGAATATGCGGTACGGGTACGTGGCGAGGTGACCGAAGAGATGCTGCTGCGCCTGAAGAACGGGGTGATCCTCGAAGACGGTCCGGCACGCTTCACCGACGTCCAGCAGGCGCCGGAAGGCGATGGCTTCAACCACTGGTTCCATTGCGTGGTGATGGAAGGCCGCAACCGTGAAGTCCGCCGGCTGTGGGAGTCCCAGGGCCTGGTGGTTAGCCGTCTGAAGCGCGTTCGTTTCGGTCCGGTGTTCATGACCAGCGATCTGCCGGTCGGCCGCTGGCGCGAGATGACCCAGGGGGAGATCGACATCCTCGCGGGCGAAGTTGGCCTGCCGCCGGTGGCGCTGCCGGCCATGGGCGGCAAGACCAAGGAAAAGCTCGAACGTCAGCAGCGCAAGACCGCGCGGCCGATCGATGCCGGTCGGGGTTCGCGCAACAAGGCGGGCAAGGCCAGCAAGCCCCAGGGGTCGGCCGTGGCCGAGCGGCCGAGCGAAATGGGCCGCAAGCCGGTCAGCAAGGGCCGTACCTCGCCTGGTATCGCGCCGCGTCGCGGTCCGAGCGGTGGCGGTACCGGCAAGGGTGGTCGCCGCTAAGCAGAGCGGTCGCCTGGCCCCAGGCGACCCTCAGGCCAGGCCGCAGGATCGATTGCGGCCTTCGGCCTTGGCCTGATAGAGGGCTCGATCCGCGCGCAGCAGCAGGCAGCGCGGGGACTCGACGTCACGTAGCGTCGCCAGCCCGAGGCTCAGGGTGACCGGCAGTGGAATGGCGCCGGCGGTCTCCGATTGAGCTTCGACAGCCGCTCTCAGGCGCTCCGCCACGATATGGGCTGCCTCATGACCGGTGGCCGACAGCAACACGCAGAATTCCTCGCCGCCAAAGCGAAAGATCATGTCCATGCTTCTCAGGCAGTTGCTGAGGGTGCGGGCGGTCTGCCGCAGCACGTCGTCCCCGACGCTGTGGCCGAAGCGGTCGTTGATGCGTTTGAAGTGGTCCAGATCCAGCATCAGCAGCGACAGGGGCTGCTGGGTACGGCGCGCCAGCTCCAGTTCCCGCACCAGGGCGCGGTCCAGGGCGTTGCGATTGCCGACCCCGGTGAGGGCATCGCGCAGCGCATTGTTCTGCGCCTCGCGATAGAGCAGGGCGTTGCGCAGGGGAAATAGCAGGGTGCCGAGGAGGTGTTCCAGCGCACTGAGCTCGCTGTCCTGGAAGCGCTCCTGACGGTAGAAGGTCAGCTCGCCCAGGCGGATACCGCCCTGGCTCAGGTGGTAGTGCACCTGGTGACCCTGCTCTTCGCCCAGTCTGATGACCACGTCTTCTGCGGCGTTGCGATAGGCGAGCCCAGGCACGTCCACGAGGGTATCCACCTCCTGCCGAAAGAGCTGCAGGACCCGTTCGAGATCCAACGATGACTGCAGGACGCTGAGCAGCCGCTGACGTAGCGTACTCAGCACCAGGGGATCGCTTTCGCGAACGGGGGCCACCTGGCTGGCGTTACGCTGCTGGCGAGCGCGATCGAGATTGATGGTGTTGGATGAGGGCGGGACCATGCCTGTTCTCCTTGGCGGATAGTCCCTCTGAAGCGAGAAGCGTGCCAGTCTTATAGTTTTATAAAAATCAATGACTTAGGAAGATGATGGCGATTAGCCGTCTATAAGTTGGCGCCTGAGGGCCAAGCGGACCGCATAGGCGGCCCGCTCGCGACGATTTTCCGACGCGGTTCAGACCTTGAGCACCAGCTTGCCGAAGTTCTCGCCGGAGAACAGCTTCATCAAGGTCGTGGGGAAGGTGTCCAGGCCTTCCACCACATGCTCGCGGGACTTGAGCTGGCCGTCGGCCAGCCAGATCGCCAGCTGCTGTTGCGCCTCGGCATAGCGGGCGGCGTGGTCGAGGACGATGAAGCCTTCCATGCGGGCGCGATTGCTCAATAGCGCCAGATAGTTCTGCGGGCCCTGGATCTTGTCGCTGTTGTACTGGCTGATGGCACCGCACAGGACTACCCGGGCGCGGAAATTGATCTGCGCCAGGACCGCATCCAGGGTCGGGCCGCCGACGTTGTCGAAATAGACGTCGATGCCGTTGGGGCACTCACGGCGCAGGGCGGCCGCCAGGTCTGGCTCGGCCTTGTAGTCGATGGCGGCGTCGAAGCCGAGCTCCTCGATCAGATAGCGGCATTTCTCCGCGCCACCGGCGATGCCCACCACATGGCAGGCCTTGAGCTTGCCGATCTGGCCGACCATGCTGCCCACCGCGCCGGCGGCGCCGGAGACCACGATGGTCTGGCCGGCCTTGGGCTCGCCGACCTCCAGCAGGCCGAAGTAGGCGGTGAGGCCGGTCATGCCGAGTACCGAGAGATACTGGGGCAGGCTGGCCTTGCTGGGATCCACTGGGTAGAAGCCCTGGGGTTCGCCCAGGTAGTAGTCCTGGATGCCGAGCATGCCGTTGACGGTATCGCCCACCTTGAAGTCCGGGTGGTTGGAGGCCACCACCTCACCCACGCCCAGGGCGCGGATGACCTCGCCGATACCGATGGGCTTGATATAGGACTTGCCCTCGTTCATCCAGCCACGCATGGCCGGGTCGAGGGACAGGAACAGATTCTTGATCAGCACCTGGCCGGCGCCGGGTTCGCTGACCGGCTGCTCGACGCGCTCGAAGGTATCGGCGGTCGGTTCGCCGGAGGGGCGTTTGGCGAGCAGGAACTGGCGATTGGTACGGGACATGGTGTTCTCCTGACGGGAAGGATGCAGTTCCGACCGGTCAGGAGGGTTTCAGGTTCTACCGGCGGCGTGCGGTGAGTAGCAAACTGGCCAATAGACCGGCCACCAGACCCCAGAAGGCAGAGCCTACGCCGGCCAGCGTCAGCCCCGAGGCGGTGACCAGGAAGGTGATCAGCGCCGGTTCGCGTTGGCTGGGTTCGGCCAGGGCGCCGTGCAAGCCGTTCATGATGGAGCCCAGTAGGGCCAGGGCGGCCACCGAGATCACCAGTTCGCTTGGCAGCGAGGTGAACAGCGCGGCCAGGGTGGCGCCGAACAAACCGGCGATGCCATAGAAAAATCCGCACCAGACCGCCGCCGTATAACGTTTGCTGGCGTCTTCATGGGCCTGGGGACCGGTGCAGATCGCCGCGCTGATGGCCGCCAGGTTGATGCCATGGGAGCCGAAGGGGGCCAGTAGCAAGGAGGCGAGGCCGGTGGTGGCGATCAGCGGCGAGGCTGGAACCGCGTAGCCATCGGTACGCAGCACGGCGATGCCGGGCATGTTCTGTGACGCCATGGCCACTACGAACAGCGGGAGGGCGATGCCGATGGTGGCGGCCAGGGAAAAGGTCGGGGTGGTCCATACCGGCACCGCCAGTTCCAGCCGCAGGGCGTGGAAGTCCAGCAAGCCCAGTCCGGCGGCCAGCAGCAGGCCGACCACCAGGGCCACCAGCACGCAATAGCGCGGCCACAGCCGCTTGGCTACCAGATAGCCCAGGGCCATGCCCAGCACCAGCCCGGTCTGGTGCTGGGCTGCCGCGCAGATCTCGATGCCGATGCGAAACAGGATGCCGGCCAGCAGGGCGGCGGCGAGGGCCGGGGGTACCCGACGCAGTAGACGGTCGACGCTGCCGGTGAGGCCGCACAGGGCAAGCAGCACCGCGCAGAGGACGAAGGCGCCGATGGCATCGCTGTAGGGCACCGAGGGCAGGCTGGTGACCAGCAGGGCGGCGCCCGGGGTCGACCAGGCGATGACGATGGGGGTGCGGTACTTCAACGACAGGCCGATGGTGGTCAGGGCCATGCCGATGGACAGCGCCCAGATCCAGGAGGAAATCTGGCCCGTGCTGAGCCCCGCGTTCTGGCCGGCCTGGAACATCAGCACCAGGGAGCTGGTGTAGCCCACCAGCATGGCGACGAAACCGGCGACCACGGCGGCGGGGGAGCTATCGGCCAGCGGGGTAAGGCGTTGTGGAGCCGCGTGCATCAAAAACCTCAGTGATGGCCGAACAGGATGGGGTAGAGGGACAGCACCAGCAGCAGCGCCATGCTCCAGTTGAACAGCCGCAGGCGCGCCGGACTGCTGAGCAGGCGGCGCAGGCCTATGCCGAACAGCGTCCAGAGGCTGACGCTGGGCAGGTTGATCAAGGCGAAGAGCAGGGCGACCAGCAGCAGATTGGCGGTGAAGTTCTCGGCCGGAATATAGGCGGTGATCGCGCCAATCGCCATTACCCAGGCCTTGGGATTGACCCACTGGAAGGCCGCAGCCTGGAAGAAGCCGAAGGGCTTGCCGCTGCCTGACTCCCGCGGCGTGGGGGCCGCGGCGGTGGCCAGTTTCCAGGCCAGATACAGCAGGTAGGCGCCACCGATCACTCGCAAGGCGATCTGCAGCGGTGGATAGAGCACGAACAGCTGACCCAGTCCGAGACCGGTGCAGATGACCAGCAGCATATGCCCCAGGCTGATGCCGAACATGTGCGGCAGGGTACGGCGGAAACCGAAATTGACCCCCGACGCCAGCAGCATCATGTTGTTGGGACCGGGCGTGGCGGAAGAGACGAAGGCGAAGAGCATGAAGGCGGAGAGCAGTTCGACGGTCATGAGGGCATCCCTGAGCTTTGCGTCAGCTTAGCCAGGCACCTGGGGCCGGTATCCATACACCAGGGCCGCGAACGAGCAGTACAGTTTTCAGGAGTCGACCGAGGGTTCCGAACTGTCCTGGCTACCAGCGGTGTCCTGGCGATCAGCCAGGGCCTGGTTGAAGGCCAGCCAGCCCTCGGCCGCGGTCGGCCCGGCCGTGGCCAGCGCCGCCTGCACCAGGCGCATCTGCTCGCGTCTCAGGGTCTGCTCCAACGCAGCGCCGCCTCGGGTCAGCGACAGCCGCCGCTTGCGCTTGTCCGTGGCATCCGTCTCCATGGCCACCAGTTGCATCTCCAGCAACTGCCGCAGCGGAATGTTCAGCGCCTGCTTGCTGACCCCGAGCACCTCCAGCAGGGCCTTGTTGCTGAGCCCCGGCTCGCGGGCGATGAAGAACAGGATGCGCTGATGGACCCGGCTCAGGCCACGGCGCGCCAGCATGTCGTCGGCCTTGGCGGTGAAGGCCTGGTAACTAAAGAAGAAGGTCTCCATGACCAGGCGCTGCTGAGCGGTCTGATTTAGGTCAAGCATATTGACTTGTCTTTCCGGTGTGGATTAGGGTCGGTCAAGTAGTTTGACTCATTAGCCGGCCACGGGCCACAGGAGGGCAGATGGCATTTTCCGAACGGGTAAGCCGACTCAAGAGCAGCCTGATCCGCGACATCCTGGCGGCGGCGCAGCGGCCGGAGGTGATGTCCTTCGCTGGCGGTCTGCCGGCCGAGCGCTGTCTGCCGGCGGTGGACTGGAGCCAGCTGCCGGCCGGCTTGGGCCAGTACGGCATGAGCGAGGGCGAGCCGGCGCTGCGCGAGGCCATCGCCGCCCAGGCGCGCGACTATGGCCTGGACTGTACGGCGGACCAGGTGCTGGTCACCACCGGTTCGCAGCAGGCGCTGGACCTGATCGCCAAGCTGTATCTCGATGTCGGCACGCCGGTGCTGGTGGAGGGCCCCACCTATCTGGCCGCGCTGCAGAGCTTCCAGTTCTTTGGCGCCGATTGCCTGGAGGTCAGCCTGACCCCGGAGGGGCTGGATCTGGACGCCTTGCGCCTGCGGCTGCAAGAGCGGCGCCCGGCCTTCGCCTACCTGATCCCGACCTTCCAGAATCCCTCCGGCGTGCGCTACTCCACGGCCAACCGTGCGGCCGTGGCAGCGCTGCTGGACGAATTCGGCGTGACCCTGGTCGAGGACGAGCCCTATCGCGAACTCAGCTATGACGGCGCCCCGGCACGACCGCTGTGCGCCCAGTTGCAGCGTAGCGCCTGGATCCATACCGGCAGCCTGTCCAAGACCCTGTTGCCCGGCCTGCGCGTGGGCTACCTCATCGCCTCGCCGGAGCTGCTCAAGCCGTTGCGAGCGCTCAAGCAGGCCGCCGATCTGCATACCTGCCGCATGAGCCAGTGGCAGGTGCTGCAATGGCTCGGCAGCGAGCGCTACGCAAGGCACTTGCAGGAGGTGCGGGCCTTCTACCGCGAGCGTCGCGATGGCTTCGCCGAGGCGCTGACCCGGCACTTCAGCGAGCTGGCCGATTGGCAGATTCCCCAGGGCGGGCTGTTTTTCTGGTTGCAGCTGAAAACGCCCCTGGATACCCGTACCCTGCTGGACGCGGCCCTGGCGCAGGACGTCGCCTTCATGCCGGGCGAGCCGTTCTTCGCCGAGCCGGATCGCCACCCTGGCCTGCTGCGGCTCAACTTCAGCCATGTGCTGCCCGAGCGCCTGGATACCGGTCTGGCGCGCCTGGCCGACGTGATTCGCGACGCCACCCCTACCTACAAGGAGCTGTGAGATGTATCAGGTCTATGGCGATCGCCGTTCCGGCAACTGCTACAAGGTGGTGCTGACGCTGCACCTGCTCGGCGTGGAGTATCGCTGGCACGAGGTGGATATCCTCGCCGGCGAGACCCGGAGCGACGCCTTCCTGGCGAAGAATCCCAACGGCAAGATTCCGGTGCTGGAGCTGGAAGACGGCACCTGCCTGTGGGAGTCCAACGCCATTCTCAACTTCCTCGCCGACGGCACAGGCTTCCTGCCCAGCGAACCGCGGTTGCGCACCCAGGTGCTGCAATGGCAATTCTTCGAGCAATACAGTCACGAGCCCTATGTGGCGGTGGCGCGCTTCATCCAGCTCTATCAGGGGCTGCCTGCGGAGCGCCGTGAGGAGTACGAGGTCTGCCAGGTCCGTGGCTACAAGGCGTTGCGGGTGATGGAGCAGCAGCTGCAACGCACGCCTTTCCTGGTGGGGGAGCAGTATTCGATCGCCGATATAGCGCTCTATGCCTATACCCACGTCGCCCACGAAGGGGGCTTTCGCCTGGACGACTATCCGGCGATCCAGGCGTGGCTGGCACGGGTCGCGGCGCAGCCGGGCCATGTCGCCATCGGCTGAAACGCAAGGAGGGGAGCCAGCCTCCCCAGTGGGCGCCGGGGCGTGATCAGCGAGCGCTGACCACGAATTGCCAGTACTGGTTGAGTCGGCGCTCACCCCCGTTGGCGGTCAGCAGGACCGAGGACGGCGGCTTGGACTGCAGCTCCGGTAGCGATTTCATCAGCGTGCGCCAGTTGCTGTAGTAGGTCTGCAGGCAGCGCCGGGCGGTGCCGTTGTTCTGCAGGGAGGTCAGAGCCTTTTGATAGGCCGGTTCGATCTGCGACAGCGCCTGGGCGACGCAGCTGTCGGTATCGGAGAAACGGGCCGTGTCGCCGATGCGGGTACCGGCGATCACCGCCTTGTTCGCGCAACTCTTGAAGGCGATCATGCTGGCCTGCTCGAATTGCAGGGCATCCTGATCCATGGCGAAGGCGGGTGCGCTGCAGACGGCGGCTGCAACGAGGGCTAAAGCATAGGCGTGGCGTTTCATGGTGGCGTCCCTGGCTACGTCGGTAAGACGTGATGGCATCAATGCACAGCGGCAGACTGCATCGCTGAACAAATGTTCAGCGCAAAAGGCGGCAAAGCGCCATCAGGCGAATTCCACCAGACCGACGGTAGTGAGACCTATGAACAAGGTGGTCAGGACGACCATGGCGAACGCCAGGAGATAATCTTCCATCAGGGCTTTCCCTACTACGATGACGGCAGTAGGACCGATGGCAAATGGCCAGGTTCTTGCGGAAGGCGAATCGGCGCAGACTGGCCGACGGAAGGTCATTGGTGGGGTGAAGGCGGCGACACCCCAGGGGTGTCGCCGCATCGGCATCACTCGTTGAGACGGTTCTTGTCGAGCTGCTTGGCCAGGCCGGCACCCAGGTCGGCACCGGTCACCGGGGCTGCGCTGGGGTCCGACATCGTGCGGGTTGCCAGTTGCTCCACCGCCTTGGCCTGCATGGGTGGCAGCTTGACGCTGGCCAGGCCGTCGCCACCATCCACGGCAGGAGCGGGCTGCTCCACGAACTCCCAGTCTTGACCCTGATTCCAGGGACCGCGCATGTCGCCTTCACCCTGCGACATGTTGTAGTAGACGCTGGCGAATTCCGGTCGTGGCGGCATCTTGCCCTGGGGAAAGTTTGGCTGAATGGAGTGTAGGGCGTTCTCGAAGGATTTCTGGTGGGCGATCTCGCGGGTCATCAGAAAGCTCAGCGTATCCTTGATACCCGCATCGTCGGTGACGTTGATCAGGCGCTCGTAGACGATCTTGGCCCGGGCTTCGGCGGCGATGTTGGATCGCAGATCGATGGTCGGTTCGCCGACGGTGTCGATATAGGCCGCAGTCCAGGGCACCCCGCCCGAGTTGATTAGTTGCGGGCCGCCACCGTAGAGGATCTGGGTGAGGTGGGAGTCGTTGCCGGCACCCGTGAGGGAGCGGTACATGTCCGCTTCTTCCTGGGTCTTTTCCGCCAGATCGCCCTTGGCGCCCTTGTTCAGCATGGCGATCATCGAGCCGATGATTTCCAGGTGGCTGAGTTCTTCGGTGGCGATGTCGAACAGCATGTCCTTGCGGCCCGGGTCGAGCTCGGCTATCGCCTGGGTGAAGTAGCGCATGGCGGCGGCGAGTTCGCCTTGGGGGCCGCCGAATTGTTCCAGCATCAGGTTGGCGAGGCCGGGATTGGGTTCGGACACGCGCACGGTATATTGCAGTCGCTTATTATGGACGAACATGTAACCTCCAGGGGCTAGTCACGGGTAACACGGGGTAGTTCAGCGCTTCGCGGTCAGATCGGGATCGGCGGAGCGTTCCAGGAAGGCTCTGGTGGTGACGGGCAGGTCTTCCAGCAACCAGGCCGCCATGGCCTTCTCCTGTTCGAGGATGCGTTCGCAGGCTTGCTGCGTTTCGGTATCACCGATCTCGGCAGCGGCGGCGATCAGCGTGGTGTAGGTGGCGATTTCGATGTTCTCGAAGACATAGCCGGCGATGGCGCCCTTGATGACCTCGTCGCTCATGGGCGCACCACCAATGGCCTGGCCCAGCGCCATCAACTTGCCGCCCATGTCCTTGAGCGTCGAGGCGCTGCTGCCGAGGCGGCTCAGGCAGCCTTCGAGGACCTGGCGTTGCTCCTGGGTTTCCTTGATGTGCTGCTCGATGCGCTGGCGCAGTTGCGGATAGTGCTCCAGCCGCGCGGCCTGGGCGGAAAGCATTTTCTCGGCCTGTTCTTCCATGGCATGGGCGTCACGCAGCCAGTCGATCAGGTTGTCTTGCTTGGAAGCCGTCATGGAAAACTCCTGCTCGTAGAGAGAGGCGACAACGGGCCGGAAGGCCCCGCCAGATTGCGTTCTGTCTGCTTATTAGTGGGGGGCGGCTAGCAAGAGATTCGCGGGACGGCGGTCTTTCTGATCGATGGAAAAGGGCCAGGGATTTTGTTCTACAAGCCCAGCGGCAAAGGGTCGTCTGGCAGGGCTGGTTGTTGGACAACAACCCTCCGGCTGTACAACTCTTGTCCCAGTCAATCTTGGGTTTAGTAATATCTTTGCCGTTCGCGCCCCTAGGAAAACCGTTCACCCCGTACTTGCCGGAGAGGCAGACATCTGTGTCAGGATCCGGTTGATGCAAGGGAAGGAGTCAGCATGAAGGGGCCCAAGGAACAGCAGTCTGGCGCACGCTCGACCAAGCCGCTGGAGGAACGCTGGCCAGATCCGAATGCCCAGGGCCTGGAAGCGGAGCAGATCATCGCGCAACTCTGCGCGGCGGCGGCCGATGCGGACTGGGCCTGGTACCAGCGTCGCGGCAACTGGTCGTGCATGGCCACCGGTAGTGGCGCCAGTGCCTGGCCGGCGTTGCTCGACGATGAGGAGCTGGCGCAGCTCTGCGCCCAGGCCTCGCTCAGCTGTCATCCCACCGGCAATGGACCGACGCCCCTGGGCTGGCTGCTGGCCCGTCCGGACGACCGTACCGATTTCGCCGCCTTGGCCCTGAGATTCGGCTTCGTGCTGCAGCGCCTGCAGTTGCAAAGGGCCCAGGCCATCCAGCAGGTGCTCTACGACATCACCTATCTGGCCAGCTCGACGGTGGATCGGCAGCTGTTCATGCAGCGCACCCATGAACTACTGGTGACCCTGATCGACGCGGAAAACCTCTGTCTGGCGCTGCTCGATCCGGACGCTGACCAGATCCACTATCCCTATTATTTCGACCAGCGCGACGAGAGTCCGCCTGAACCGGGCTCCTTCGAGCCACTGGATCGGGCGCAACCAAGCTTGACCGCCTATGTGCTCCTGCATGGCGAGCCCTTGCTGCTGCCCAAAGAGGCCATGGAGGCGGCCCAGACCAATGGCCCCTACTATTGCCAGGGCTCGGTTCCGGAATTCTGGATGGGCATTCCGCTCAAGGATGGCGCCGATCGGACCTTTGGCGTGCTCAGCCTGCAGGTCTACGACCGCGAACGCCGCTACGGTCCTGAGGATCAGGCGCTGTTCCAGGTGATCGCCCGCGACGTGGCCATGGCGCTGGATCGCATCCTGCGGCGCGAAGACATGGAGGCCACCGTGGGGCAGCGCACCCAGGAGCTGTCCGAAGTCAACGCCCGGCTGCGCGAACAGATCGCCGAGCGCGAGCGCGCCGAGCAACTGCAGGCGGCGCTGTTCCGCATCGCCGAGCTGTCCAGCGCCAGCACCGACATGACCGAGTTGCTGGGCGGCCTGCACCGGGTCGTGGGTGAGCTGCTCTATGCGCACAATTTCTACATCGCCCTCTACGACGACCTGTCCGGCGAGGTGAGTTTTCCCTATTTCGCCGATGAGCGCCGTACCACGGCGCCCGTCACCCGGCGCGGCACCCGGGGTTACACCGAATACACCATCCGCCAGCGGCGACCCTGCATCATCGATCGGCACAAGGCGCATCGACTGATCGAGGAAGGGGAGATCACCCCGGTCGAGGGTACCCCCGAAGCCTGCTCCTGGCTGGGCATCCCGCTCTATGACGGCAAGCAGGTCCGCGGGGTGCTGGCGGTGCAGAGCTATCGCGAAGACGTCTACTACAGCCAGCGCGACCAGGAGCTGCTCACCTTCGTTTCACGCCATATCGATACCGCCCTGTCCCGGCGCAGCGCGGCGGAAGCCATCCAGCAGTCACGCCAGGCGCTGGAGGTCCGGGTCCAGGAACGGACCCGGGCGCTGGACGATGCCAATGCCAGACTGCTGTACGAGAACAACCACGATGCCCTGACCCGGCTGCCCAACCGCAGCTTCTTCCAGCAACGCCTGGCCGACCTCTGGGCGGCGTTGGAGCGCGATGGCACCGGCCTGGCGGTGATGTTTCTCGATCTGGACAGGTTCAAGCGCATCAACGACCAGTTCGGCCACCCCTTCGGCGACCTGCTGCTGGTCGCCGCCGGGCAGCGGCTGTCCAGTTGCCTGCGGGAAACCGATCTGCTGGCACGGCTGGGCGGTGACGAATTCGCCATCCTGGTGCCCGGTGGTGGGCTGGAATCGCCGGTGGCCATCGCCCAGCGGATCATCGAGGCCTTCGACCGGCCACTGGTGATCGACGACCACAGCCTGTTCGCCTCCTGCAGCATCGGTATCGTGGTGGCCGATGCGAGTCTGCATCGCCAGCCGGACGATCTGCTGCGCGATGCCGACACCGCCATGTACCGGGTCAAGCAGGGCGGGCGCGACAACTTCGCGGTGTTCAACCAGGAGTTGCGCCAGGTGGTGTCCGACCAGGTGGTGCGCGAGGGCGCGCTGCGCAAGGCGCTGAAGAACGGCGACGAACTGGAACCCTTCTTCCAGCCGATCATCGAGGTCACGACTGGCCGCGTGGCGGCGCTGGAGGCGTTGATCCGCTGGCGGCAGCCGGACGGCAGCGTGCTGGCGCCCGGCGCCTTTCTACCCGAACTGGAAGGCCTGCGGCTGATCGGTCGGCTGGATACCTACATGCTGACGCGGATCGCCGCCATCCTGGCCGAGCCGGCCCATGCCCACTGGCCGGTGGTCCACGTCAACTGCTCCAGCTACAGCATCGTGCGGCCGGAATTCGCCGACGAGGTACTGAACATCCTGGCCACGCACGGCGTGGCGCCGTCGCGGATCTGCCTGGAGTTGACCGAAGGGGCCCTGGTCGCTGAACCCGAGCGCGCCAAGGCCGCCATGGAGGCGCTGGATCTACAGGGCGTATCGGTGGTGCTGGATGATTTCGGCGCGGGCTTTTCGTCGCTCGGCTATGTCCATGAGTATCGCTTTCGCGGCCTCAAGATCGACAAGTCCTTTGTGCTGCGCCTCGCCGACAGCGCACGCAGTGTCGCCATCGTCCGCGCCATCGTGCGCATGGCCGAGTCCCTGGGCCTGGACGTGGTCGCCGAGGGCGTCGAGGACGCCCAGGCGCTGCAACTGCTCAAGAACATGGGCGCGCGCCATGCCCAGGGCTATCTGTTCGCCCGTCCGCTGGATCTGCTGGCGACCCGCCGGCTGCTGGCAGGGGCGGCTGGCTAGAAGGTGACGCCGGCGACCAGGATCAGGTTGGTATAGGGCTGGCACTCGCCGGTGCGAACCTGCACCCGAGCCTGGCGGCACAGGGTCTTCAACTCGTCGTGGGACACGAGGCGACGACTGCCAAGAGCGCCGTCGGCGTTCAGGCGTTCCAGTTCGGCCAGCGCCGGCGGCTGGACCTTCAGGGTTTCCTCGGCGAGCAGATGGCTTTCCACCTGCATCTCGCTGAGCAGCGCCTGCAGCACACTGAGGAAATCCGGTACGCCCGGAGTGACGGCTAGATCGACCAGCGGCGTACCCGGCGGCACCGGCATGCCGGCGTCCCCGATGACCACCAGATCGCCATGGCCGAGACTGGCCACGGCCTGGGACAGGGCGATGTTGAGCAGAGCGGTTTTCTTCACCGGGCGAGCTCCTGGCGGGTGGGAATGGACGGTTGGGCGCCTGGGCGGGTGACGGCGATGGCGGCGGCCTGCTGGCCGAGGGCGATGGCCGCCTCCACGCTCAACCCCTCCGCAAGGCCAGCGGCGAAGCCGCCGAGGAAGGTATCGCCAGCGGCGGTGGTGTCCACCGCCTTGACCGCAGTGGCCGGATGGTGACGACAGCTGTCTGCGGTGACCTGCAGCAGACCCTGGCTGCCCAGGGTCAGCAGCACCTGGCGGGCACCGGCGGTGACCAGCTGACGGGCGGCGGCCTCGGCCTGCTCCAGAGTCTCCACCGGCAGCCCGGTCAGCAGGCTGGCTTCGCTTTCGTTGGGCACCAGGTAGTCGATATGGGCGTACCACTCGGCCGGCAGCGGGCCGGTGGCGGGCGCGGGGTTGAGGATCACCGTCTTGCCCAGGGCATGGGCGCGGGCGAGGGCGTCGCCTACGGTAGCCAGGGGGACTTCCAGCTGGGCGATCACCAGCTTGGTCTGGTCCAGCAGGGGCTCCTGGGCCTGCAGCTGCGCGGCGGACAATTCGCCGTTGCCACCGGCGACGATGACGATGGCGTTCTGGCCCTGGTCATCCACCAGGATGGAGGCGATGCCGGTGGGCACCTCGGGCGCCACCGAGACGCCCCGGCAGTCGATGCCTTCCTGCAGCAGGCTGCGGGTTAGGAAGTCGCCGTAGGGATCGGCGCCGACGCAGCCGATCATGGCGACCCGGGCGCCCAGGCGTGCCGCGGCGACGGCCTGATTCGCGCCCTTGCCGCCGGGTGCGGTGGTGAAGGTATGGCCGGCGAGGGTCTCGCCGCCCTTGGGCAGGCGCGGAGCGCGCACCACCAGGTCCATGTTGAGGCTGCCGATGACGACGACGTCAGGGTGCATGGGAGGTCTCCAGAGCAGGGGGCGCCGCGGTGGATTCGCGCAGCACCAGCCGGGGTACGGCGATGTCGTGGGTGGAAGGGCTGCCGACCGTCTCGCGGCGCGCCAGCAGCAGCTGGGCGGCGCGCTCGCCGAGATCGCGGATCGACTGGCCGATGGTGGTGAGGGCCGGGTAGAGATAGCGGCTGAGCTCGATGTCGTCGAACCCTACCACCGAGAGCTGGGCGGGGACGCTCAGACCCTGCTCGGCGGCGGCGCGCAGCACGCCCAGGGCGATGGTGTCGTTGCCGGCGAAGATCGCGGTCGGGCGCTCTGGCTGGGCCAGCCACGCGCGGGCGGCGGCATGACCGGCCGCGGCGGTGAAGGGGCAGCGCTGGATGGCGCCAGGCGCGACGCCGGCTTGCGCCAGGGCCTCCTGGTAGCCGGTGATCCGCTCGCTGGCGACCGGGGAATCGGCCGGGCCGCCGATGCAGGCGATCCGGCGATGGCCGAGTTCCAGCAGGTGGCGGGTGGCGAGCAGACCGCCCTGGTGGTGATCGATGCGGATATGCGCAGCCTGGACGCCCTCCAGCGGCCGGTCGGCCAGCACCAGCGGGATGCGTAGGCTGGCCAGGGCCCGGGCGAAGCGCGGATCGCCGTCCACGGTGGCGACCACCAGGCCATCGATCCGCCGCTCCTTGAGCACCCGCAGATAGCGCAGCTGCTTGTCGGCATCGTCATCGGAATTGCAGAGGATGACGCTGTAGCCCTGGCGCTCGCAGTGATCTTCGATGCCGCGGGCCAGTTCGGCGAAGTAGGGGTTGACCGCATTGGGCACCAGCACGCCAAAGGTGCCGGTGGCACGGCTGCGCAGGGAGCGGGCCACGCCACTGGGTACGTAGCCCAGTTCGGCGATGGCCGCCTCGACCTTTTCCCGCACGCCCGGACTGACCGGGCGGCTGTTGTTCACCACATGGGAGACCGTGGTGTATGAGATGCCGGCACGGGCGGCGACATCCTTGATGGTCGCCATCAGCCCTTGCTCTTGGCGCGCTGGCTGCGGTAGGTGTCGAGGATCACGGCGACCACGATGACCGCGCCGGTGATGATGCGCTTGGTCGGCTCGCTGGCGCCGATCTGGGCCAGGCCCGCGGCCAGCACCGAGATGATCAGCACGCCGAAGAAGGTGCTGATCACCGAGCCGCGCCCACCCATGAGGCTGGTCCCGCCGATCACCACGGCGGCAATCACCTGCAGTTCCAGGCCGACGCCGGCGTTGGGGTCGGCGGCTTCCAGACGGGAGATCTGGAACAGCGCCGCCAGGCCTGCCAGCAGGCCCATGAGGGCGAAGACGATGACCTTGTAGGGCTTGGGATTGATCCCGGCCAGGCGCACCGCTTCCTCGTTGGTGCCGATGGCGATCAGGTAGCGCCCGAGCACCGAGCGGGTCAGCAGCAGCTGCGCGACCACGATCACCAGCAGGGCGATGACGAAGGAGGGCGAGATGCCGAAGGCGAAGGGCGTCGACAGCCAGGCGTAGGCATCGCCGATATAGGCGGTGCGCGAATCGGTCAGCTGGTAGGCGGCGCCGCGTGCCATCTCCAGCACGCCCAGGGAGACGATGAAGGAGGGGATGCGCCAGGCCACGGTGACGCTGCCGGTAAGGGTGCCGGTCAGGGCCGCGGCCAGCATGCCCAAGGCGGCGGCTGGGAGGATGCCCCAACCCCATTCCAGGGTGGCGACGCTGACCACGGCGGCGGCCAGGGCGACCACCGAACCCACCGAGAGGTCGATGCCGCCGATGATCAGGATGAAGGTCATCCCGGTCGCGAGCACCATCAGATCGGGGATCTGGTTGGCCAGGGTGGTGAAGGTGGCGTAGGAGAGAAAGTGGCTGCTCAGCAGGGAAAACAGCACGATCATCGCCAGCAGGGCGGCGGCCAGGCCGACGTAGGTGCCCAGGCCGAGGCCGAAGGCACGTCGGGCGGAGGTGACGGGAAGACTGCTCATCGAATGGCTTCCTGAGAAAGGGTTTGCGGCGGGACGGGTTCTTCCAGCAGAGCTTCGCGGGAGCGATAGCCGGCGAAGGCGGCGGCCAGCAGCCGCTCCTGGTCCCAGTCATGACGGTCGAAGGTCGCTTCCAGGCGGCCGGCGGAGATCACACCGATGCGATCGCAGATCAGCATCAGCTCGCGCAGGTCGCTGGAGACCACCACCAAGGCCTTGCCCTGGCGCGTGAGTTCGGCCAGCAGGCCATAGATCTCGAACTTGGCGCCGACGTCGATGCCGCGCGTGGGTTCGTCGAACAGCAGCACCTGGCAATCGCGTTCGAGCCAGCGCCCGATGACCACCTTTTGCTGGTTGCCACCGGAGAGTTCGCCCACCGGCTGGCTGCCACCGTTGCAGCGGATGCGCATGCCCTTGATATGGCGCTCTGCCAGGGCCGCTTCGCGTGTACCGCTGACCAGGCCCTGCTGGGCGACCTTGGCCATGTTGCCCAGGGCCAGGTTGGCGCTGATCGGCTGGCTGAGCAGCAGGCCTTCGCCCTTGCGATCCTCGGTGATCAGGGCGATGCCCTGACGTACCACCTTGGCCGGTGACCCCAGGTCGACCGGCTTGCCGGCCAGGCGCACCGCGCCGGAATCGGCACGGTCGGCACCGAAGATCAGCCGCAGCAACTCGGTGCGACCGGCACCGATGAGCCCGGAGATGCCATAGATCTCGCCGGCGCGGACGCTGAAGGAGACGTCCTGGACCTTGTCGGCGCGAGTCAGGCCCTGGACTTCCAGCAAGGGTGGTCCAAAGCGGCGCTCGCCCATGTCCAGGTGCTCGCCGAGATCGCGACCTACCATGAGGCTGACGATCTGGTCGATGTCGTAGTGCGCCATGGGCGCATCGGCCACCAGGCGGCCATCGCGCAAGACCACCAGTTGCTGGGCGATGCGCTTGAGTTCTTCCAGGCGATGGGAGATGTAGACCAGCGCCACGCCGCGGGCACGCAGGCGCTCGATCTGCTCGAACAGCAGGTCCACCTCGCGGGAGGTGAGCATGGCGGTGGGCTCGTCGAGGATCAGCACTCGGCAGTCGCCGATCAGGTTGCGGGCGATCTCCACCATCTGCTGATGACCCACGCCCAGTTCGGCGATGGGTGTATCCGGATCGATGGACTCCAGGCCGACCTGGGCCATGGCCAGCCGCGCCTGTTCGCGCAACTGGCGCCGGTCGATCCAGCCCAGGCGGCGGGGCAGGCGGTCGAGAAAGAGATTTTCCGCCACGGTGAGGGTAGGCAGCAGGTTGAGCTCCTGCATGACCATCCGCACCCCCTGGGCCTCCGCTTCGCGGCGGCTGCCCGGGGCATAGGGTCGGCCGAGAAAGCTCAGTTCGCCGGTGGTGGGTTGCACCAGGCCACAGAGGATCTTGGACAGGGTGCTTTTACCGGCGCCGTTTTCCCCGGTGAGCGCCAGCACCTGGCCAGCGCGCAACTCCAGGTCCACGCCGCCGAGTACCGGCTGTGCATAGGTCTTGCCGATGTCACGGGCGCTGAGGATGACCTCGGACGACATGGGGGCTCTCCTCGGATCAGGGCTGGGTGACGAGTTCGACCGGCGTCTCGATCACCCCGTCCTTGGCACCGGTGGGCTCGCCCTTGACCAGCTTGAGCGCGGCTTCGATCCCGAACACGGCCTGCTTGGCGGCATACTGGTCGGCGGTGGCGAGGATGCGACCGTCCTTGAGCATCGGCTTGATGGCTTTGATGTTGTCGTAGCCGACCACCTGCACCTGGCCTTTCTTGCCCGCGGCACGCACGGCGGAGACGGCGCCCAGCGCCATGCTGTCATTGCCGGCCAGCAGGGCCTTGAGGTCGGGGTATTCGTTGAGCATGGCCGCGGCGACGGCATTGCCCTTGTCGATTTCCCAATTGCCGGATTGCACGCCGACGATCTTCATGCCGGCCGCTTCCATGGCGTCCTTGAAGCCTGCGGTGCGCTGCTGGGCGTTGGTGGTGGTGGAGACGCCCTCGATGATGCCGACCTGGTCACCCTGCTTGAGCTGCTTGGCAAGGTACTCGCCCACCAGGCGTGCGCCCTTGCGGTTGTCGGGGCCGACGAAGGGGATGTCCAGGGACTTGGACTTGAGCACCTCCGGATCCAGGCGATTGTCGATGTTGACCACCTTGATGCCGGCGTCGCTGGCCTTCTTCAGCACCGGAACCAGTGCCTTGGAGTCGGCCGGGGCGATGACCAGGGCGTCGACCTTGGACACGATCATCTGCTCGACGATGCGGATCTGGCTGGAGGTATCGGTCTCGTCCTTGATCCCGTTGGAAATCAGGTCGAAGTCGGCGGAATGCTCTTTCTGGTAGGTCTTGGCGCCGTCTTCCATGGTCAGGAAGAACTCGTTGGCCAGGGACTTCATGACCAGCGCGACCTTGGGCTTTTCGGCGGCCGTGGCATGACTGGCGGTGAGCGGCAGGATCAGCGAAGCGGAGGCGAGAGCGATAGCCGCCAGCAGGCGGGCAGGGCGAAAGGCCAGCATAGGAGGATCTCCGAATTCTTATGGTTTTTGTGGTCACGCAAACGTTTGCGCGTAGCGAAGGATGTCCGTCCCATTGGTAGCTGTCAATCCAGGTCACTACATGAATCGATTCAGCTCCCAAGGACGGCTGGTTGGCCCCGGCCGTGCGGGCCCCGGTATACTGGGCAATCGTATTCAACCAGGCGCCCGGCGCCCGAGAGTCTCTGCCATGTCCTTTTCCGAATCCGCCCTGAAATCCCTCATCCGCGCCGTGCCCGATTTTCCCAAGCCGGGGGTGATCTTTCGGGACATCACGCCGCTGTTCCAGTCGCCCGAAGGCCTGCGCGCCGTCATGGCGGAATTGCTGGAGCGCTATCGCTCGGCGTCCTTCACCCACGTCGGGGCGCTGGATGCGCGCGGATTCCTCATCGGTCCGATCCTGGCTTATGAGCTGGGCAAGCCACTGGTGCTGTTCCGCAAGCAGGGCAAACTGCCGGCCGAGCTGCTGACCGAGGTCTACAGCACCGAATACGGCGACTCGGTGATCGAGGTACACAAGGACAGCGTCGGCGCCGGTGATTCGGTGCTGCTGGTCGATGACCTCATCGCCACCGGCGGTACCCTGGTCGCCGCCGGCAACCTGATCCGCCGCCTGGGCGCCGAGGTCCACGAAGCTGCCGCCATCGTCGACCTGCCCGAACTGGGCGGCTCCAAGCGCCTGGAAGCGGCCGGCATCCCCACCTTCGCCCTGACGAGCTTCGCGCTGTCCGAGTATTGAGTTTGCGATTGATCGCGGCCATGGACCGCTCCTACGGGTAGCGCACGACGGTAGGAGCGGCCCATGGCCGCGATAACGCCGTCGTACCTCAACGTCCTGCTGGCACCTTCCATGGTGTCCGTACGCGAAGGGCAACACCTTGCGATGCCGGAGCGTCCGCCTCGGCGGACCGCCATGGCCGTAACGGGTTGCTCGAATCGTAGGTTGGGTTGAGCGCAGCGAAGCCTAACAGCTCTTGCCTCGGCGCCAGTCTTGTTGGGCTTCGACGATAGAACCGTCTCAGCCCAACCTACGGTCCTGCTACGGGCACCGTAGGTTGGGTTGAGCGCAGCGAGGCCCAACAGGGTTTGACTCAGCTGGCCCTGTTGGGCTTCGACGATGGAGCCGTCTCAGCCCAACCTACGATCCTGCTACGGATACCGTAGGTTGGGTTGAGCGCAGCGAAGCCCAACAGCTCTTGCCCCGGCACCGGCCCCGTTTGGGCTTCGACGAAAGAGCCGCCTCAGCCCAACCTACGATTTATCGCAATCCTGGCAGCCTCTGATCAAAGCTCAGCCGTCGGCTTTCTCGGCTCCAGCGGATACAGATCCACTTCGTCCGCCAACTTGGGCAGCTCGTCCAGAAAGGCGAGGGTGTGCGGCTGGTTTAAGTGTCCGTCCTGGGCGGCGATCGAGGTCCAGCGGGCCTGGACCACCCAGAGATCGCCGTCCTCGCTGCCCTGGAATACCCGATAGTCCAGGCAGCCCTCGTCCTTGACCGCCACCGCGGCCAGATCCAGCAGGTGGGCACCCAGCGCCTGGGAGCGTTCGGGTTGGGCTCGGAACAGGGTAAGGCTGTGGACGTCCGTCATAATGGACAAGTCTCCTGAAGGGTTGAGGTTTCGACCCTTCAGGATAGCGGACGTCGTACCGGTCTCAGCGATTGATCAGGCCAAGGAATTCCGCACGGGTAGCGTCGTTGGCGCGGAATTGGCCGAGCATCACCGAGGTGACCATGGAGGAATTCTGCTTTTCCACGCCACGCATCATCATGCACATGTGCTGCGCCTCGATGACCACCGCGACCCCGGCGGCGCCGGTGACCTGCTCAATGGCCTCGGCGATCTGCCGGGTCATGTTTTCCTGGATCTGCAGGCGGCGGGCGAACATGTCGACCACCCGCGCCACCTTGGACAGGCCCAGCACCTTGCCCTTGGGCATGTAGGCAACATGGGCCTTGCCGATGAAGGGCAGCATGTGGTGCTCGCACAGGGAATACAGCTCGATGTTCTTGACCAGCACCATCTCGCTGTTGTCCGAGGTGAAGAGCGCGTCGCCCACCACTTCTTCCAGCGTCTGGCTGTAGCCGCGGCAGAGGTACTGCATGGCCTTGGCCGCGCGCTTGGGTGTGTCCACCAGCCCCTCACGGCTGATGTCTTCGCCGAGTCCGGTCAGGATCGAGGAGTAGTGCTGTTCGAGAGACATTTGGGTTCCTGTTTGTCGATAAGGAAGTTGGCGCTCGGATGAGACGTCACCCGAGTCACAGGATCACTCGTCGCGACCTTCGAGCATGGTGCGCTTGAGCAAGACATAAAGCGAGCCGGTCCCACCGTGGCGGGGCAGGCAGGAGGTGAAGCCCAGTACCTGCGGATGCTGGCGCAACCAGGTATTGACGTGGCTCTTGATCAGCGGTCGGCGCCCATCCAGGCGCGCGGCCTTGCCATGGGTGATGCGCACACAGCGGATTTCCAGGCGAGTGGCCTCGGCGAGAAAGTCCCAGAGGGTTTCCCGGGCCCTTTCCACGGTCATGCCGTGCAGGTCCAGGCTGCCCTCGAAGGGAATCTGGCCGCCCTTGAGGCGACGTAACTGGGTGTCCTGGACGCCATCGCGGCCCCAGTAGAGTTCGTCCTCGGCGCCCACGTCGATGACGAAGGCATCGCTCAGGCCGTCGACCCGGGTAGCGGTCGTGGTCTTGGTCGCATCCGCGCGGCGCTGGGCGATCTGGCCCAGGTCGGCGCGCGACTTGCCGGTGTCGGCGCGATCCTGCTTGAGCGGACGGATCCCGCGGGTGAAGTCGGCGAAAGAGGCATCGTCGTCGTGCATGGCGTTCTCCGGTACAGGGCGTCATTCTACCGGCGGGTCAGGCGTCGTGCAGCAATCGGCTCACCGCAGCCAGCGCGGCCCTTTGCCGCTCGGGCCAGTCGCCGGCGATTTCCAGCACCGGCTGGCCATGGGCCTGCAGCCAGTCCCGGCACTGCGCGAAGAACGCCAAGCGCTCGGCGAGCTCCGGTTGGCAGCGCTGACCGTCGTCCTGCCAGGCGACGTCGCGAGGATCGAGCAGCAGGTGCAGGTCATAGCGGCGCGCCAGCAGGGCCGGCTCCAGCCAGTCGGGCGCGGCGCCGAACAGCAATCGACTCCACAGCAGGTTGCTCAGCAGGTGGGTGTCGAGCAGCAGGAGCGCCGGTGCGCTCGCGCGTGCCCGGTCCTCGCGGTGCAATTGCTCGCGGGCGATGACATCCACGTCCGCCAGGCAGGTATCGGTGCCGTGCCGCTCGCAGTATTCGCGGACGTACTCATCCACCCGGACCCCGCCGAAGCGCTCGGCGAGAACCGTCGTCAGCCACGATTTGCCACTCGATTCGGGGCCGGTCAGCACCACCACTTTCATCGTGCGGTCGCCAGGGCTCGGCGCCAGTCGAGCCAGCCGTAGGCGGCCAGACCGACAAAGACCGCATAGAGGATGGCGGTGGGGTAGAGGCCCTTGTAATAGAAGAGGCCCACATAGATGACGTCCAGCACGAACCACAGTACCCAGCACTGCAGGCGCTTCTGCGCCATCCAGAACTGGGCGACCAGGCTGAAACCGGTGAGCGCGGCATCCAGCCAGGGCAGGGCGGCATCGGTGTGGGTGCCCATGAGGTAGCCCAGGACCAGGCTACCCAGGGCGCCAACGGCCAGACCGGCCAGCAGCGGTCGGGTGGTGAGCGAGCTGACCACCCGACCCTGGTGTTGCTGGCCGCCCCGCAGCCATTGCCACCAACCATAGAGCTGCAGCACCGCATAGATGCACTGCAGCAACATGTCGGAATAGAGCTTCACCTCCAGGAAGATCCAGGCGTAGAGCACCACCATCACCAGGCCGATGGGCCAGGCCCAGATGTTCTGGCGCACCGTCAGCCAGACGGCGATCACCCCGAGAACGGCGGCCAGCAGCTCCACGGGCGACATGCCCAGCAGGGTGGTGAGCGACTCCAGAAACGACATGCTTCACATCCGGAAAGATTCGATTCGTCATTGTACGGCACCTAATGGCCGTCTATCGGTCTCTTCAACCGGTCTCGCTCTGGTAAGGTGCCGGGCGACCA
The DNA here is from genome assembly GCF_000316965.1 of Pseudomonas sp. 313. Classification (NCBI taxonomy): domain Bacteria; kingdom Pseudomonadati; phylum Pseudomonadota; class Gammaproteobacteria; order Pseudomonadales; family Pseudomonadaceae; genus Pseudomonas; species Pseudomonas sp. 313. The sequence goes on from NZ_ANBZ01000047.1 coordinate 104,819, forward strand.
CCACAGCATGAGCTGTCCTGGGTACCGCGAAGGGCCACGCCCTGCGGAGCGTCACGGTTCGAACCCCGTTGCCGCCGGCGTCTTCGGACCCGGCTACCTGCAAATGTTTCACTTGGATGGAGTAATACCATGGACCTATGGAGTGCCTTGCAGGCGCTGATTCTGGGGATCGTCGAGGGCATCACCGAGTTCCTGCCCATTTCCAGTACCGGCCACCAGATCGTCGTCGCCGATCTGATCGGCTTCGGCGGGGAAAGGGCCATCGCCTTCAATATCATCATCCAGCTGGCGGCCATCCTGGCCGTGGTCTGGGAATACCGCTTCAAGGTCTTCGAGATCGTCACCGATCTGCCGCGCAAGTCCTATGCGCAGCGGTTCACCGGCAACCTGATCGTCGCCTTTCTGCCCGCTGCGGTGCTGGGCGTGATCCTTGGTGACCTGATCCACGAATACCTGTTCAATCCCATCACCGTGGCCTTCGCCCTGGTGATCGGCGGCGTGATCATGATCTGGGCGGAAAAGCGTACCCATCGCATCCGCGTGGAAGAGGTGGACGACATGCGCTGGCATGACGCCCTCAAGGTCGGCTGCGCCCAGTGCCTGGCGATGATTCCGGGCACCTCGCGCTCCGGTTCCACCATCATCGGCGGCCTGCTGTTCGGTCTGTCGCGCAAGGCGGCCACCGAGTTCTCCTTCTTCCTGGCCATGCCAACCATGGTCGGCGCGACCGTCTACTCGGTGTACAAGTACCGTCATCTGTTCACTGCCAGCGATGTGCTGGTGTTCGGGGTCGGCTTCATCACCTCCTTCATCTTCGCCATGCTGGCGGTCAAGGCCTTGCTGAAGTTCATCGGCAACCACAGCTACGAGGTGTTCGGCTGGTACCGTATCGTCTTCGGACTGTTGATCCTGGCCACCTGGCAATTCGGCTGGATCGACTGGAACGCGGCCAAGGCGGCCGGGTGAAGCCCGAGAAGGAACAGCAGAGCCGGCGCCAGCCGGCTCGTGCGTCTGGGCAGAAAGCGCCCCCCAAGACCAGCAAACGGGCGGGGGCGCTGACGCCCTATGAGCAACGCGCGGCCATCGCCCGGCAGGACATGCTCGCGCTGCTGCAGATCGCCGTCTTCATCCTGCCGCTGGTGGGCATGCTGTCCCTGGCCTTCGGCCATGGGGTGCTCTGGCCACTGCCGCTCTACCTGCTGGCCAGCGTGGTCACCTACCTGCTCTACAAGCACGACAAGCAGCGCGCCCGCGACAAGGGCTGGCGCGTGCCGGAGCGGGTCCTGCACCTGGGCGAGCTGCTCGGTGGCTGGCCGGGTGCCCTGATCGCCCAGCAGCGCTTCCGCCACAAGACGGTCAAGCTGAGTTTTCGCCTGGTGTTCTTCGCCATCGTCGCCCTGCATCAGCTGCTGTGGCTGGACGTGCTCTGCGGCGGCCTGCTTCACCGTCATCTGCCGTTCTGAGGTCAGGCAGGCGGCATGGCTGCAGGTGATGGGCTAGGCTAGGCGGGCGAATGCCGCCCGTTGCCCAGGAGCCCCATGTTGCGAACCCCTCTGTCGATCCTCACGCCCCTGTTCCTGTCCCTGACCCTGGCGGCCTGTAGCCACAGCCGCGAGACCTCCTTGCCCGTCGCCCCCGAGGCTGGCTCCGGCTATCGGCCCGGGCTGACGGCCAGCGAAGCCACCCGGCAGATGGCGGCGGCGGCCAATCCGCTGGCAGCCGAGGCCGGGCGGGAGATCCTGCGGCAGGGTGGCTCGGCCATCGATGCCGCCATCGCCATGCAGGCGGTCCTGACCCTGGTCGAGCCGCAATCCTCGGGAATCGGCGGCGGTGCCTTCCTGCTCTACTGGGACGGTCGCAAGGTTCAGGCCTACGACGGTCGCGAAACCGCCCCGGCAGGTGCTACGGAACAGCTCTTCCTGCGTGCGGATGGCAGCCCCATGGCCTTCGAGGAGGCCCGCATCGGCGGGCGCTCGGTCGGGGTGCCCGGGGTGTTGCGCGCGCTGGAACTGGCGCATCGCGACCACGGCAAGCTGGCCTGGCGGGTGTTGTTCGAGCCGGCCATCCGCCTGGCCCGGGAGGGTTTCCCGTTGTCGCCGCGGCTGCATAACCAACTGCTCCACGACCCCTTCCTCAAGCAGTCACCCGGCATGGCCGCGCTCTATCTGGATGCCCAGGGGCAGGTGAAGCCCGTGGGTACCCGGCTGCGCAACCCGGAATTGGCCGATACCCTGGCGCTGATCGCCCGGGAGGGCGCCGGAGCGCTCTATCGCGGCGACCTGGCCCAGGCCATCGCCAGCGCCGTGCAGGAGAGCCCCAATCCCGGCAGCCTGAGTCTTCAGGACCTGGCCGGCTATCGCGCCAGGACGCGCACGCCGCTGTGCACCGACTACCAGCGCTGGCGCGTCTGCGGCATGCCGCCGCCCGCCGGCGGCATCACCGTGGCCCAGACCCTGGGCATTCTCCAGGCCCTGGAAGCCCGTGATCCGGCCTGGGCCCTGGCGCCGTTGCGGCCAGTACCGACCGCGCTGCCGGCGGGCCAGGAGCCGCGTCCCGAAGCCGTGCACCTGATCGCCGAGGCCGAGCGCCTGGCCTATGCCGATCGCGCCCAGTACGTAGCCGATCCGGAGCTGGTGCCGGTCAACGTCAAGGGGCTGCTCGATCCCGGGTATCTGGCCAGTCGTGCGCAGCAGGTCGGTGAGCGCAGCCTGGGCAAGGCCGCGCCGGGGGTCCCACCCGGCCCGACCCTGGCCTGGGCACCGGATCGCTCGCCACTGCGCATCTCCACCTCCCAGGTGGTGGCGGCGGATGCCTGGGGTGGCGCCCTGTCCATGACCACCACGGTGGAGAGCTACTTCGGCTCCCACCTGATGGTGAAGGGCTTCATGCTCAACAATCAGCTGACGGACTTTTCCTTCGTGCCGCGGGAGAAGGGCCTGCCGGTGGCCAACCGGGTGGAGCCGGGCAAGCGACCGCGCTCGACCATGTCGCCAACCCTGGTGTTCGACCGCCAGAGTGGCGAGCTGCTGGCGGCCCTGGGCTCGCCGGGCGGTTCGCAGATTGCCGGCTATGTGGTCAAGACCCTGGTCGGCTTGCTGGACTGGCAGCTGGATCCCCAGGCGGCTGCGGGCCTGCCGAATTTCGGCAGCCGTAACGGCCCCACCGAGCTGGAGCGCGGCGAGACCACCCCGGCCTTGCGCCAGGCACTGAAGCAGCGTGGGCACCAGGTACGCGAAGACGAGATGACCAGTGGCATCCAGGTCATTCGCCGGATGGGATCAGGCTGGCAGGGGGGCGCGGACCCAAGACGGGAGGGCGCGGCGCTGGGGGATTAGGCAGGCGTCGGAGGGCGATAGCCCTTCACCCCAGCCCTCTCCCAGAGGGAGAGGGGGCGGTTTTGCTGGGGTGGGGGCGTCAGGAGCAGGGATGGCCGCCAGTGGGCCATCCAGGGGGTGTCACGCCGGCTGGTCGAGTTGCAGCACGCGGGTGGTGCGCTCCCGTACTTCCCGCAGCAGCTCCGGCTCTTCGGCCAGCTTGTGACCGAAGGAGGGGAACATCTTGCGCAGCTTGGCCTGCCACTCTTCGCTCTGGTAGCGGCTCGGGAAGCAGCGCTCGACCAGGGTCAGCATGATGGACACCGAGGTGGAAGCACCTGGGGAGGCGCCCAGCAGGGCGGCGATGGTGCCGTCACCGGAAGCGACGATCTCGGTGCCGAACTGCAGGATGCCGCCTTTCTGCGGGTCCTTCTTGATGATCTGCACCCGCTGGCCGGCCACTTCCAGGCGCCAGTCCTGCTTGCGCACGGCCGGGTAGAAGGCGCGCAGTTCCTCGACGCGCTGGTCGAAGGATTGCAGCACCTGGCCGACCAGGTAGCGGGTCAGCGGCATGTTGTCACGCGCCACGGCGAGCATGGGGCCAATGTTGCCCGACTTGATCGACTTGGGCAGGTCGAGGAAGGATCCGCGCTTGAGGAACTTGGTGGTGAAGCCGGCGAAGGGCCCGAACAGCAGGGACTTCTTGCCATCCACCACGCGGGTGTCCAGGTGCGGGACCGACATCGGCGGCGAGTTGACGCCGGCCAGGCCGTAGACCTTGGCCTGGTGCCGTTCGACGATGTGCGGATCGTCGCAGCGCAGCCACTGGCCGCTCACCGGGAAGCCACCGTAGCCGGCGCCCTCGGGGATGCCGGACTTCTGCAGCAGCGGCAGGGCCGCACCACCGGCGCCGAGGAAGACGAACTTGGCGATCAGGGTGCGGGTGGCACCGGAACGACTGTCCTCGATGGTCAGGCGCCAGCGCTGGTCGGCCTCGCGGGTCAGGTCCACCACCTTCTGGTTGTAGCGGACCTGGGTGCCGGGACGGGTCTGCAGGTGACCGAGCAGGCTCATGGTCAGGGCGCCGAAGTTGACGTCGGTACCCCCGGCCACATGGGTCGCGGCCACGGCTTCGGTGGCCGGCCGGCCTTCCATCACCAGGGGCATCCACTCGCGCAGCTTGGCGTGATCCTCGGAATACTCCATGCCGTCGAAGCAGGCGTGGTCCTTGAGGGCCTCGTAGCGCTTGCGCAGGAAGGCCATGTCCTTGGCACCATGGACGAAGGACATGTGCGGCACCGGGCTGATGAAGGCGCGCGGCGAGCCGAAGTGACCTTCCTCGACCAGGTAGGACCAGAATTGCCTGGAGGCCTCGAACATGCCGTTGATGCTGAGGGCCTTGGTGACGTCGATGCTGCCGTCCGCCTTTTCCGGCGTGTAGTTCAACTCGCAGAGGGCCGCATGGCCGGTTCCGGCGTTGTTCCAGGGGTTGGAACTCTCCGCCGCGCCTACGTCGAGCAGTTCGAGTACCTCGACGGTACTCGTGGGCTCCAGCTCCTTGAGCATGACCGCCAGGGTCGCACTCATGATTCCCGCGCCGACGAAAACGAAATCCGACTCTTCGTTACCACTGTGCATTCATCGTACTCCTGAGACAGTGTCTCGCTTTACACCTGAGGGAGAGCGGGCGTCGGAGCCCGACCTCGAGTTGGGCAACCCCGGACTGACCACGGACGGACAGGCAGGGGCGAGCAACCGGTAGGGCATGGCAGTCAGTTGCGACAGCGGCCGTCCGGCAATGTTCTGATTTATTAGGTTGGGGCCGACCGTTCTGGCGGATCGGCAGAGGCCGATGCCAGGCGGGGAGATCAGTATGCGAAAGGGAACCCGTCGAGCGTGCCGGAAGGGGGCGCTACGTGTTACGAGACGTGGCAGGAGACCCCTGGTCTCCCGGCGCAAACGATAGGTGATGATCGCGGCGATCCTGGTCGAGTACCCGTTTCGGTGCGAAATGATACCTAGGGTAACTGCTTAGGGCACCATCTATTTTGTTCGTGTAGTGGGTTGCGCGACCCACTACACGAACCCTGGGGTCAGCCGTTGATGCCCTGGCTGCGCAGGTAGTCGTCGTAGCTGCCGCTGAAATCCACCACGCCGGTCTCGCTCATGTCGAGGATGCGGGTGGCCAGGGAGGAGACGAATTCACGGTCGTGGCTGACGAAGATCAGGGTGCCCGGATAATTTTCCAGTGCCAGGTTCAGCGCCTCGATGGATTCCATGTCCAGGTGGTTGGTGGGTTCGTCCATCACCAGCACGTTGGGCTTCTTCAGGATCAGCTTGCCGAACAGCATGCGACCCTGCTCGCCACCGGAGATGACCTTGACCGACTTCTGGATGTCGTCGCTGGAGAACAGCATGCGACCCAGGGTGCCGCGGACCATCTGCTCGCCGCCCTGGGTCCATTGACCCATCCAGTCGAACAGGGTGACGTCGTCGGCGAAGTCCTCGGCGTGGTCCTGGGCGAAATAGCCGACGTCGGCGCTGTCGGTCCACTTCACCTCGCCACTCTGTGGCGCCATCTCGCCCACCAGGGTGCGCAGCAGGGTGGTCTTGCCGATGCCGTTGGGGCCGATGATGGCGACCCGCTCGCCGGCTTCGATCTGCAGGCCCAGGCGCTTGAACAGCGGGGTGCCGTCGAAGCCCTGGGTGACGTTTTCCAGGGTCACCGCCTGGCGGTGCAGCTTCTTGTACTGCTCGAAGCGGATGAACGGACTGACGCGGCTGGACGGCTTGACCTCGTCCAGCTGGATCTTGTCGATCTGGCGCGCCCGGCTGGTGGCCTGCTTGGCCTTGGAGGCGTTGGCCGAGAAGCGGCTGACGAACTGCTGCAGTTCGGCGATCTGGGCCTTCTTCTTGGCGTTGTCCGACAGCAGGCGCTCGCGGGCCTGGGTGGCGGCGGTCATGTACTCGTCGTAGTTGCCGGGGAACAGGCGCAGTTCGCCGTAATCCAGGTCGGCCATGTGGGTGCAGACGCTGTTCAGGAAGTGGCGATCGTGGGAGATGATGATCATGGTGCTGTTGCGCGCGACCAGGATGCCTTCCAGCCAGCGGATGGTATTGATGTCCAGGTGGTTGGTCGGTTCGTCGAGCAGCAGCAGTTCCGGATCGGAGAACAACGCCTGGGCCAGCAGCACCCGCAGCTTCCAGCCGGGGGCGACGGCGCTCATGGGGCCGAAGTGCTGGTCCTGGGGGATGCCCAGGCCGAGCAGCAACTCGCCCGCCCGCGCTTCCGCGGTGTAGCCGTCGTACTCGGCGAACTGCACCTCAAGCTCAGCCACGGCCATGCCGTCGTCTTCGCTCATTTCCGGCAGGGCGTAGATGCGGTCGCGCTCGGCCTTGACCTTGGCCAGTTCGGCGTGGCCCATGATCACGGTATCGATGACCGTGCAGTCTTCGTAGGCGAACTGATCCTGGCGCAGCTTGCCCAGGCGTACGTTGGGTTCGAGCATCACCTGGCCGCCGGTGGGTTCGAGATCGCCCCCGAGAATCTTCATGAAGGTGGACTTGCCGCAGCCGTTGGCGCCGATCAGGCCGTAGCGATGGCCGTTGCCGAATTTGACGGACACGTTCTCGAACAGCGGCTTGGCGCCAAACTGCATGGTGATGTTAGCGGTGGAGATCAAAGGGGTTACCTGTAAGGGGTTTCAGACCGGAGCTCGACCGCTGTCCGGGCCGGCAAGCGGCTTGGACAGGGCGTTCCGGTCGGATGGGCAGAGCTCCAGCGGGCAGGGTCGAGGGGTCGCGACGATGCGCGGCGGCCTGGCTGGGCTGCGGTAAAGGCGGGCGGCGCCCGACATGCCGCCTATTGTGGCATAGCTGCGAGGTGGTTTGTACGGGGCAGGCGGCGGCTGGCTGTCGCTGGACTAACTGGCGGCGGGGCCGGGGAAGTCTGGCCGGGGTACCACCTTCCAGACGGCTTCAGTCAGTTGATCCAGCGTCCACGGCTTGTGCAGGAAGGGCACCCCGGACGGGATGTCATTTCTCAAGCCGGCGTAGCCGGACATCAAGACGAAGGGCACCGCGGGCCAACGCTCGCTGACGATCTTGGCCAGTTGCACGCCATCGATCACGCCGGGCATCCGCACGTTCGACACCACGACGTTCACCTGCTGCCAGTGCAGCTCCAGAAATTGCAGGGCGGCGTCGGCGGTGCCAAAGGTTTCCACATGGAAGCCTTCCTGCTTGAGCACCTCGCGTACCAGGGCTTGCAGCAGCAGCTCATCTTCCGAAACGACCGCGAGCAGATTCGCGGGGCTGGCAGAGCGGGTCGGGGTATCCATAGGCAGGCAATCCGGCATGGGAGGATCCCTGGAGTCTAGTCAGGCGCAGGCCAGGCTGCTGGCCAATGGCCCGAAAAGACTGGCGATTACTCGGGGTGTGGACTTGCCAACCGGGACGGCGTCTCTGCCCGAAGGCTCTGGCAAGGCACTGACGCCACTGGCGAATGGGGCGACGTGCGGTAGGCACCAGGGTGAAACATCTGGCGTCGTCGACCAACTAAAGCTTGAGACCGAACGGCACAGGAGCCACGGCATGATCCTTTCTCTTTCTCCCGCGCCCGACACCACCGCTCCGCTGGCCCTCTGGCTGGGCGGCGATCAGGCACCCCTCAACGACTCCGACATGGCCGATGAAGAGATCGATACCGAGATCCCTGACGAGGTGGTCGAGAACCTCACCGAACCGGCCAAGCCGCCCGCACCGATTCCGGATCCCGGCCCATTGTAGAGATCACAGGGGGCAGCAGCCTGGGCGCTCCCGATCCAGGGCTTCGCCCTCGACCAATGCGGCCATTCAGGTCTTGATCGGGTCTTTGCTCTCGCGCAGCGCTCGATGATAGAGCAAAGCACTCAGACCCAGGCCCGCCAGGGCCATGAGACCGGCAAAGAGGAAGATGGCGCTGAAGCCGAAGCCGTTGGCGATGGCGCCGGCGAGAGGGCCGGTGATCCCCAGCGCCAGATCCAGGCATAGCGAGTAGGCGCCCAGCGCCGCGCTGCGATTGGTTGGCGGTACCTTGACGATGGCCTCCACGCCCAAGGCCGGATAGACCAGCGAGAGTCCGAAACCCGCCATGGCCGCGCCCACCAACGCCATCTGTGGGGTGACCGCCAGCCAAAGCAGCAGCAACCCTAGGGTCTCCACGCTGAAACAGGCCAGGGCGACGCGGAAGCCGCCCAGCGTGTTGATGGTGCCGGCGAACAGCAGCCGCGCGCAGATGAAGGCCGCACCGAAGGCGGTCAGGCAGAAGGCCGCGTTGGGCCAGCCGTTGCTCGCGTAGTAGAGCGTGACGAAGGTGGCGATAGCGCCGAAGCCGATGGAGCTGAGCAACAGGCAGAGGCCGAAGGGGCTGATGCGCCAGAATACCTTGTGAAAGGGCAGCCGCTCGCCTGGAATCACCGGCGCCGGCTCCTTGTTCCAGGCCAGGGCCAGACCCAGGGCACCGAGCAGGGCGATGGCCACGCCGAGGCTCCAGAGCCCTAGGCCCGCGACCATGGCCACGCCCAGGGGCGCGCCCAGAGCCAGGGCGCCATAGGCGGCGATGCCGTTCCAGGAGATCACCTTGCTCACGTGCTGCATGCCGACGCTGCCCATGCCCCAACTCAGGCAACCGGTACCGATCATGGCCTGGGACATGCCGAGGATGACCCGGCCGACGATCAGCAGGCCCAGGCTGAGACCCGGCACGCTCTGCAGCGAGGTGGCCAGCAGGGTGAGCACGCCACAGGCGACGCAGCCGAACAGACCGTAGATCACCCCACGCTTGGCGCCGATGCTGTCGGCCAGCTTGCCGGCCAGGGGCCGGGTGAAGAGGGTGGCGAGGTACTGGATACTGATCGCCAGTCCGGCGATGACCGATCCATAGCCGAGATCGTCGTGCACGTAGCCCGGCAGGATCGCCAGTGGCAGGCCGATCGCCAGGAACAGCAGAAAGCTGAAGACGACGATCGAAACGATGCGCAGCGTGATGGCGAGGGAGGCGGCAGGCGGGGCGGTCGTGGTCATGGCTGTTCTCGCGAGGACTCGTCGAAACGGCAGAGGAGGCGAACGCTGAGGGCCAAGCCTGCCAGCGCGGCCAGGGCCGCGCAGAGAAAGCTGGCGGCATAGCCGAAATGGGTGGCCACGGCGCCGATGAGAGGCCCTGTCACCGCCAGCGAAAGGTCGATGAACACCGAATAGCCGGCCAGGGCGGCACCGCGGTTCGAGGCCGGAACCCGCTGCACCGCTTCCACGGCCAGCGCCGGAAACACCAGCGAGAAGCCGATTCCGGTGAGGGCGGCGCCCACCAGGGCGGTGGTTATGCTGGGGGCCAGCCAGAGGATGGTCAGGCCCACGGCTTCCACCGCCAGGCTGACGATGGCGACGCGAAAGCCGCCGTGGCGATTGATGGCGTTGGCGCAGACCAGGCGTACACCGATGAAGAAACAGCCGAACACCGTCAGGCACAGGGCCGCGCCACTCCAGCCCTGACTGGCGTAATAGAGAGTGATGAAGGTCGCCAGGGTGCCGAAGCCGATGCCACCCAGCGCCAGGCCCAGGCCGAAGGGCAATACCCGGCCCAGCACCGTGGTGAAGGGCAGGCGTTCGCCGCGCACCGGAACGATGGGCGGGCGCGGCTTGGCGATCCGATAGCCCAGCGCCGCCAGACCGATGATGCTGGCGCCCAAGCTCCACAGTCCCAGGCTGTCCACCAGCACCACGCCCAGGGGGGCGCCTATGGCCAGGGCACCGTAGCTGGCGACGCCGTTCCAGGAGATCACCTTGGCGGTGTTAGCCGGGCCGACCCGGCCGATTGCCCAGGAGATGGCGCCAGTACCCGAGAGGCTTTCGGCGCAGCCCAGCACCAGTCGGCCGAGCAACAGAGCACCAAGGCTGACCCAGGGCCAGGCTTGTAAGAGTACCGAGGCCAGCATCAGCACGCCGCTGAGACCGCAGCCGAGCATGCCATAGAGCACCGACTGCTTGGCGCCCACGGTGTCGATGATGCGTCCGGCATGGGAGCGCGAGAACAGGGTCGCCAGGTACTGACTGCTGATCACCAGGCCGGCGATGATGGAGTTGAAGCCCAGCTGGTCGTGCACGAAGCCCGGCAGCACGGCCAGGGGGATGCCGATGGTAAGGTAGGCGATAAAGGTAAAGAGCACCATGCCCAGGGTAATGCGGGTGGCCAGAGCGGGTGAGGGTGCAGGCGGTAGGCTGGCGGTCGACATCGGACTCGAGAGGTTGTCTGACAATGTGGGATAGATTGCTTTCGCCTGGCAAAGGTCACATGCAATGACATTTTTTATCCAGGGTCGAGACGGAGCGAAACGGGCGCTGGGCCCTGGTCGGAGCGGCCTGCTGCTGGCCGCACTGGCGGCTATGCCCATCTGGGCGGCAGAGCGCATCGAGCTGCGGATCGGCGACCAGCGCCTCGCTGTAGAAGTGGCAACGACTCCAGCCCAACGGGCCCAGGGACTCATGGGGCGACCGCCATTGGCAGCCCACGAAGGCATGCTGTTCGTCTTTGCCGGGGATGACGAACGCTGCCTTTGGATGCGCGATACCCCCAGCGCGCTAGCCGCCGCCTTCATCGATGCCGGCGGCAAAGTCCTCAATACCGTCGAAATGCAGCCGCTGACCGATACCCGCCACTGCTCCCGGGCCCCGGCGCGCTATGCCTTGGAAACCCGGGCTGGCTGGTTTTCGACGCGGGGGATTCGCGCGGGCGAGCGTCTGCAAGGGTTGGAGAAGGTGGCACCTGCCTCCCGATAGTCCCGCTTTTCCTCACACCTGAAATAGCAGAAAGTCGATAGATAAATACTTTTAAAATCAAGAACTTGAATATGATTTTTGATTGTGATTATAGAGGTATGTTGAGAAAGTACTTTAAGTCTTGATTGGGATGCCTGTCGCTATCGATAGTGGCTCCTGGGGTGCCTGGCACGAACCTGGGCAACAGGGAGGGATACGTCCCCGTGTTGCCCCAGGTCGCTTCCTGGAAAGGCCCGACCGGTCCCTATTGAATCCAGGCCTCGACCCGCCGATTCTTTACCCGGCCGTTGGCTGACAGCCCTGCGACAGGCAGTTGGTCGCCAAGGGAGAGCAGCTCACCAGCGAAGGCTTGCTGGTGGCGCAGCGCCGTGGCGACCGCGGTGGCGCGCAGACGGGCCAGCAGCGCTGCCCGTGCCGGATCCTCGGTGGCGTCGTTGAAGCCCACCAGGATCAGCTGCCGATGGGCGTTTTCAGGCCGGCGCATGAAGGCGGCCAGGCGCTCGACATCGCGCAGTGCCTTGTTATCCAGGCGCGCGCTGCCGGCGGTGAAGCGGAAATTCACCGTAAGGCGCTGGGCGCGGCGAGCCAGCTCCAGATAGGCGGGTGGCATGCCACGGGTATCGCTGATGGTCAGGGGTTCGATGCGCTGGGCGACGAAGCCGCTTTGTTGCACCACCGCCTGGCCGGCAGGGGTCTGGCTGAACTCCAGCAGACTGCGCGCCCAGTCCGAGCGCTGGGCGGGCGAGCCATAGAAGAAGAGTCGCCGGGCGAGTGGATAGTCCTCGGTGGCGATGCTGGCTTCGCTGGGGGCTATGGCGCGGCCTTCACCGTCGCGCAGGGCGAGCTTTGGCGCCTTGGCGGCAGCCGCCAGGCTGGTGAAGCCGATGCCCCCAGGATCGGCGGCCACCTGCTGCGCCAATTCTTCATTGGACTCGAAGCGCTTGGCAGCCGCACTCAGGCGTTTGCCGGCAGGATTCAGCACCAGTTCGCGAAAGGTGTCGTAGGTGCCCGATCGATCATCCCGCGCATAGATCCGGATCGGCCCGGACGGGCCGCCCAGTTGCTGCCAATCGGTGATATCGCCGGCGAAGACCTGCGCCAACTGCTGGAGATCGAGCTCTCGCAGGGGATTGCCGGGATGCACGATGATCGCCAGGCCATCCAGCCCGATCACGTACTCCGCGTCCTTGCTGCCCATGTCACCCAGATTGGCCAGGGCGCTGACTTCATTGTCCTTGATGGGCCGGGAGGCCGCGGCGAGATCCGTGGTGCCCGCGGCCAGGGCGGTGAAGCCGGTGCTGGAGCCATGGGCGGCGATCTGTATGGCCACGGCACTGCCATTCGGCGCCCGGGCCACCAGCTGCCATTCGTCCATCACGGTGGCAGGTATCACCTGTGGATCCCGATAGCCGCGCTCGGCGAGCAGGGCCGCGACCAGGCGCGGGCCCAGGTTCGCGTTGATCGTGTTGGAGCCTTGCAGGCGCAGAATGACAGTGGTGGGTTCGCCGGCCAGAAGGGGCGAAGGCAGCAGGGGCAGCAAGGTCGCGAGCACCGCTCGCCGCAGGAAGGCGCGGCGGAATACCGGGGCAGAGCCGTTCATGGAATAGGCCTCGAGCCTGAGACAAGGCCGCCACCTTAGGCAGGCCACATGACACCGATGTGACAGGACCTCAGGTCAATTCTAGCCAGATCGGCGCGTGGTCGGAGGGCTTCTCCATGCCACGGATCTCATAGTCAATGCCTGCCGAGACGATCCGTTCGCGCAGCACCCGAGACGCGAGGATGGTATCGATGCGCAGGCCGCGCTTGGGTTCGTCCTCGAAGCCGCGGCTGCGATAGGGGAACCAGCTGAACCTGTCGTCGACGTCCGGATGCAGCTGGCGATAGCTGTCGATCAGGCCCCAGTCCAGCAGTCGCTGCATCCATTCGCGTTCTTCCGGCTGGAAACTGCAGGCGCCCGTGCGCAGCCAGCGCTTGGCGTTGACCGCACCTATGCCGATGTCGTGGTCCTGGGCGGAGATATTGAAATCCCCCATGAGCAGCAAGGGCGTGTCCGGCGTGAAACGCTCTTCAAGTAGATTCTGAAGATCCGCGTAGAACTTCCTCTTGCCAGGGAATTTTGTTGGGTGAGCGATATTCTCCCCTTGGGGAAAATAGCCGTTCATGACCACCAGTGGCTGACCCTTTCGGTCGGCGAAGACGCCATAGATGAATCTCTTTTGCGACTCTTCACCATCGCCGGGAAAACCCCTGTGCAATTCCAGCGGCGCCAGGCGCGACAGCAGGGCCACTCCGTAGTGGCCCTTCTGGCCGTGATAGTGCACGTGGTAACCCAGGGCCTCGACTTCCTCGCGCGGGAACTGATCGTCCGAGACCTTGGTTTCCTGCAGGCCGATCACATCCGGATCATAGCGTTCGATGATGGCGGAAAGTTGATGAGGTCTTGCGCGTAAGCCGTTGATATTGAAGCAGACTATCTTCATGAAGCTGTCCTGGAAAATGGATGGCCCTAGCCTAGCAGAAAGCCTCCTGTCGCAGCGGCGACCTGGCGAACCCTGGCCACTCCTGTTTGTCTCACAGCGCAACGCCCGTTAGCATCCCCGTATGAATAAGAACGCTCTACGCCGCGCCCTGATTGGAGTTTGTTGTCTGCACGGCATGGCCTGGGCGGCACCGGCCGAGGTCAGCGTTCGCGTCCAACCGGCCAACAACCCCCTGCGAGACAACATCCAGGCCTATATCGGCTCGGTGGAAGGGCGCGATGTCGCCGGGCTGCAGCGCCTGCGTCCGGCGACGGAACGGCAGGCCGAGCAGGCGGCTCAGGCGCTCGGCTACTACCACGCGCAGATCGAGACTCGGGTAGAGAGTGGCGAGACACCGCGGCTGGTCGTCGAGGTGCGACCCGGTGAGCCGATCAAGCTGCGTAACGTGGATATTCGCATCGAGGGGCCAGCGCGGCGATTGCGGGCCTTTCAGCGGCCGATTCCGGCCGGCTTGAAGCCAGGCCAGCCGCTGAACCAGGGACTCTATGAAGATGCCAAGAGCCTGATCCAGAATCAGGCGCAGCGGTATGGCTTCTTTCGCGGCACCTTTACCCAGCACCAGCTGCGGATCGATCCCGCCACTGGCTTCGCCGACATCGCCTTGGTGTTCGACAGCGGGCCGCGCTTCGTCCTTGGCAAGGTGGCCTTCGCAGGGGATGCCCCTTTCGATCCCGATCTGCTGCAGCGTATGGTGCCCTTCGCCCAGGGCACGCCCTACGATTCCGAGCTGATCGCCGATTTCCAGAGCAACCTGCTGGCCAGCGGCTTCTTCGATGGCGCGCGGCTCGACACCTATCCCAAGCAGGAAGGTGCCGCCGAGGTGCCGGTGACGGTCACCCTGCGGACCCGCAAGCCGCGTACCTTCGGCTTTGGTCCCGGCTATTCGACAGATGTCGGCCCGCGGCTGAGATTCACCTGGGAGAACCACTGGCTCAATCCCCAGGGCCACAGCCTGGGTGCGGAGGCGGAGCTGTCGGCGCCACGCCAGAGCATTGCCACCTGGTACGACATTCCCGGGCAGGACCCGATCAATGACAAGTTCCGCTTCGCCGGCGGCTACCAGTACGAGCAGATCGCCGACGACGATTCCCTCAGCCAGTTGCTGACCGTGGGTCCCGAGTGGCATCGCAAGTTTCCCAATGGCTGGGAGCGGGTGCTCTCGCTCAAGTGGCGCAACGAAAGTTATCGCCTGGGCAATGACGAAGGCACCTCCAACCTGGTGATGCCGGGGGTCGATTTCTCACTGTTGCGCAGTGACAACCGCATCGACCCCAATCGCGGCTACCGCCTGCAATTCGGCGTCTCGGCGGCGAAGGAAGGACTACTCTCCGACGCCAACATGATTCACGCCACGGCGCTGGCCCGCGGGTTGATCACCGTGGGCGACGGCCATCGCTTCCTCGGACGCCTGCAGTTGGGCGGCAACCTCACCAATGGCTACAACAAGATCCCGCCGTCGCTGCGCTTCTTCGCCGGTGGCGATCAGAGCGTTCGCGGCTACGACTACCAGACCCTGTCACCGGAAAACGACGAAGGTGACTACGTGGGCGGTCGCTACCTGGTCACTGGAGGCGTCGAATACCAATATCCCCTGCGCGACAAGTGGCGGCTGGCGACCTTCATCGACCAGGGCAGCGCCTTCAACGACCTCAACAACTACGAGCTCAAGACCAGCGTCGGCGTGGGCGTGCGCTGGGTCTCGCCAGTCGGGCCGATCCGCGTCGACCTGGCGCACGGCCTCGACGAACCCGGCGGTATCCGCCTGCACTTTTCCATAGGACCTGAGCTGTGAAGTCGGTAGGCGGTGTCATCCTTGGCGTGCTGGCGACCCTGCTCGGTGGGTTGATCCTGTTGCTGGCCCTGGTCCTGGGCAACGCCGGCATCGGCCGCCTGGTGCTGGAGCGGGTGCCGGGTCTGACCCTGACCGAGTTTCAGGGGCGCCTGGGTGGCCATTGGCAGGCTCGGCAGCTGGTCTGGGAGGGGGGCGCCACCCGGGTAACGGTCGAGGCCCCCGAATTCGCCTGGCGACCCGGCTGCCTGCTCAGGCTGCAGCTGTGCATCGATACCCTGGTCGCCTCGCGCATCGCCATCGAGCAGGCGCCCAGTCCGGAGCCGGTGCCGGAAAAGAGCGGACCCATCCAGTTACCCAGCCTCGGCTTGCCGTTGGGGGTGCAGCTGGGTGAGGTACGGATCGGTGAAGTTCTTTACAACGGCGCCGAGCAGGCCCGCGACCTGGAACTCCAGGCCCACTGGCAGGCTGATGGGATAACCATCGAGCGCCTGGCCGGCATGGCCCATGGCATCAGCCTGGATACCCATGGCCGGTTGCAGCCCAGCGGTGCCTGGCCGCTGCAGTTGCAGGGCACCCTCGGCCTGCCGGCGCCGGAGGCCGCGCCCTGGTCGCTGGTGCTCAAGCTGGAGGGCGAGCTGCAGCAGACCCTGCGCCTGGAGGCCGACAGCAGCGGCTATCTGCCCGGCCGCCTGACCGGCACGGTGCAGCCGCTGGTGGACAACGTCCCGGCCGATCTGCAATTGGTGGCCGATGGCTTCAAGGCGGCCGCCAGCCTGCCCGAGACCCTGCGGCTGAATGATCTCAAGCTGACGGCGCGGGGCGATCTGGCCGCCGGCTACACGCTGGTCGGTCAAGCGAAATTGCCGGGCGAGGGCGGCCCGGTTGACTTGAATCTGGACGGTCGCGTCGATGCCAAGGGCGCGCGGATCGCCGCCCTGCGCCTGCAGGCCGCGCCCGAGCAGCGCGTGGCGCTGGCCGGCCAGCTCGACTGGCAGGAAGGGCTGGCGGCCGATGCCACCCTGGATTGGCGCGATTTCCCCTGGCGGCGGCTGTATCCCATGGCGGAGCCGCCGGTGAGCCTGCAGCGCCTGCAGGGCGAGGTGGCCTACCGGGACGGTGCCTACCTGGGCAATCTCAAGGCCGCGGCCACCGGTCCGGCCGGTGCCTTCACCCTGGCCACCCCCTTCACCGGCGATACCACCCAGCTCAATCTGCCCTCGCTGGATCTCCAGGCCGGCCAGGGGCGGGCGCAGGGCAAGGTCAACCTGGGCTTCGCCGACGGCGTGAGCTGGCAGGTGGCTCTCGATCTGAGTCGCCTGGATCCGGCCTTCTGGGTCGCCCAGCTGCCCGGCAGCCTGGCCGGTCCGCTGCGCAGTTCCGGTGCCTTCAAGGATGGCCGCCTGCAGCTGGATGCCGATCTGGACCTCAAGGGCCGACTGCGCAACCAACCGGCGGTCCTGGCGGCCAAGGCCCAGGGCGCCGGTGAGCAGTGGCAGGTCTCCCAGCTGGATGTTCGCCTGGGCGACAACCGCATCCAGGGGCAGGGCGCCCTCGACCAGCGGCTGCAGGGCCAACTACAACTGGATCTGCGCCGACTGGCCCAGCTCTGGCCCGATCTCTCGGGCAGCGCCCAGGGTCGCCTGGATCTGGCGGGCACCTTGAAGGCACCGGCGGGCAAGCTGCAGCTCGATGGGCGCCAGCTCGCCTATGCCGACAACCGCATGAGCAGCCTGGGGCTGGCGGCCACTCTGGACGATCGCCAGCGCGGCAAGCTGGAGCTGACCGCCCAGGGCCTGCAGGCGGCCGGGCGCGATTTTGGCGTCTTGCGCCTGCAGGGGCAGGGCGATCGCCGCCAACAGCAGGCCGAGCTGTCGCTCAAGGGGCCCCAGCTCAACCTGGCGCTCGCGGCCGGCGGTACCCTGGCCGACAACGGCGACTGGAAGGGCCAGCTGGCCCGCGGCTCGGTTGCCACCAGCGGCCAGAACTGGACCCTGCAAAACCCCGCGCGCATCGAACGCCTGGCCAACGGGCGCCTGGAACTGGGCCGGCATTGCTGGCGGTCCGGCGCGGCCAGCCTTTGCGGCGACGATCAGCAGCTACTGCCCGACACCCGTCTCGCCTGGCACCTGCGCGCCTTCCCGCTGGCCAGTCTGCAACCTTTGCTGCCGCCGGAACTGGCCTGGCAGGGCAGCCTCGATGGCGACGTCGACCTACGCCTGCCCAAGGCCGGACCCGATGGCGAGATCCGTCTCCAGGCCGGCCGTGGGAGCCTCAGGCTGCGCGACGCCGCGGGCCAGTGGCAGACCTTCAGCTACGACAGCCTGGACGTCACCAGCGCCTTAAAACCGCAGCAGGTGGACACCCAGGTGCGCCTGACCAGTGCTGACCTCGGCCGGCTCGATGTGCAGGCGCGGCTGGATCCCCGCGATCCGAACCAGGCGCTGGCCGGTCGCTTCCAGTTGCAGGGCCTGAATCTGGCTCTCGGCAAGGCCTTCGTCGAAGGCATCGAGCATCTGGAAGGCAAGATCAACGGCGCGGGCGAGCTGGGCGGAACCCTGCTGCAACCGCGGGTCAACGGCCAGATCCAGCTCAGCGGCGGCGACATCGGCGGCGGCAGCGTGCCGACGCGCCTGCAGGACCTCGGCCTGACCGCCCGTATCCAGGGCGACACCGCCTTGCTCGACGGCGGCTGGCGCAGCGGCACTCAGGGGCGCGGCCAGATCCGGGGCAGCGTCGGCTGGGCCAATGGCCTGGACGTCGACGTAGCGGTCACCGGCGACAAGCTGCCGGTCAACGTCGAGCCCTATGCGCAGCTGGAAGTGGCGCCCAATCTCAAGATCCTGATGCAGAACGGCCGCCTGGCCCTGGCGGGCGAGGTCCGGGTGCCGCGTGGGCGCATCCAGGTGCAGCAGCTGCCGCCGTCCACGGTCAAGGTGTCGGACGATGCCGTCATCGTCGGCCAGGAGGCGCCGGCCAGGCAGCAGGCCATGCAGATCGCCATGGACGTCGATGTGCTGGTCGGCTCCGACAAGCTCACCTTCGACGCCTTTGGCCTGTCCGCGGAAATCGTCGGCAGGGTCCACATCGGCGACAACCTCGACACCCGCGGCGAGCTGAACCTGCGCAACGGCCGCTACAACGCCTATGGTCAGCGCCTGACCATGAGGCGCGCTCGGTTGTTCTTCCAGGGGCCTATCGCCCAGCCCTATATCGATGTGGAAGCCGTACGGGTGGTGCAGGAGCAGAATGTCACCGCGGGATTGCGGCTCTCGGGCTTCGCCCAGCAGCCGCGTATCGAAGTGTTCTCCGAGCCGAGCATGAGCCAGGAGCAGGCGCTGGCCTACCTGGTGCTGGGGCGGCCGCTGTCCAGCGGCAGCGAAGGCGACAACAACGTGCTCGGCCAGGCGGCGCTGGCATTGGGCCTGGCCGGCAGTTCCGGCACCGCCGGTGCCCTGGCGCAGCGCTTGGGCATCCAGAACTTCCAGCTGGATACCGCTGGATCGGGGGACAAGACCAGCGTGGTGGCCTCGGGAGATCTCACCGATCGCTTGTCGGTGCGCTATGGGGTAGGGGTGTTCGATTCGGCCAATACCGTCGCCCTGCGCTACCAGCTCACCCGCCGGCTCTATCTCGAGATCGCCAGCGGTCTGGCCAATTCCCTGGATTTCTTCTATCGCCGCGATTTTTGAAGCAGGGGCGCGTAACGCTTTGATCGGGTGCGGAAAACGTGTTTACTCCCTGTCCCGTCTCATGAGAAAGGAGCTGTTCATGGCAACCGTCAATCTGCGTGGCAACCCGGTCGAGGTGCAGGGCAACCTGCCGCAGCCTGGCCAACAGGCCCCGGCCTTCAGCCTGGTCAATGGCGATCTGCAGGACATCACCCTGGCCAGCCTCGCCGGCAAGCGCAAGGTGCTCAACATCTTCCCCAGCGTCGACACCCCGACCTGCGCCACCTCGGTGCGCAAGTTCAACAGCGAAGTCGACAAGCTGGATAACACCCTGGTGCTGTGCATCTCCGCCGACCTGCCGTTCGCCCAGAAGCGCTTCTGTGGCGCCGAAGGCCTGGAAAAGGTCATGAACCTCTCCACCCTGCGCGGTACCGAATTCCTGCAGGCTTATGGCGTCGCCCTGGCCAGCGGTCCGCTGCAAGGCCTGGCCGCTCGTGCCGTGGTGGTACTGGACGAACAGGACAGGGTGCTGCACAGCGAACTGGTGCCCGAGATCGGTCAGGAGCCGGACTACGCGGCTGCGCTCGCCGTCCTCCGCTGATCGCCGGCAACCCACCGCGCCACGCGGTGGGCGCTTCGAAACGGGCAGGCGCCTTTTGTGTCTGCCCGTTTTGCTTTAGGTAAAATCGCAGTAAAGGGGCTGGTTAGCCGTCTCGCTACTGCTTATCTTCCGCCTTCCCCAGCGTGTACGTATTCTCCAATGTCCGACTCTTCGCCTAGCTCTTCCTCCCGTCGCCGACTGGTCTGGCTGCTCGTCCTCGTGGTGCTGGTGGCCGCGGGTGGCTGGTATTGGTATCACCAGAATGGCCAGAAGAGCGAGGCCGCGGCCGGCAAGGGGGCTCGTTCGCCCTTCGGCATGACCGGCCCGACCCCGGTGCGGGTGGTGGCGGTCGAACAGCGCAGCTTTCCCATCGTGCGCCGGTCCATCGGTACGGTGACCGCGCTCAATACCGTGAACGTGCGCACCCGGGTCGCCGGCGAACTGGTCCGCGTCGCCTTCGACGAAGGCCAGAAGGTCAAGGCCGGCGAGCTGCTGGCCACCATAGACCCACGCCCCTATGAGGTGGCGCTGCAGCAGGCCGAGGGCACCTTGCAGCAGAATCAGGCGCAGCTGCGCAACGCCGAGCTGGACCTCAAGCGCTACCAGGGGCTGTTCCGCGAGGACAGCATCGCCAGGCAGACGCTGGATACCCAGGAGGCCCTGGTCAACCAGTACCGCGGTACCCTCAAGAACAGCCAGGCGGCGGTGGCCGATGCCAAGCTGAATCTGGCCTTCACCCAGATCAAGGCGCCCATCGCCGGCCGTGTCGGCCTGCGTCAGCTGGATGGGGGCAACCTGCTGTCCGCTAACGACAGCACCGTGGTCGCCGTCATCACCCAGACCCAGCCGATTTCGGTGGTCTTCACCCTGCCGGAAAGCCAGCTCGGCGAGTTGCTCAAGCGCGCCCGCGCCGGCCAGACCCTGCCGGTCGAAGCCTGGGATCGCGGCGGTTCGCGCAAGGTCGCCGACGGTACCCTGCAGAGCTTCGACAACCAGATCGATACGGCCACTGGCACCCTCAAGTTTCGCGCGCGCTTCGCCAATGGCGACGAGGCGCTGTTCCCCAATCAGTTCGTCACCGTGCGGGTGCGCGAACAGGTGCTGGATCAGGCCCTGGTGGTGCCTTCCGCGGCTATCCAGTTCGGCTCCAATGGCACCTTCGCCTATGTGGTGGGGCCCGACAACAAGATCCAGGTCCGCAGCCTCAAGCTAGGGCCGGATGACGGCAGTCTGACCGTGGTCACCGAAGGCCTGGCCGCCGGTGACCGAGTGGTGACCGAGGGTACCGATCGCCTGCGCGAGGGCAACGAGGTGGAGGTGGTCACCGGTGCCTCGGCGGCGCCCAGCGAACCGGCCAAGCCGGCGGTACGCAAGCCCGGCAAGACCCAGGGCTGACCGGCCGCGATGGATATCTCGCGCCCCTTCATCCTGCGCCCGGTCGCCACCACCCTGTTGATGGTGGCGCTGCTCATCGCCGGTCTGCTGGCCTATCGGTTGCTGCCGGTGGCGGCCTTGCCGCAGGTGGACTATCCCACCATCCGCGTGCTCACCCTCTATCCCGGTGCCAGCCCCGATGTCATGACCAGCGCTGTCACCGCGCCGCTGGAGCGTCAGTTCGGCCAGATGCCGGGCCTGTCGCAGATGGCCTCCACCAGCTCTGGTGGTGCCTCGGTCATCACCCTCAGATTCAACTTGGAACTGGACCTGTCGGTCGCCGAACAGGAAGTCCAGGCCGCGATCAATGCGGCCAACAACCTGCTGCCCAACGATCTGCCGGCGCCCCCGGTGTACAACAAGGTCAATCCGGCCGATACGCCCATCGTCACCCTGGCGATCAGCTCCAGGACGCTGCCGCTGCCCACGCTCTACGACCTGGTCGACACCCGCATGGCGCAGAAGCTGGCCCAGGTCAGCGGGGTAGGGATGGTCAGCCTGGCCGGCGGCCAGCGCCCGGCGGTGCGCATCCAGGTCGATCCCGACAAGCTCGCCGCCCACAACCTGACCCTGGCCGACGTGCGCAGCCTGGTCACCAGCGAGAACACCAACCAGCCCAAGGGCAGCTTCGACGGCCCCACCCGGGTCGCCACCCTGGATGCCAACGACCAGTTGCGCGATCCCAAGGCCTACGGCGACCTGATCCTCAACTATGCCGACAACGGCGCCCTGCGCCTGGGTGATGTCGCCACCATCGCCCAGGGCGCGGAAAACGACCGCCTGGCCGCCTGGGCCAATCGCAGCGGCGCCATCCTGGTCAATGTCCAGCGCCAGCCCGGCGCCAACGTCATCCAGACCGTCGACCGCATCCAGGCGCTCTTGCCCAGCCTCAAGGAAAGCCTGCCGGCCGGTCTCGACATCGCCGTGCTCAGCGACCGCACCGAGACCATCCGCGCCGCAGTTACCGACGTCCAGCACGAGATGCTGCTGGCGGTGGGGCTGGTGGTGATGGTCACCTTCGTCTTCCTGCGCCGCTTCAGCGCCACCCTGATTCCCTCGGTCACGGTGCCGCTGTCGCTGATCGGCACCTTTGGCGCCATGTACCTGGCCGGCTTCTCGCTGAACAACCTGTCGCTGATGGCCCTGACCATCGCCACCGGCTTCGTCGTCGACGACGCCATCGTCATGCTGGAAAACATCTCCCGACATCTGGAAGAGGGCGCCACACCCATGGAGGCGGCGCTCAAGGGCGCCCGTCAGATCGGTTTCACCCTGGTGTCCCTGACCGTTTCGCTGATCGCCGTTCTTATCCCGCTGCTGTTCATGCAGGACGTGGTCGGCCGGCTGTTCCGCGAATTCGCCATCACCCTAGCGGTGGCCATTCTTATCTCCCTGGTGATCTCCCTTACCCTCACGCCGATGATGTGCGCCCGGCTGCTCAAGCGCGAGGAAGCCGCCGAGCACCAGCTGGTCTGGCTGGAGCGGCTGATCGCCGGCTACGGCCGGGCGCTGCGCTGGTCGCTGGCCAATCGGGCGCTGATGCTGCTGCTGGCGCTGGCGACCTTCGTGCTTACCGCGGTGCTCTACCTGCTGGTGCCCAAGGGCTTCTTCCCAGCCCAGGACACCGGCTCCATCCAGGGCATCACCGAGGCGCCCCAGTCGATTTCCTTCCGTGGCATGAGCGAGCGCCAACAGGCCCTGGCCGCGGTGGTGCTGCAAGACCCGGCGGTGGCGAGCCTGTCGTCCTATATCGGCGTCGATGGCGATAACGTCACCCTCAACAGCGGTCGCATGCAGATCAACCTCAAGCCGCAGAGCGAGCGCGACGTCACGGCCCAGGAGGTGATCGACCGGCTGCGGCCCGCGGTCGCCAAGGTGGTGGGCATCACCCTCTACATGCAGCCGGTGCAGGACCTCAGCGTGGAAGACCGGGTCAGCCGCACCCAGTATCAGCTCACCCTGGATTCACCCGACGCCACTCTGCTCGACACCTGGGTGCCGCGGCTGACCGAGGCGCTGCACCAGCGGCCCGAGCTCACCGATGTCACCAGCGACCTGCAGAACAAGGGGCTGCAGCTGTACCTGACCATCGACCGCGACGCGGCGGCGCGCCTGGGGGTGCAGGTCTCGGCCATCACCGACGCCCTCTACGACGCCCTCGGTCAGCGGCAGATCTCGACCATCTACACCCAGGCCAACCAGTACCGGGTGGTGCTGGCCAGCGCCGCTGCCGACAGCCTGGGGCCGGATGCCCTCAGCCAGGTCTGGGTAAAGGCGGGCAGTGGTACCTCCTCCAGCGGCAGCAGTGGCACCGGTACGGCCAGCACGACCGAAACCACCACGGACACCAGTCGCGTCCCGGTGCGGCTGTCCAGCCTGGTGAAGATGGAGCAGCGGCCGACCCGTCTGGTCATCAACCACCTCAGCCAGTTCCCGGCGGTGACCCTGTCCTTCAACCTGGCGAACGGCGTTTCCCTCGGTGCCGCCGTGGCCGCCATCGACGCGGCCAAGCAGGAGATCGGCCTGCCGGTGGGCATCAATACCCACTACCAGGGCGCGGCGGCGGCCTTCCAGGCCTCGCTGTCCAGCACCCTGTTGCTGATCCTGGCGGCGGTGGTGGTGATGTACATCGTGCTGGGAGTGCTCTACGAGAGCTTCATCCATCCGTTGACCATCCTCTCGACGCTGCCCTCGGCGGCCATCGGCGCCTTGCTGGCGCTCCTGCTCACCGGCAACGACCTCGGGCTGATCGCGGTGATCGGCATCATCCTGCTGATCGGCATCGTCAAGAAGAACGCCATCATGATGATCGACTTCGCCCTCGACGCCGAACGCCACCAGGGGCTCACGCCGGAGGAGGCCATCTACCAGGCGGCGCTGCTGAGATTCCGGCCGATCCTCATGACCACCCTGGCCGCGCTGTTCGGCGCGGTGCCGCTGATGCTGGCCACCGGCGCCGGCGCAGAGTTGCGCCAGCCGCTCGGCCTGGTGATGGTGGGCGGCCTGCTGGTGAGCCAGGTGCTGACGCTGTTCACCACCCCGGTGATCTACCTGGCCTTCGACCGCCTGGGCGAGCGCCTGGGTCGGCGCAGGACGGCCTGAGGTGAATCTCTCGGCGCCCTTCATCGCCCGGCCGGTGGCGACCCTGCTGCTGAGCCTGGCCTTGCTGCTGCTCGGCGCCATCGCCTTTAGGCTGTTGCCGGTGGCGCCACTGCCGCAGATGGATTTCCCGACCATCACCGTCTCGGCGACCCTGTCCGGCGCCAGTCCCCAGGTGATGGCCTCCAGCGTGGCCACCCCCCTGGAGCGCTCCCTGGGCAGCATCGCCGGCATCAGTTCCATGACCAGCCGCAGCAGCCAGGGCTCGACCCAGATCATCATCCAGTTCGACCTGGACAAGGACGTCAATACCGCCGCCCGCGAGGTGCAGGCGGCCATCAACGCCTCGCGCAACCTGCTGCCCAGCGGCATGCGCCAGATGCCGCGCTATCGCAAGGTCAATCCGTCCCAGGCACCCATCATGGTGTTCTCCCTGACCTCCAAGACCCTGAGCAAGGGCGAACTGTACGACCTGGCGTCGACGGTGCTGGCCCAGAGCCTGTCCCAGGTCAACGGCGTGGGCGAGGTGCAGATCGGCGGCAGCTCCCTGCCGGCGGTACGCGTCGAGCTGGAGCCGCGGCAGCTGGAGCACTATGGCCTGGCGCTGGACGATGTCCGCACCGCCATCAACAGCGCCAACCAGCGTCGGCCCAAGGGCGCGGTGGCCAATGACCAGCACAACTGGCAGATCCAGGCCAACGACCAGCTGTTCAAGGCCGCCGACTATGCGCCCCTGATCATCCGCTACCAGGATGGCGCGGCACTGCGCCTGCGCGATGTCGCCAAGGTCAGCGACGCGGTGGAAGACCGTTACAACGCCGGCTTCTACAACGACCAGAGCGCAGTGTTGCTGGTGGTCAATCGCCAGGCCAACGCCAACATCATCGAGACCATCGCCGCGCTCAAGGCGCGCCTGCCAGCGCTGGAAGCCATCGTGCCGGCCAGCGCCCGCCTGGAAGTGGCCATGGACCGCTCAGGCGTGATCAAGGCCACCCTGCACGAGGCCGAGCTGACCCTGATCATTGCCGTCTTCCTGGTGATCGGCGTGGTCTGGCTGTTCCTTGGCCGACTGCGCAGCGCGGTGATTCCGGCCCTGGCGGTACCCATTTCCCTGGTGGGCACCTTCGCCGTCATGTACCTGCTCGGCTTTTCGCTCAATACCCTGTCGCTGATGGCCTTGATCCTCGCGGCGGGCCTGGTGGTGGACGATGCCATCGTGGTGCTGGAGAACATCGCCCGCCACATCGACAACGGCATGGCGCCGCTCAAAGCCGCCTATCAGGGCACCCGCGAGGTGGGCTTCACCCTGTTGTCGATGAACGTTTCCCTGGTGGCCGTCTTCGTCGCCATCCTCTTCATCGGCGGTATCGTCGAAAAGCTGTTCCGCGAATTCTCCCTGACCCTGGCCGCCGCCATCCTGGTGTCGCTGGTGGTGTCTCTCACGCTTACGCCCATGCTCTGCGCGCGCTGGCTCAGGCCCCACGATCCCGCCACCGAAAGCCGCCTGCAGCGTTTCAGCGAGCGGGCCCATCGCCGGCTGGTGGCCGGCTACAACCGCAGCCTCGGCTGGGCCCTGCGTCATCGGCGGCTGACCCTGCTGAGTCTGATCGCGACCATAGCGCTCAACGTGCTGCTCTATGTGGTGGTGCCCAAGACCTTCATGCCGCAGCAGGACACCGGCCAGCTGATCGGTTTCATCCGCGGCGACAATGCGCTGTCGTTCCAGGTCATGCAGCCGAAGATCGAGATCCTGCGCAAGTCGCTGCTGGCCGATCCGGCGGTGGCCAGCGCCTCCGGCTTCGTCGGCAGTTCCGGCTCCGGCAGTGGGGTGAACAACGCGGTGATGCTGATTCGCCTCAAGCCCATCGCCGAGCGCCAGCTGGATGCGCAAAAGGTCATCGAGCGCATCCGCGCCAACGCGCCCAAGGTGCCGGGCGCCCAGCTGTTCCTCATGGCCGACCAGGACCTGAGATTCGGCGGTCGTCAGCAGAGCACCTCGTCCTATGAGTACAACCTGCTCTCGGGCGACGTCGGGCTGCTGGAAACCTGGCAGCCCAAGGTATTGGCCGCACTCAAGGCGCTGCCGGAGCTGACCGCGGTGGACGGCCGCGAAGGCAGCACCCAGCAGATCACCCTGCAGATCGACCGCGAGAAGGCCAAGCGCCTCGGCGTGGACATGGAGACCGTCGCTGCGGTGCTCAACAACTCCTTCGCCCAGCGGCAGATCTCGACCATCTACGAGCCGCTCAACCAGTACAAGGTGGTGATGGAGATCAATCCGCGCTATGCCCAGGATCCGACCGTCCTCGAGCAGGTGCGGGTCATCACCAGCAGCGGCGCCCAGGTCCCGCTGTCGGCCTTCGCCTACTACACCAACAGCCTCGCCGAGGACCGGGTTACCCACGATGGCCAGTTCGCCTCGGAGAGCATCAACTTCGACCTGGCGCCGGACGTCAGCCTGGAACAGGCGACCCGGGCGGTACAGCGCGCGGTGGCGGCCATCGGCTTGCCGACCGATGTCCAGGGTCGCCTGGGCGGATCCGCCAACATCTTCGCCAGCACGGTGTCGGGGCAACCGCTGATGATTCTCGGCGCCCTGGTGCTGGTCTATATCGTCCTAGGCGTGCTCTACGAGAGCTACGTGCATCCCCTGACCATCCTCTCGACGCTACCGTCGGCCGGGGTAGGGGCTTTGCTCGCCATCCAGCTCACCGGTGGCCAGTTCAGCCTGATTTCCATGCTCGGCCTGTTCCTGCTGATCGGGGTGGTGAAGAAGAATGCCATCATGATGGTGGATCTGGCCCTGCAGCTGGAGCGCCAGCAGGGACTGACGCCCGAGGAGGGCATTCGCCAGGCCTGTCTGTTGCGCCTGAGGCCCATCCTGATGACCACCATGGCCGCCATCCTCGGTGCCGTACCGCTATTGATCGGCAATACCGAAGGCGCCGAGATGCGCCAGCCACTGGGCCTGGTGATCGTCGGTGGCCTGGTCTTGAGCCAGATCCTCACCCTCTACACCACCCCGGTGGTCTATCTCTATTTCGAACGCCTGCGCCGCCGCGTCAATCGCTGGCGCGGCATCCGTACCGACGCTGCCCTGGATACGCCGCTATGACTCCAACCCTGCGCCTGCCGACGCTGACCCTGGCTCTGCTACTGGCCGGCTGTACCCTGGGCCCGGATTACCAGCGGCCGACCACTGCGGTGCCGGTCGCCTACCGTCATGCCGAGGGCTGGCAGGCCGCCGCGCCCAAGGATCTGGAGGTCCGTGGCGACTGGTGGCGCCGCTACGATGATCCGACCCTGGATCGCCTGATGGTCCAGCTGAACCAGCGCAACCAGAGCCTGGCCCAGGCCGAGGCGACCTATCGGCAATCCCTGGCCCTGGTCAGTCAGGCGCGGGCCGCGTTGTTCCCGACCCTGTCCAGCAGCCTGGGCGCCACCCGTTCCGGACGCGGCGGCGGTTCGGGCAGCAACACCGTCATCCGCAACTCCAGTGGCACCAGCAGCACCTTCAGCAGCAGCGGCACCAGTACCATCAGCAACGCCTATGACGCCAGTCTGGGGGTGAGCTGGGAGCTGGATCTCTGGGGCCGCGTCCGCCGCCAGGTGGAGTCGGATCGGGCCACCGCCCAGGCCAGCGCCGCCGAGCTGGCCGCCACCCGCCTTAGTCTGCAGACGCAACTGGCGACCAACTACCTGCAGCTGCGGGTGCTGGATGCCCAGCAGCGGCTGCTCGACGCCACCGTGGCCGCCTACGAGCGCTCCCTGCGGCTGACCCAGAACCAGTATCGCGCCGGTATCGTCACTCCGGCCGATGTCGCTCAGGCCACCACCCAGCTGAAGAGCACCCAGGCCGACGCCATCGATCTCAGGTATCAACGCGCCCAGCTGGAAAACGCCATCGCGGTGCTGGTCGGCGAAGTCCCGGCCAATTTCCAGCTGGCTGCGGTCAAGACGATTCCCGAGTTGCCGCCGCTGCCGAGCGCCGTGCCCTCGACGCTGTTGGAGCGGCGTCCGGACATCGCCCAGGCCGAGCGCCAGGTCATGGCCGCCAATGCCGCCATCGGCGTCGCCGAAGCCGCCTACTATCCCGACCTGACCCTGAGCGCCAGCGGTGGCTACAGCGCTAGCCAATGGGGCAGCCTGGTCAGCACCCCGAATCGCTTCTGGTCGATCGGGCCATCCTTCGCCCTGTCGCTGTTCGATGGTGGCCTGCGCCGGGCCCAGGTGGAGTCGGCCGAAGCCAGCTACGACGCCAGCGTCGCCGGCTATCGCCAGACCGTGCTCGATGGCTTCCGCGAGGTGGAAGACTACCTGGTGCAGTTGCGCACCTACGATGACGAAGCCGGCGTACGCCAGGAGGCCCTGGACGCTGCGCGCCGCGCCCTGCAACTGGCAGAGAATCAGTACCAGGCCGGGTTGATCGGCTATCTCGACGTCGTCACCCTGCAGACCACCGCCCTGAGCAACGAACGCACCAACCTGACCCTGCTGGGCAGTCGCCTCAGCACCAGCGTCCAGCTGATCGCCGCGCTCGGCGGTGGCTGGGATGGCAATCTCACTCCGCCCGTACCGCCCCGGCGGCCCTGACTGCATTTCTAGTCCTGGGTACAGCTGCAACGAAACGCGCTCAGCCTGCCGTTATGCCCTTTCGTCAGGCTCAGCCCCTTTGTTGGGTTTTGAATCGCGTGGTGTAGATGATAGTTTTGGTCCTTTGCTATCAGGTAAGGACAGCATGGAAAGCGAAGTCAGTTTGGAAAAAACATTTTATACGTCAAGCAGTATCAAGGTTACGAATACGCGATTCATTGTGAATCAGAAAACCTATGCAATGGCCTCGGTCAGCTCCGTCAAGGTTGGATCAGCCGATAAAACTCCATCAAAATCCAACGCTGTGATTGTGTTTTTCGTTGGTCTTGCGCTCTTCTTTATTGGGATTGGCAATCTAAAGTCTCATTGGCTTATGGCTACGATAGGTGTGGGCTTGCTTGTTCTCGGTATTAAAATGTATCGCGCTATCAAGCCAGTATACGAGTACAAGCTAATCCTAACTACTTCATCTGGAGAAACTACCGCTCTTAGCAGTAATGAAGAGTCAGACATTCGTGCGGTCGAGTCTGCCCTAAATGACGCAATAGTTTTTAGGGGCTGAGTTGGCGGGAGGGTGTTGGCAGCGCGAACTGCTTCAATGGGTCAGTTATAACTCAAGCCACCCTCTTGGGGTGGCAATAGCGGGTTCAATTTATTCGCTTTACACTTGATTCAGGGTCTTAAAAAGAGCACAAAAAAGCCGGGCGATTGCCCGGCTTTTTCATGACTGGCGCTTAGTTGGGGAAGAGTTCGCCCAGCTTCATGCTCAGCATCATGTTGCCTTCGACGCGCAGTTTGCCGGACATGAAGGCCTGCATGCCGTCGGTTTCGCCGCTGACGATGCCAGCCAGGGTGTCCTGGTCCATGATCAGGGTGCAATCCGGGTCGGCGGCGTCGCCTTGCTGGACGTCGCAGGTGCCGTCCTTGACGACCACGTAGTAGTTGTCACCGCCCTCGACGTCGAATTGATAGGTGAGATCCAGGCCGGCCGCGGCGGAGGGGTCGAACTTGCTCTTCAGGGTGGCGATGGCTTCGGCTGCGCTCATGGCGAGGGTCCTTGTGGTCTTTTTCGATGAGGCCCACTCCGGCGGGAGGGGCAGGGCACTCGACCGAGGGTAGGGGGCGGCAGGAGGCCTGTCAACGGATATTCATACGCTTGTTTGAAAGGCTGGTGCGCGTGCACGGATTGATCGCTGCCAATGGCTAGCCGGTGCCGGAAGACCGCCGGGAATCGCCGAGTTTCTATCGGTCGGGCGACTCGGTATGCTGGGCAGGGCACTGCTGCCGCCATCCTAGGAGAGTCCGTGGAGTTTCTTGCCGACTATGCCAGTTTCCTGGCCAAGACCGTCACCGTGGTGGTCGCCATCATCGCCGTGCTGCTGTTCACCGTCGCCGTCCGCGGCCGCAACCGGCGCAGCTCCGCTGGCCAGTTGCAGGTGCAGAAGCTCAATGACTTCTATCGCGATCTGCGGCTGAGGTTACAGCAGAGCGTGCTGGGCAAGGAGGCCTTCAAGGCCCTGCGCAAGCGCGAGACCAAGGCCGAGAAGACCAAGCGCAAGAGCGAGACCGGCAAGTCGCGGGTCTATGTGCTCGATTTCCATGGCGACATCAAGGCCACGGCCAACGAACACCTGCGCAACGAGATCACCGCCGTCCTGACCCTGGCGACGCCCAAGGACGAGGTAGTGGTGCGGCTGGAAAGCGGTGGTGGCCTGGTGCATAGCTATGGCCTGGCCGCCTCGCAACTGGCGCGCATCCGCCAGGCGGGAATTCCCCTGACCATTTGCGTCGACAAGGTGGCGGCCAGCGGCGGCTACATGATGGCCTGCATCGGCGACCGCATTCTCTGCGCACCCTTCGCCATCCTCGGTTCCATCGGCGTGGTCGCCCAGCTGCCCAATGTCCATCGCCTGCTGAAGAAGCATGACGTGGATTTCGAGGTCTTCACCGCGGGTGAGTACAAGCGTACCGTCACCGTGTTCGGCGAGAACGACGAGAAGGGCAGGGAGAAATTCCAGCACGACCTGGACACCACCCACGTCCTGTTCAAGAACTTCGTCGCCCACTACCGCCCGCAACTCAACATCGACGAGGTCGCCACCGGTGAGGTCTGGCTGGGCCAGGCCGCCCTGGGCAAGCAGCTGGTGGACGAGCTGCGCACCAGCGACGAATACCTGGCCGAACGGGCCCAGGTGGTCGAGGTCTTCTCGCTGCGCTTCGTCGAGAAGAAGTCGTTGCCCGAACGTCTGGGCATGGCGGCCAGCCTCGGTGTCGATCGCCTGGTGACCACCTGGTGGGAACGCCTGGGCGAGTCGACCCGCTGGCGCTGAGGTCCATAGGACTGGCGGCCCCACAACAAGACTCCAACGGAGGTTCTGCGATGAGCAATTTTCAGGCGCTCTGGGTGACCGAAGGGGCCCATGGTGCTTTCCGGCAAGAGGTGGTGACGCGCAGCCTGGACGACCTGCCCGCGGGCGAGGTGCTGATCCGGGTGCGCTATTCCTCGCTCAACTACAAGGACGCCCTGTCGGCCATCGGCAACCGCGGCGTGACCCGACGCTATCCCCATACCCCGGGCATCGACGCGGCGGGCGTGGTGGAGCAATCCAGCGCCGGCGAATTCGCCGTGGGCGATGAGGTCCTGGTCACCGGCTATGACCTGGGCATGAGCACCCCCGGCGGCTTCGGTCAGTACATCCGGGTACCGGCCGCCTGGGTGATCCGCCGTCCGGACAACCTCGGCCTGCGCGAGGCCATGGTGCTGGGCACCGCGGGTCTCACCGCGGCGCTGTGCGTCGAGAAGCTGGAACAGATGGGCCTGACCCCGGAGGCCGGCACTGTGCTGGTGACGGGTGCCAGCGGTGGCGTCGGCAGCCTGGCGGTGAAGCTCTTGGCGCGGCTCGGCTATCACGTGGCGGCCTCTACCGCCAAGCTGGAGCGAGCGGAGTGGCTGCATCGTTTGGGCGCTCGGCAGATCCTCGACCGTGCGACCCTGGCCGATGGCGTCGGCAAGCCGCTGCTGGACCAGCAGTGGTCCGGCGCAGTGGATACCGTCGGCGGCGACATCCTCTTCAATGTCATCAAGTCATTGGAGTACGGCGGCAGCGTGGCCTGCTGCGGTATGACCGCCGGCACCACCTTCGAGGCCGGGGTCTTTCCCTTCATCCTGCGCGGGGTGAATCTGCTGGGTGTGGACTCCGTCGAGTTGCCGCTGATGGCCAAGGCCGCGCTGTGGGACAAGCTCTCGGTGCAGTGGAAGCTGGATGACCTGGACAGCCTGACCCGCGAGGTCGGCCTCGAAGAGTTGCCCGATACCATCAGCCAGATTCTTGCTGGCAAGATGGTGGGTCGCGTGGTCGTCGATCTCGGTTGAGCGAAGGCCAGGCAAAAAGAAACCCGCCGCGGCGGGTTTCTTTTTGCCTCCAGGGCGGTCAGGCCTGGCGACGACGGAACAGCGGCTGCGGTTGATCCACCGCGCTCTGGTAGGTCACGCTGAAGTCGCGCAGACCGGCCAGGGCCGCTTCCGGATCGCGGTCGGCACGGACCACGTAGGCGTCGAAGCCACAGCGCTTGAGAAAGAACAGCTGGTCCTGCAGGACGTCGCCGATGGCGCGCAGCTCGCCGGTCCAGCCGAAGCGTTCGCGCAGCAGGCGCGCATAGGAATAGCCGCGCCCGTCGACGAAGGCCGGGAAGTTGATGGCGATCAGAGCGAAATGCTCGAGATCGGCGGCGATGCTCTCGGGCTCTTCGTCGCTGTCCAGCCAGATACCCAGGCGGCCGTCGCGGCAGGTAAGGGCATGGCCGTGTTCCAGCCACAGCGCAGCCGGAATGATCACGTCGTCGCTATTGGGGACGTCTGCGAAGGCGACGTCCTTGGGCAGCAGATGCCAGTTGTCGGTGACCAGCTGGTCGCCCTTAATGATTCTTTGCATAGACGCGCTCCTTGAAGGGGTCGATACCGATACGGCGGTAGGTGTCGATGAAGCGCTCGTCTTCGGTGCGTTGCTCGACGTAGACGTTGATCAGCTTGCCGATCACCTCGGGCATCTGGTCCTGGGCGAAGGAGGGGCCGAGGATCTTGGCCAGGGTGGCGTCACGACCGGCGTCGCCGCCGAGGGATACCTGGTAGAACTCCTCGCCCTTCTTGTCCACGCCGAGGATGCCGATGTGGCCGACGTGGTGGTGACCGCAGGCGTTCATGCAGCCGGAGATGTTGAGATCCAGCTCGCCGATGTCGAACAGGTAGTCCAGGTCGTCGAAACGGCGCTGGATGGCTTCGGCGATGGGGATCGACTTGGCGTTGGCTAGGGAGCAGAAATCACCGCCCGGGCAGCAGATGATGTCGGTCAGCAGGCCGATGTTGGGGGTGGCGAAGCCGTGCTCGCGCAACTCGTGCCAGAGCTCCAGCAACTGATCCTGGCGGACGTCGGCGAAGATGACGTTCTGCTGGTGGGAGGTGCGCAGCTCGCCGAAGCTGTAGCGATCGGCGAGGTCGGCCATGGCGTCCAGCTGGCGATCGGTGACGTCGCCCGGGGCCACGCCGGTGGGCTTGAGCGACAGGGTCACGGCGACATAGCCCGGACGCTTGTGGCGGAAGGTGTTGCGCTGACGCCAGCGGGCGAAACCGGGCTGCTCGGCGTCCAGGCGGGCGAGGGCTTCGTCCTGGTCCTGCAGCTCGGCATAGGCCGGATCGACGAAGAAGGCGGAGACCCGCGCGACCTCGGCGTCGGTCAGGGTGATGGGGCCGTCCTTGAGGTGGGCCCATTCGGCCTCGACCTTTTCGGCGAAGGCGTCGGCGCCCAGGGCCTTGACCAGGATCTTGATGCGCGCCTTGAACTTGTTGTCGCGGCGACCGTAGCGGTTGTAGACCCGCAGGGTGGCTTCCAGGTAGCTGAGCAGGTGCTGCCAGGGCAGGAATTCACGGATGAATTCACCGGTGTGGGGGGTACGGCCCTGACCACCGCCGACCAGCACGCGGAAGCCCAGTTCGCCGGCCTCGTTGCGCACCGCTTCCAGGCCGATGTCGTGCACCTCAATGGCGGCGCGATCCAGGGCGGCGCCGTTGACGGCGATCTTGAACTTGCGCGGCAGGAAGGCGAATTCCGGGTGGAAGGTCGACCACTGGCGGATGATCTCGCACCAGGGGCGCGGATCGATCAGTTCGTCATGGGCGACACCGGCGAACTGGTCGGTGGTGGTGTTGCGGATGCAGTTGCCGCTGGTCTGGATGGCATGCATCTGCACGGTGGCCAGCTCGGCGAGGATCTCGGGCACGTCTTCCAGCTCCGGCCAGTTGAACTGGAAGTTCTGCCGGGTACTGATGTGGGCGTAGCCCTTGTCGTAGTCACGGGCGATCTGCGCCAGCTTGCGGACCTGTTTGGTATTCAGCAGGCCATAGGGCACGGCGACCCGCAGCATGGGCGCATAGCGCTGGATGTAGAGACCGTTCTGCAGGCGCAGTGGGCGGTATTCTTCGCCACCCAGCTCTCCGGCCAGGAAGCGGCGGGTCTGGTCGCGAAACTGGGCGACACGTTCTTCGACGATCCGCTGATCGTACTGATCGTAAACGTACATGGTCATCCTGCTGTCAGGCGGCGCGCACGGCTGCGCGTGATCGAAGTCTTGGGCACCCGAGGGGCGCGCTGGCGACTTTTCTAGGCCGTGCACGATAGCAGCAGGTCTATATGCTTAAAAGCGATGTTTCTTTATATATAAATCTATTCCGGCGATAAGCGGAAAGCGGGTGGGCGGCGCCGGATACCACTTATGAATACCGTGGTTGATAAAGCGTAGCGAGCGGCTGTCAGGCGGGTGCGCGCGGCGCGCAGGAACCGGACCGGGCTCGCGCACGAGTGTACGAGCGGTACATGAGGATTCCGAGCACTGCACGCGCCCGTCTGGCGGACGCGCAGTAGTTTTAGCAGCCGCGGTTAGTTCAGGCCCAGCTTGCCGCGCAGGGTGGAGAGGTCCTCGGCCAGGGTGTTGACCGGACCGACCAGGGCCTTGCGATCACGCTCGCTGACCTTGTCGTAGGCCTCGAAGCCGCCATCCTTGGTCTTGTACTTGGCCAGGATCTTGTCGACCGTGGCGAAGTTCTTGTCGACCTTGCCGACGAAAGCCTGGTCCTGCTTCTCGATCTGCGGGCGGAACAGGTCGACGATCTTCTTGGCGCCATCGACGTTGGCCTGGAAATCGTACAGATCGGTATGGCTGTAGCGTTCTTCCTCGCCCGACACCTTGGTCGCTGCCACTTCCTCCATCAGCGCCGCAGCGCCGCCGACCACCTTTTCCGGCAGGAAGGTCAGGCCGTCGACGCGGCTCTGCAGGTCCTTGACGTCCTCCAGCAGCTTGTCGGCGAGGGGCCCCTGGCCCTCGGTGGTGTTCTGGGCGAAGAGGGCGTATTCCAGGCGGTGGAAGCCGGTGAAGTCCTCGGATTTGACGCCTTGTTCATGGTCGTCTTCACGGGAATCGATGGCGGCGTCCAGGTCGCTGAAGAGTTCGGCGATGGGCTCGACCTGCTCGTAGGAGACCCGCGTCGGCGCATAGAGCTTGCGCGCGGTGGCCAGGTCGCCGCGCTTGACCGCTGCGGTAAAGGCCTGGGTCTGCTCGGTGAGCTTGGCCAGGTTGTCGGTGACATAGATCTTGTAGTCGGAGATGGGGCCGACCAGGTCCAGCGGCGAGTTGGCGGCAAAGGCCGGCATGGCCAGAGCCAGTCCGAGGGCAACGGCGAGTGACGAGCGTTTCATTCGACTTCTCCTGTCGAGGGTTTAAAGCGGTGCGGCTGCCAGCAGGCTGCGGCCGAGGTAGTCCTTTGGATCGGTGATGCCTGGCAGGACGAAGAAGTAGCCGCCGCCGATGGGCTTGATGTATTCCTCCAGGGGCTCGCCATCCAGCCGCTTCTGCACGGCGATGAAGCCCTGTTCCAGGTCGGCCTGGTAGGCGATGAACAGCAGGCCCATGTCGAGTTGGCCATTCTTGCGCACGCCGTTGGAGTAGTTGAAGGGGCGGCGCAGGATCAGGTTGCGCTGGCTCTCCGGGGTGCGGGGATTGGCCAGGCGGATATGGGCGTCCAGCGGGGTGACCTTGCCCTTGGGGTCGCTCGCGTAGTCCGGCACGTCGGTCTCGTGACCGCCGGCCATGGGCGCGCCACTGGCCTTGCGCCGACCGAAGATGGCTTCCTGCTCCTGCAGCGGGGTGCGATCCCAGCGCTCGACGAAATTGCGGATGATGCGCACCGCCTGGTAGCTGCCCTGGGCCGCCCAGGCCGGTTCGCCGCTGCCGGGCTGGACCCAGACGATCCGGTCCATCGCCTGCTGGTCGGTGGAATCCGGGTTGGCCGAGCCGTCGCGGAAGCCGAGGAAGTTGCGCGCGCTCTCGGCGGGCTGGCCGGGCGGCGGATCCTGCACCGGCACGCTGCCTTCCTGCTTCCAGCGGATCGCCAGGAGATCCGGCAGGTTCTTCAGGATGTCGCGCAGGGCGTGGATGTTGGTGTCCGGGGTGTTGGCGCAGAACTGCAGGCAGAGATCGCCATGGCAGCAGTCCGCTTCCAGGGCGTCGTTGGGAAAGCCGTTCATGCGCTGCAGCTGCCGCGGCTTGATCGCGCTCAGGCCGAAGCGGTCATCGAACAGGGACTCGCCGACGGAGACGGTGATGGTGAGATTGTCCGGCGTCACCACCGGACCAAGGATGCCGGAATCCAACGGCGGCAATTTGGGGTCGACCTCCGGCACCGGACCACCCTGCATGAGAAAGCGGATGCGCTCGTCGAGGGTGCGCAGCAGGCGTTCCAGGTCCTCGCGATCGCTGGCCAGCACATCGAAGGCCACGATCATTCCGGCCGCCGGCCGTGGGGTGACGATGCCGCTCTGGTGCAGGCCAAGGAACGCCTGGCGCTGATGGGTATTGGCGCTGCCGGGGGCACGGGTCACCTCGGCGGTGCTGGCCGCCCGGGCGTGCATCGGGCAGAGCCCGGCACCGGCCAGGGCCACGCTGGCGGCGCCGAGGCCACCCAGCAGGCGGCGACGTTCGATATTGGGCTGATCGGGAGCGGACTTCTTCATGGCGTGGTCTTGGTGGCGGCAAGGCCCAGGGCCGGGGCGACCTGGTCGAGGGAATCGGCCAGCGCCTGGGCCGCGGCGGCGATGCGCTGGCGATCGTCAGGGGACAGGGAAGAGTAGGGGCGGTGGACATCGCCCAGGGCCGCGGCAAGGGCGTCAGCCTGGGTGTCCAGGCGTTGCTGCAGTTCGGGGTGGCCCTTGCCCAGTAGCGGGCGCAGCAACTCGATCACTTTGCGCGTGCCCTCCAGGTTGGCGGCGAATCCAGGCAGGACAAGCTGGCTATAGCGCTCTTCCTCGCCCGAGATCCGGGTGCTGGCCAGGTTGTGCAGCAGGCGTGCAGCGTTGCCGCTGAGTTGCTCCGGTGGCAGCGACTGACCGAGCAAGGCGTCGCGCAGCGCGGCGGCGTCCTGCTGCAGGCGGTCGGCGACCGGCCCCAGCCCTTGGGTGCTGTTGCCCGCGAATAGCCCTTGTTCGAGGCGATGGAAGCCACCGAAGGCCGGATCCTGTTCGCGCTGTTCGTAGTAGTCGGCTCGGGCATTGAGGCGATTGTCCACCTCGGCGAAGCGCTGGGCGGTCGCCGCCAGACGCTGGTAGGGCAGGCGGGCAGCGGCATAGGCGGCGCGGGCCTGCTCCAGGTCGCCCGCGGCCAGCGCCTGCTGCAGGTTAGCGATGTCCTGCAGCAGCAGGCGGCTCTGCTTATTCAGGTAGACGCGGTATTCCGACAGCGGGCCGACGAACTGGGTCAGGGTCGGACCGGCCTTGCTGGCGGCTTCCGAGGCGGCGGTCGGGAGTACCTTCAGGGTGCCGCGCGGATTGCTCAGCAGGCCGCAGGTGATGGCGTAGTCGCCGGGGGCCAGGGTGGCGTTGATGACCTGGCTGAGACCGGGGGCGATGTTCTCGCGCTCCTCGACCACCAGGACGCCATCGAGGATTTCCCACTCCACCGCACGGTCCGAGCGGTTGATGATACGGAAACGCGCCGGCCCGGCAGGCACCTCCAGGGCATTGGGCTCGCAGCGATTGGCCAGAATCTCGACTCTGACCTCACCGTCACCCACCTCGGCATGGCGCTGACCGGCCGAGCGCGAGGCGTAGTAGAAGGCGGCGGCCGCCACGACCAGCAAGGTCGCGGAGCCGATCACGGCCAGGCGCATGGCCGTGGAGCCTGGCTTTGGCGAATGGGAGTTGGTGTTGTTCAAGACGGGCGCTCCAGCGAGGCAGGGGTGGTTACGACAGGACGCTGGGGCGCCGCCGGGGTGCGAAAGAACAGCGGCAGGGTGACCGCCAGGAACAGCAGATAGGCGCCAAGGGTGCTGACCGTGGGGGTGTCCTGGTAACCGAACATACCGGCCAGGACCGTACCGACCGGGCCGTCGGCGGGCAGCACATGGCTCCAGTCGAAGACCACCTGCTGCAGCGCATTCCACAGCCCGGCTTCATGCAGGGCCTTGACTGAGTTGGTGAACAGGCCGGCCGCCACGAAGAGGATGAATAGACCGGTGAAGCGAAAGAATTTTCCGAGGTTCAGCCGCACGCCGCCGGTATAGAGGCCATAGCCCACCGCGATGGCGATGATGAGGCCCAGCAGGGCGCCCAGGGGCGCACCAGGGCTGGCGCTCTGTTGGAAGATCGCGAGCAGGAAGAACACGGTTTCCAGGCCCTCGCGGGCGACCGCCAGGAAGACCATGCCGATCAGGGCGTAGACCTGGTTGCGTGACGCGGACAGGGCGTTTTCCAGGGAGTCGTGCAGCTCGGTCTTGATCGAACGCGCCGCCTTGCGCATCCAGAACACCATGGAGGTGAGGATGGCCGTGGCCGCCAGGCCTACCACCGCTTCGAACAGTTCCTGCTGACGCTGCGGAAATTCGGCGCTGGCCAGTTGCAGGCCGGCGCCGACGAACAGCGACAGGGCGGCGGCCAGCATCACGCCGATCCAGACCGCGGGCATCCAGTGACCGCGACCGGTGCGTTGCAGATAGCTGGCGATGATGCCAACGATGAGCGCCGCTTCGATGCCTTCGCGGAGCATGATCAGAAAGGGAACGAGCATGGAAGCTATCACCGACATAAGCGAAGGGGCGCGAAGGCGCCCGGAGGTCGGTGATTTGTATCACAATGATTCAGATTGTTAAATGCGGATGATTCTCGTGCCTTGCGGATCCGCCGACTGGTTGGCAGCGGATCGGGGTGCAGGCGAGCGTCAGCCCTGGAAGACCACGGCAGTGTCCGGGGCCTTGCCGGTGGCGAAGCGGCGGATCTCCCGCCAGTTGCGCAGATCGACCACCGCCAGCTGGTTGTCCTCCAGGGCGGCGAACAGGCGCTCGCCGCGGGGATCGAGATTGAGACCTGGCACGGCGCTGCCCATGGGCAGATAGGCGACTTCCGCGAGGGTATC
The DNA here is from genome assembly GCF_000316965.1 of Pseudomonas sp. 313. Lineage (NCBI taxonomy): Bacteria > Pseudomonadati > Pseudomonadota > Gammaproteobacteria > Pseudomonadales > Pseudomonadaceae > Pseudomonas > Pseudomonas sp. 313. Next base: position 144,127 of record NZ_ANBZ01000047.1, read on the forward strand.
GGGCCGCAGCAGCGAAAGACTCTTGTCCGCCAGGTTGGAGACCAGCAGGCGGCCATCCGGTAAGGCGGCCACGCGCACCGCCTCGCCGCGCAGCTTGACCTGGCGGAGCGGCGCGAGGTCGCGGGCATCCAGCGCATGGAGGATGCCGGCGAACCGGTCCAGCACATAGAACGTCCGCTCGTCCGGACTCAGGCAGCAGCCTTCTGGCGCCTGACCAAGATACTTCTTCACCGGCAGGACGGCGGGATTGTGCGCATCCACCAGGATAACCAGGCCGCTCAGGGTATCGGCGACATAGGCACGCCGCCCATCGCGGGTCAGCACGAAGTAGTGGCTGCGCGTGCCGCCGACCGGGACGATCTGACTGGGTGATTCGGCGGTGGCGGGCTGGTCGAAGCGAATGAGCAGCGAATCGGTCTCGCTGAGCACATAGAGGCGACCCTGGTCGTCCAGGCGCATGCCGTGCAGGCGGTGGTAGGGCGACAGGTCGATGGACCTTACCAGCCGGCGCTCGGCGAGATCGATCACGCTGACCTGGTGACCGCCTTCGCCGGGCGCCTGCCAGCTCTTGACGCCATACTGGCCGACATAGGCATAGCGACCCTGACGGTCGGCGACGATCTCATGGGGTTGCTCGGGCAATTCCAGGCTGCCGACGCGCTTGCCATCGGCCAGGCGATAGAAGCCGACACCGGGGGCTTCCTTCTCGACCAGGGCGAGGTATTCGTCATCTGCCGCAACGGCGTTGAGTGGATAGCCGCCCAGTAGGGGCAGGGCGGCACTGGCAGCCAGCAGGCCGAGGGTCCGGCGGCGATTCAGGTGGGGCATAGGAGGTCTCCCAAGGGGCAAGCCTCCCTGCCGGGGTCCAGCGAATCCGTGCTACTCGAATAGACCCTTGAACCAGGTCCAAACTCCGAAGGAGTAGTCGGGAAAGATATCGATGCCCAGCGCCGACTTGAGCAGATAGAGCAGCACCAGACCCACCAGGCCGCAGGCCAGCAGAATCGCCGCCAGCACCGTTGCCTTGCCCAGCAGGGACAATTCCTGCTCCAGGCGCGAGAGCTGACGATAGTTGCGACCGGCGAGGAAGACGAAGTAGTAACGGCGATGCCAGAACTTGACGGTGCCGCGCAGATCGACGCTGTGCTTGCCCCAGCTGCGGGTGCCGAAGGCCAGCTTGAGGGCTTCCAGTTGCTCCTCGGTAAAGGTCTCACGCAGCGCTTCGGGCAGGCGTTCCTTCAGACCGGCGATGAAGGGGTCGTGGCGTTTGATGCGATCCTGCATGGAAAAAGCTTCCCTCTGAATGGTGCGAGTGCACTCTGAGAGGGCGCCAGGCCTGGCGTTCCGCCGCATCTGATAGGCGGGGCCAGGCGCGGGACGATCGGTCAGGCGCTGACGCGTACGGGGCGTAGCACCTCGGCACGGGCGCGCAACTGGCCACAGCCGCCATCGACATCCTGGCCCGCGGAATTGCGCACCTTGGTCAGCAGGCCGCGGCTATGCAGGTAGCGCACGATCTGCACGATGCGCTCGCCGTCGGGGCGCTGGTAGTCGTCCACTTCCAGGCTGTTGTAGGGAATCAGGTTGAGCACGCCGTATTTGCCCTTCATCAGCCGCAGCAGTTCATCCATCTCCTCCTGGCTGTCGTTGATGCCGGCGAGCAGCGTCCACTGGTACTGGATCGGATAGCCGATCAGTCGGGCATAGGCTTCACCCTGTTCGATCAGCTCGCCCGGTTCGTAGCGGGGCGCCTTGGGCAGCAGCCGGGCCCGGCGCTCGGCATTGGTGCTGTGCAGCGACAGCGCCAGCGCCGGCCTGACCGCCTGCTGGGGCAGTCGCTCGAACACCCGCGGATCGCCGACGGTGGAAAACACCAGATTGCGATGGCCGATACCGCCGGCGGTTCCCAGCAGGTCGATGGCTTCCAGCACGTTGTCCAGGTTGTGCGCCGGCTCGCCCATGCCCATGAAGACCACCTTCTTGACCGGCCTGATGCGTCGCGCCAGGGCCACTTGGGCGACGATCTCGGCACTGCCCACCTGGCGCAGCAGGCCGCTCTTGCCGGTCATGCAGAAGACGCAGCCCACCGCGCAGCCGACCTGGGACGACACGCAGAGTCCATCACGCGGCAGCAGCACGCTTTCCACCGCCTGGCCATCGCCCAGGGTCACCAGCATCCGCGCCGAACCGTCGGCCCCCGGATGCTCCGAGGTCACCCGGGCCAAACCCTCCAGGCGCTCGGTCAGTGCGGGGATGGCATGGCGCACCTCCAGCGGCAGGAAGTTTTCCGCCTGCTGGCGCCGCGTGCCGATATCCAGGGGCAGTCCCTGGCACCAGGCGCGCAGGATACGGGCACTGTGCTTGGGCTTGGCGCCGGCATCGGCGAGCAACTGGACGACATCGGAAATACGCATGGGAAAAGGGCAGGTCGAGGGCGGGCGGCGATAATAGGACAGGGCAGGGATGCTATCCTAGTCCTTTGCAAGACGAGGACCCGTCATGAAGTTCATCCACCAGCGCGAGCATCTCAACGAGGGCGACCTGGTCGTCATCCAGAGTTCGGGGGTGTGCAACATCCGCCTGATGAACGATGCCAATTTCCGCAGCTTCAAGAATGGCGGCCGCCACACCTATCATGGCGGCGCCTTCGACACCTTTCCGGCGCGCATCACCGTACCCAGCACCGGCTTCTGGAACATCACCCTGGACACCGTGACCAAGCGACCCATCAGCGTGACCCGCAAGCCCGAGATCAAGCACTCGATCAAGATCGTCCGCCGCTCGCCTTCCGAGCTGCGTTGAGACAACGGTCACCCGTCCCTGGGTGACCCTGGCGGCTATTTCGGCTGCAACTCCAGCAGCCGGGCGTTGGCACCGTCTTCCAAGACCCAGAGACTGCCGTTGGGCCCTTCCTCGACGTCACGGATGCGCGTGCCCATGGCATAGCGCTCGACTTCGCGCGCCTCTTCGCCCTTGAGTTCGATCCGTACCAGCGCCTTGGACGACAACCCGCCGATGAAGGCATTGCCCTTCCAGGCCAGGAAGCGATTGCCCTCGTAGATCATCAAGCCGGCGGGGGAGATCACCGGCGTCCAGGTGATCTTGGGCGGGATGAATTCCGGGTTGGTCGAGTGATCCGGGATCGGCTTGCCGCCATAGTGATCGCCGTTGGAGACCTCGGGATAGCCGTAGTTGCCGCCGCGTTGGATCAGATTCAGCTCGTCACCGCCCTGGGGACCCATCTCCTGTTCCCACAGCCGGCCTTGGGCATCGAAGGCGATACCCAGCGGATTGCGATGGCCCAGCGACCAGACCTGTGCCGCTACGCCGCCTTTGTCGGCGAATGGATTATCTAGAGGTACTCGTCCGTCCTCATTAATCCGAACGATCTTTCCAAGATTGCTGGTCATATCTTGGGCAGGTGTGAATTTCTGCCGCTCGCCTGAGGTGATCCACAGCTTGCCGTCTGGCCCGAATCTCATCCGATGGCCATAGTGGCCGTTGCCACTGACCTTAGGCGTTTGGCGCCAGATCACCTTGAGCTCGCTGAGCGAACCACTGCCGTCGGTGTTCAGCTTCAACTTGGCCCGGGCGACCGCAGCACCCTGGGTGTCGCCTTCGCTGGCCTCGGCATAGCTCAGGTAGATCAGCCGGTTGCTGGCGTACTGTGGATGCAGGATGACATCGCCCAGCCCGCCCTGGCCGGCGGCGACCACCTTGGGCACGCCGCTGATGTCCTGGGCCTTGCCGGTCTGCACGTTCAGGTGTTTGAGCACCCCACCTTTCTCGGTGACCAGGGCCGTGCCGTCCGGCAGGAAGGCGATGGCCCAGGGTGCGTCCAAGGTGGCCCTGGGCGTGGCCGTGAAGGGCCACTGATCCTGGGAGAGAGCCTGGGGTGCGGCATTGGCGTTCAGGGTGGCGAGACTGAGCAGGAGACTGCCGGCAGCTAGGGTGAGACCTTTCATGGGCACGCTGTCCTCGTCGTTGGAAGTCCCTACACCCTAGTAGGGACGCCAGCGAAAAGGGCCGCGTTTTTGTTACCTGAGGCGTCTGCCAGCTTAGTTGTCGTACCCCAAATTCGGCGCCAACCACCGCTCCGTCACCGCCAGCTCCTGACCCTTGCGCTCGGTGTAGCTGCCCACCTGATCCTTGTCGATCTTGCCCACGGCGAAATACTGGGCCTCGGGATGGGCGAAGTACCAGCCGCTGACCGCTGCTGCCGGGAACATGGCGTAGTGCTCGGTGAGGAAGACCCCGCTGCGACCGGCCTCGTTGAAGCTGGCCTCGGGATCCAGCAGCTTGAAGAGGGTAGCCTTCTCGGTGTGATCGGGGCAGGCCGGGTAGCCGGGGGCAGGGCGGATGCCCTTGTACTGCTCGCGGATCAACGCCTCGTTGTCCAGGGTCTCGTCCGCGGCATAGCCCCAGTGTTTCTTGCGCACCCGCTCGTGCAGCCATTCGGCACAGGCTTCGGCGAGGCGGTCGGCCAAGGCTTTCACCATGATCGAGTTGTAGTCGTCGCCCTTGCGCTCGTAGTCCTTGGCCAGTTCCTCGGCGCCGATACCAGCGGTGACGATGAAGCCGCCCATGTAGTCGGTCACGCCCGTTTCCTTGGGCGCGACGAAGTCGGCCAGAGACAGGTTGGGCTTGCCCTCGGGCTTGATGGTCTGCTGGCGCAGGTGGTGCAGGATGGCCAGCGGCTGGCCGTCCTCGCCATAGACTTCCAGGTCATCGTCACGGACCTGGTTGGCCGGCCAGAAGCCGAACACGGCGCGGGCCTTGATCAGTTTCTCGTCGATCAGCTTGCTGAGCATGGCCTGGGCGTCGTGGAACAATGCAGTGGCGGCTTCACCCACCACCTCGTCGGTGAGGATGCGTGGGTACTTGCCGGCCAGGTCCCAGGAGATGAAGAAGGGGGTCCAGTCGATGTACTCGGCCAGCACCGCCAGATCGATGTCTTCCAACACCCGGGTGCCAGTGAAGCTGGGCTTGGGCGCCTGGTAGCCGAGCCAGTTGAAGGCCGGCTTGTTGGCGACGGCCTTGGCGTAGGACAGGCGTTCGGTGCGGGCGCTGCGATTGGCGGTGCGCTCGCGCACCTCGACGTAGTCGGCGCGGGTGCGCTCGACGAAGCCGGCCTTGAGTTCCTTGGAGAGCAACTGGGTGGCCACACCCACGGCGCGTGAGGCGTCGGTGACATAGACCACGGCATCGTTCCGGTACTGCGGCTCAATCTTGACCGCGGTATGGGCCTTGGAGGTGGTGGCGCCGCCGATCATCAGCGGCAGGGTGAAGCCCTGGCGCTGCATCTCCTTGGCGACGTGGACCATCTCGTCCAGTGAGGGGGTGATCAGGCCCGACAGACCGATGATGTCGCACTTCTCGGCGATGGCGGTCTGCAGGATCTTTTCCGCCGGGACCATGACACCCAGGTCGACGATGTCGTAGCCGTTGCAACCCAGCACCACGCCGACGATGTTCTTGCCGATGTCGTGGACGTCGCCCTTGACCGTGGCCATGAGGATCTTGCCCTTGGCCTCGGGCTTGTCGCCTTTCTCCGCCTCGATGAAGGGAATCAGGTGGGCCACCGCCTGTTTCATCACCCGGGCGGACTTGACCACCTGCGGCAGGAACATCTTACCCGAGCCGAACAGGTCGCCGACCACGTTCATGCCGCTCATCAGCGGACCTTCGATGACCTCGATGGGCCGCGCGCACTGCTGGCGGCACTCTTCGGTGTCCTCGACGATATAGGTGGTGATGCCCTTGACCAAGGCATGCTCCAGTCGCTTGTCCACCGGCAGGCCGCGCCATTCCTCGGTCTCGGCTTCCTTGACCGCGCCGCCGCCCTTGTAGTCGTCGGCGATGGCCAGCAGGGCGTCGGTGCCAGCCGGGGTGCGGTTGAGCACCACGTCCTCGACCCGCTCGCGCAGGGCGGCCGGGATCTCGTCGTAGATCTCCAGCTGACCGGCGTTGACGATGCCCATGGTCAGGCCGTTCTGGATGGCGTGGTAGAGAAAGACCGAGTGGATGGCCTCGCGTACCGGGTTGTTGCCGCGGAAGGAAAAGGAGACGTTGGACACACCGCCGGAAGTCAGGGCGTAGGGCAGGTTGTCGCGGATATAGGCGCAGGCGTTGATGAAGTCGACCGCGTAGTTGTTGTGCTCCTCGATCCCCGTCGCCACGGCGAAGATGTTGGGGTCGAAGATGATGTCTTCCGGCGGAAAGCCGACCTGGTTGACCAGGATGTCGTAGGAGCGGGCGCAGATCTCGTTCTTGCGCGCCTCGGTGTCGGCCTGCCCGTCTTCGTCGAAGGCCATGACCACCACCGCCGCGCCATAGCGCTTACACAGCTTGGCGTGATGGATGAAGGCCTGGACGCCTTCCTTCATGGAGATGGAGTTGACGATGCCCTTGCCCTGGATGCACTTGAGGCCGGCCTCGATCACCTCCCACTTGGAGGAGTCGATCATGATTGGCACCCGGGAAATGTCCGGCTCGGAGGCGATCAGGTTGAGGAAGGTGACCATGGCCGCCTGCGAGTCCAGCATGCCTTCGTCCATGTTGATGTCGATGACCTGGGCGCCGGCTTCTACCTGCTGCTGGGCCACTTCCAGGGCCTCGGCATAGTTCTCTTCGCGGATCAGCCGGGCGAACTTGGCCGAGCCGGTGATGTTGGTGCGCTCGCCGACGTTGACGAACAGGGACTCGCGGCTGACAGTGAAGGGTTCCAGGCCGGAGAGGCGGCAGGCCTTGGGAATCTCCGGCAGCTGGCGCGGGGCATGCCTGGCGACGGCCTCGGCGATGGCCTGGATATGCGCCGGGGTGGTGCCGCAGCAGCCGCCGACGATGTTGAGCAGGCCGCTGGCGGCGAACTCCTCGACCACCGCCGCCATCTGCTCGGAGCTTTCGTCGTATTCCCCAAAGGCGTTGGGTAGGCCGGCGTTGGGGTGGGCGGAGACGAAGGTATCGGCCTTGGTCGCCAATTCCTCGACGTAGGGCCGCAGTTCCTTGGCGCCCAGGGCGCAGTTGAGGCCGACGGAAATCGGCTGGGCGTGGCGTACCGAGTTCCAGAAGGCCTCGGTGGTCTGGCCGGAGAGGGTGCGGCCGGAAGCGTCGGTGATGGTGCCGGAGATCATGATCGGCAATTCGATGCCGACCTCTTCGAACACGCCCTGGACGGCGAAGATCGCCGCCTTGGCATTGAGGGTGTCGAAGATGGTCTCGATCAGGATAAGGTCGGCGCCGCCCTCGATCAGGCCGCGGGTGGCCTCGGTGTAGTTTTCCACCAGCTCGTCGAAGGTGACGTTGCGATAGCCGGGGTTGTTGACGTCCGGAGAGATGGAGCAGGTCCGGCTGGTCGGGCCGAGCACCCCGGCGACGAAGCGCGGGCGATCCGGGGTCTCCAGGGTCTTGGCGTCGGCCACTTCACGAGCGACCCGGGCACCGGCCAGGTTCAGCTCATAGGTGATCTCTTCCATGCCGTAGTCGGCCTGAGAGACCCGAGTGGCATTGAAGGTGTTGGTTTCCAGGATGTCGGCGCCGGCATCCAGGTAGGCCTTTTCGATCTCGGCGATGATCTTCGGCTGGGTCAGCAGCAAGAGGTCGTTGTTGCCCTTGACGTCGCTCGGCCAGTCGGCGAAACGCCTGCCGCGGTAGTCCGCTTCCTCCAGGCGATAGCTCTGGATCATGGTGCCCATGCCGCCGTCGAGGATGAGGATGCGCTGCGCGAGGGCGTGGCGGAGGGCGGCGAGGCGAGAGCTACGATCGGTCATGGGCATTCCACAGAGATGAAGAGACGCTGGACAAAGGGTGGCAGCATAGCAAAAGCCGGCGCCCGCCCCGGTATCGGCAGTGATCCATGATGAGCAGCGCTCATGAAGGGTCGGCGAGTCTTTCATGCCAGGGATGCTTAGCGATCTAGAGCGGGCGGCGGACAAGCGCCCGAAGTGCTGCTTTACTGACAGATGACCGACGTTTACTGTGCGTCAAAACTGCGTCATGGAAGGTGGCCGTGATTCCTCTGGTGATATGCGACGACTCGAACATGGCGCGCAAGCAGCTGGTTCGCTCCCTGCCCGAAGGTTGGGGGGTATCCATCACCCAGGCCACTAATGGCGAGGAAGCCCTCACGGCGCTGCGTCAGGGGCTGGGCCAGGTGATGCTGCTGGACCTGACCATGCCGATCCTGGATGGCTATGGCACCCTGGCGGCGATTCGCAACGAGGGTCTGGCGGTCAAGGTGATCGTCGTCTCCGGCGATGTCCAGGAACAGGCGGTGGCACGGGTGCGCGAGCTGGGCGCTCTGGACTTCATCCGCAAGCCGGCCGATCCCACCGAACTGGCCACGGTGCTCCAGCGCCACGGTATCTATAGCCCAAGCCCGACGACTCCGGCGGAACCCATCGCGCGTCCGGAGCTGGAAGTCAGTTTCCGCGATGCCTTCCGCGAGGTGGTCAACGTCTCCATGGGTCGCGCCGGGGCCCTGCTGGCCAAGGCGCTGGATGTCTTCGTCCAGTTGCCCATTCCCAATGTCAACATCCTGGAAGTCAGCGAGCTGCACATGACGCTGGTGGATGCGCAGCGCGAGGATCGCCTCAGCGCAGTATGCCAGGGCTACATCGGCGAGGGCATCGCCGGCGAGGCGCTGCTGATCTTCCACGACTCTGAATTCGACGACATGGCGCGCCTGGTGCGCTGGCGCGAGGCGGGGGAGTCCGGCGACATTGAGATGCTGCTGGATCTGTCGAGCATCATCATCGGCGCCTGCCTGGCCGGGATCGCCGAGCAGTTCGACATCCGCTTTTCCCAGGGCCATCCGACCATCCTCGGCCACCACGCATCCATCGACGAGCTCATCGTCGTCAACAAGACGCGCTGGAAGAAGACCCTGGCGGTCGAACTCAGCTACAGCCTGGAAGGCCATAACGTCCACTTCGATCTGCTGCTGCTGTTCACCGAGGATTCGGTGAAGCGCATCACCCGCAAGATCGGCTACCTGATGAGTTGAGCATGGCCGCACAGATCGATATCAACGAACTCCACTGGCTGCTGGACATCGTGCAGAACATCGATGTCGGCGTGGTGGTGCTGGACCTCGACTACCGTATCGAGGTCTGGAACAGCTTCATGGAAAACCATTCCGGGCGGATCCTCAGCGAGGTCAGCCAGCAGTCGCTGTTCGCGGTCTTCGCCGAAATCGACGAGGCCTGGTTTCGCGCCAAGGCCGAAAGCGTGGTCCTGCTGGGCACCCGGGCCTTTTCCATCTGGGAACAGCGACCCTATCTGGTCCACTTCAAGAGCTACCAGCCGATCACCGGCGTGGAAGCCTTCATGTACCAGAACGTGACCCTGCTGCCGCTACGCGATTCCACCGGGGCCATCGCCCATATCTGCGTGGTGATCTACGACGTCACCGATGTCGCCATCAACAAGCGGCAACTGGAGCTGTCCAACGACAAGCTGCAGGAGCTGTCGCGCACCGATCGCCTCACCGGGCTGGCCAACCGTGGCTACTGGGAGGAACGCCTCACCGAGGAATTCGCCCGGCACCAGCGCTATGGCGGCCGCCTGGCGCTGATGATGCTCGACATCGATCACTTCAAACGCATCAACGACACCCATGGCCACGCCGTTGGCGATCAGGCGATCAAGGCGCTGGCCGGGGTGATCAAGACCCATGTGCGCAACGCCGACATCGCCGGACGCTACGGTGGCGAGGAATTCGGCGTGGTGCTGCTCGACACGGGTGTAGAAGGCGCGCGACTACTCGCCGAGCGCCTGCGCGAAGCGGTGGAGGCGATGCGTCTCGATGTGCTGGGAACGCCCATCGCCTTCACCATCAGCATTGGCCTCACCGATCTGTCGGTGCCCCTGGGCAATCACGAGCAGATGATCCAGCAGGCGGACAAGGCGCTCTACGAGTCTAAGCATGCCGGGCGCAATAGGGTCACCAGCTTCGTTCAGCGTCTGGATTGAGACGATTATCCGACTGTTTCACTAGGGCTTTCGTCGAGGAGTAGGGTGGCGTAAACTTGTCACACCTGTTGAGGAGTGACCATGAGCGCCATCATCATTACCGACGCGGCTCAGGATTACCTGGCCGACCTGTTGGAAAAGCAGAATACCCCCGGGATCGGTATCCGCATCTTCATTACCCAGCCCGGCACCCAGTACGCCGAGACCTGCATCGCCTATTGCAAGCCCGGCGAGGAGAAGCCCGATGACCAGCCCATCGGCCTGAAGAGCTTTACCGCTTACCTCGATGCCGTCAGCCAGCCCTTCCTGGAAGACGCCCTGGTGGACTACGCCACCGACCGCATGGGCGGCCAGCTGACCATCAAGGCGCCCAACGCCAAGGTGCCCATGGTCAACGAGGACAGCCCGCTCAACGAGCGTGTCGACTACTACCTGCAGACCGAGATCAATCCGGGGCTCGCCAGCCACGGTGGCATGGTCAGCCTGGTGGATATCGTCGACGACAACGTGGCCGTGCTGCGCTTCGGTGGCGGTTGCCAGGGCTGTGGTCAGGTCGATCTGACCCTCAAGGATGGCGTCGAGCGCACCCTGCTGGAGCGGATCCCCGAGCTCACCGCCGTGCGCGACGTCACCGACCACACCAACCGCGAAAACGCCTACTACTAGGTAGCCTGGCGTCCTGGCGGTCGCGAAGGGCTATCGAACCGATCGATAGCCCTTCGACGTTTCAGTGACGCGCTGCGTCTTCCGGCAGGGCCATCAGGCGCTGCTCCTGCGCCCAGTCGAAGACTTCGCCGCGGGATTCCGCCTCATGACGACGCTCGTCCAGCCGCTGATAGAGCGCCAGCTCCTCGTCCGGCATGAAGTGCAGGCAGTCGCCGCCAAAGAACCACAGCAGGTCGCGCGGCACCCGATGGGCGATCTGCGGATAGCGGCTGAAGATCTGGCTGAGCAGGTCCTGGCCGAGATAGGCGTATTCCTCGGGCGCCTGCGGCAATCCGGCGACCAGCTCGTCGAAGCGGTCGAGGAACAGCGCGTGGTTCTCCGAGGGCACCTGCTCAGCCGCGCCGACGTCGGCCAAGACCGCACGCAGCTGGGCGAGGAGGGCGACGTGGTGGGCGAGATAGGAAGTGGCCATGAATGTCTCCTGAAAAAGCGGCTGCGCAGTATAGGGGCACTGTCCGACGTTGTCTGGTTCGACTAGGATCGAACCTTTGCCCGCCGCCGGGGTTATAGGAAGTAGCACTTTTCTTTGCGAATCAGTTCTTGCCGGGAGGCACATGAGTCTAGCTCTCTCCATTCGCGGTCTGACCAAGACCTACAACAACGGCTTCACCGCCCTCAAGGGGATCGACCTCGATGTGGTCGAAGGTGATTTCTTCGCGCTGCTCGGTCCGAACGGGGCGGGCAAGTCGACCACCATCGGCATTCTCTCGACCCTGGTCAACAAGTCCGGCGGCGAGGTATCCGTGTTCGGCAACGACCTGGACAAGGATCCCGCGGGCCTCAAGCGCTGCCTGGGCGTGGTGCCCCAGGAGTTCAACTTCAACCAGTTCGAGAAGGCCTTCGACATCGTCGTCACCCAGGCTGGCTACTACGGTATTCCCGCACGCATCGCCGGTGAGCGCGCCGAGGAGTACCTCACCCAGCTCGGGCTGTGGGACAAACGCGATACGCCTTCGCGCATGCTCTCTGGCGGCATGAAGCGTCGCCTGATGATCGCTCGCGCCCTGATCCACAAACCGCGCCTGCTGATCCTCGACGAACCCACCGCCGGGGTCGACATTGAGCTGCGGCGCTCCATGTGGAGCTTCCTCACCGAACTGAACAGGCAGGGAACCAGCATCATCCTCACCACCCACTACCTCGAAGAGGCCGAGCATCTCTGCCGCAACATCGCCATCATCGACCATGGCGAGCTGGTCGAGCACACCAGCATGCGCAAGCTCCTGCAGAAGCTCAACGTCGAGACCTTCATCGTCGATGTGGTCCAGCCGCTGACGGCGGCGCCGCAGCTGGACGGCTATCCGGCCAAGCTGTTGGGCGATCACTCCTTCGAGGTGCAGATCGACAAGGCCAGTGGGGTCAACGCCCTGTTCCGCCAGTTGGACGCCGCCGGCATCCAGGTCCAGAGCCTGAGAAACAAAGCCAATCGCCTGGAGGAGCTGTTCGTCTCCCTGGTGGAAAAGAATCTAGCCAAGGTCGCCCGATGAGTACCGAATTCCAAGCCAACATGGTGGCGCTGCGGACCATCGTCCATCGCGAAGTGCGCCGCTTCACCCGTATCTGGGCACAGACGCTGCTGCCCCCGGCGATCACCATGGTCCTGTACTTTGTGATCTTCGGGAACCTGATCGGCAATCGTATCGGTGGCATGGGTGGCTTCACCTACATGCAGTACATCGTGCCGGGCCTGATCATGATGTCGGTGATCACCAACGCCTACAGCAACGTGGTCTCCAGCTTCTTCAGCAGCAAGTTCCAGCGCTCCGTGGAAGAGCTGCTGGTTTCGCCCGTGTCGCCGCATGTGATCCTCATCGGCTATGCCATGGGCGGCATCCTGCGCGGCCTGGCCGTGGCCGCCATCGTCAGCCTGCTATCGCTGTTCTTCACCAACATGCAGGTGCACCACCTGGGCATCATGCTGCTGGTGATCGTCCTTACCGCGGCGATCTTTGCCCTGGGCGGCTTCATCAACGCCGTCTACGCGCGCAACTTCGACGACATCTCCATCGTGCCGACCTTCGTGCTGACGCCCCTGACCTACCTGGGCGGGGTCTTCTATTCCATCGACCTGCTGCCGGCCTTCTGGCAGAAGGTGTCCCTGGTCAATCCGATCCTGCACATGGTCAACGCCTTCCGCTACGGCATCCTCGGGGTGTCCGACATCCGCATTGGGGTGGCGATCGCCTTCATGCTGTTCGCCGTGGTCGTGCTTTATCTGGTCAGCATCCGTCTGCTCGTGAGCGGGCGCGGCATGCGTCATTGAGTGTCTGAGCGTCATGCATAGCGTAGAACAATCGCCCCTGGGCAAAAGCACCGAGTACGTCAGCGAATATGCGCCATCGCTGCTCTATCCGATCCCGCGCGCGCCCAAGTGGGCGGAACTAGGCCTGGACGGGCAGGATCTGCCGTTTCGCGGGGTGGATGTCTGGACCTGCTACGAGCTGTCCTGGTTGCTGCCTTCCGGCAAGCCGGTGGTGGCCATTGCCGAGTTCGCTATCCCGGCCGATTCGCCGAACATCATTGAATCCAAGTCGTTCAAGCTGTACCTCAACTCTCTGAACCAGTCGGTGTTCGCCAGCATGGCCGAACTCGAAGCCGTGCTGGTCAAAGACCTGAGCGCCGCGGCTGGTGGTCCCGTTGGCGTCAACCTGATGTCCTTGGATGATTGGGCGGCCCGTGGTGTCCAGCGCCCGAATGGCCAGTGCCTCGACGATCTGGATGTCAGTCTGGATCGCTATGCCCACCCACAGGCCGAACTGCTGAACGTGGGCGAAGCGCGGGATAGTCAGAGGTTTTACAGCCACCTGCTCAAGTCGAACTGCCCGGTCACCGGTCAGCCGGACTGGGGCACCGTGGTGGTCGAGTACGAAGAGGGCCTGGCCCTGGAACCGGCGAGCCTGCTGCGCTACCTGGTCGCCTTCCGCCAACATGCGGATTTCCACGAGCAGTGCGTCGAGCGCATCTATCTGGATCTGTGGCGGCTGCTGAAGCCGACGAAGCTGACCGTGTTCGCCCGCTATGTGCGGCGTGGCGGACTGGATATCAATCCCTACCGAAGCAGTGAGGCCACCCAGCCCGCCGCGGAGCGTTACGTCCGGCAGTGATCAGATGCCCATGCTGCTCAGGCTGTTCATGATCGAGCGGAGCGTGCCGGCCATGGTCGGGTGACTGACTTCGAACCGCTCCACGGCCAGATTGACGCCTTCGACCAGGCTGCCATCCCGGGTGGCATCTTCGTTGGCCAGCTGGAATTCGATGTCCCGGATCAGCAGTTCCAGTTCTTCCCGATCCTCGGGCGAGGCGGGCGGATCCTGGTCCAGCTGGTGGCGAAGGTGGTCGAGTTGTTCCTGCAGATGAGAGGTGGTCATGGGCGTTTCTCCTGTGTTCGGATTCTTTGACCGCAACGGCGGGTCAAAGATCGAGGGATAGCGCCTGGCCCTAAGCCAAAGTGGCAAAGCTATGACTATAATCGGCGCCTTTCAGGCGTCTGAGTGCAACGAGGAGAGAAGCGATGATGGTCGAGCGACGTGGTTCCAGGGTCTGGGGAGCGCTCCTTGCAACGGCCCTGACCTTTGCCGGTCAGGCCATGGCGGCCGAAGCCGAGAATCCCGATCCCTGGGAAGGCTTCAACCGCAAGATCTTCGTGTTCAACGATACCCTGGATACCTATGCCCTCAAGCCGGTCGCCCAGGGCTATCAGCGCTTCACGCCTGGCTTCGTGCAGACCGGCGTGAGCAACTTCTTCAACAACCTGGGTGACGTGCGCAACCTGGCCAACAACCTGTTGCAAGGCAAGATCGAGCACGCCGGGGTCGACACCGCGCGCCTGTTGATGAATACCACGATGGGCGGCCTCGGCCTGGTCGACGTGGCCACCAAGGCCGGCCTGCAGCGCAACGACGAAGATTTCGGCCAGACCCTGGGCAAGTGGGGCGCCACCAGCGGTCCCTACCTGGTCCTGCCGTTCTTCGGCCCCAGCAGCGTGCGTGACGGCCTCGGTCGCATCCCGGACAGCTACACCAGCGCCTATCCCTATGTGGACGACGTCGCCGTGCGCAACAGCGCCTTCGCCCTCAGCACCGTCGATACCCGGGCCGGTCTCCTGCAGGCCGAGCGCCTGATCACCGGGGACAAGTACGTGTTCATTCGCAACGCCTATTTGCAGACCCGCGAATTCAAGGTCAAGGATGGTCAGGTGGTCGACGATTTCTAGTCCCGGCCCAATAAAAAAGGCAGCCCAGGGCTGCCTTTTTTATTGGGGATCGGAGCGTCTAGCGCATTTCCAGCACGGACAGGCCGAGCAGCTGCTTGCCAGAGTCCGTCGCCTGGACGCGTAGAACTTCGGTATCGGCTTCCAGGCCGGGGAGTTCGGCATGGCTGGAGGGAATGAGCACGGTCACCTTGTCGCCGACCTGCAGGCTGGTGGCGGCCTCGATCTGGAAACCGGTGCTGGACAGATCGACGCAGCGTGCCTCGAAGGAGGCATCGCCGACCTTCAGTATGGCTTTGGAGTCGACGTGCATGCGAATGAAGTCGCGCTTTTCACTGTAAGAACGGTCAATGGTACTCATGGCAATCCTACTGCTTGGGAGGATGGATGGCGGGTTGCTGGAGGTATAAACTCCATAATGGCACCCTGTAAAGAATTTCCATCCGGTTGGCAAGCTTGAACGCCCCGGTGGATGGGAGTAGTGTCTCCGCCGTGTCGTAATCACCGTGGCCCGTGTCGGATAGTGTCCGCCGGTTTGCCGTTCGGGTGCATGCCTGGATCCTCTATGTCTAATTCGCCTGCCACGCTCCTGATCATTGACGATGACGAGGTGGTTCGCCTCAGTCTCGCCGACTATCTCGAAGACAGTGGCTTCAATGTCCTGCAGGCCAGCAATGGCCAGCAGGGCCTGGAAATATTCGAGCGCGAACAGCCTGACCTCATCATCTGCGACCTGCGCATGCCGCAGGTCGACGGACTGACGCTGCTGCGCCGCATCAGCGAGCTGTCCATCGATACGCCCGTGCTGGTGCTGTCCGGCGCCGGCGTCATGAGCGACGTCGTGGAAGCCCTGCGCCTGGGCGCCGCCGATTACCTGATCAAGCCGCTGGAAGACCTGATGGTGCTGGAGCACTCGGTCAATCGCGCGCTGGATCGCGCCCGCCTGCGCCTGGAAAACGATCGCTACCGGGTCAAGCTGGAAAACACCAATCGCGAGCTGCAGGCCAGCCTGAGCCTCCTGCAGGAAGACCAGAACGCCGGGCGCCACGTGCAGATGAACATGTTGCCGGTGACGCCCTGGGAAACCGAGGGGCTGCATTTCTCCCACGAGATCATCCCCTCGCTGTACCTGTCTGGCGATTTCGTCGACTACTTTCGCATCGACGAGCACCGCGTCGCCTTCTACCTGGCCGACGTCTCCGGCCATGGCGCCTCGTCGGCCTTCGTGACCGTGCTGCTCAAATTCATGACCACGCGGCTGCTCTATGAGTCCAAGCGCAACGGCACGCTGCCCGAATTCAAGCCCTCGGATGTGCTCGGTCACATCAACAGGGGTCTACTGGATTGCAAATTGGGCAAGCACGTGACCATGCTGGGTGGCGTCATCGACGAAACCACGGGTACCCTGGCGTACAGCATCGGTGGTCATCTGCCCTTGCCGGTCCTGCATACCCCGGAAGAAACCCGCTTCCTGGTAGGCAAGGGCCTGCCGGTCGGACTGTTCCAGGAGGCGACCTACAATGACCACCAGATGGATCTGCCCGAGCGTTTCAGCCTGACCCTCTTTTCGGATGGCATCTTCGACCTGCTGCCGGGAGACAATTTGAAAGAGAAAGAACACAGCTTGCCCGATTACGTCCGCCGCGCCGGCGGTACACTGGCAGGCCTGAGCGAAGCCCTGGATCTGGCGTCCGTTACCGAGATGCCCGACGATATCGCTTTGCTGGTGTTGAGCAGGAACCTGGCATGAGCACCGGAAAAATCCAATTTGCCGAGCAGGATGGCACCTTCGTCCTGAAGTTTACCGGCGAGGTGCGTCTGACCCTGTGCTCGGCGCTGGACGCGACCATCGAACACATCTTCTCGTCGTTGAATTTCTCGTCCATCGTCATTGACCTGACGGAGACGCAGAGCATCGACAGCACCACTCTGGGCCTCTTGGCCAAGCTGTCGATCCTGTCGCGGCAGCGCATCGGGCTGCTGCCCATGCTGACCACCAACAACCCGGACATCCTGCGCCTGCTGGATTCCATGGGTTTCGATCAGGTGTTCAATATCGTCGAGACGGTCCTGCCTTGCCCGGATTGCCTGACCGACCTGCCACCGCAGGATCAGTCCGAAGCCGAGGTGCGCAGTCGCGTGCTTGAAGCCCATCGGGTGTTGATGGGCCTCAATGAATCCAATCGCAATGCCTTTCGCGATCTGGTCAGTGCCCTCGAAAGGCACTGACCACGCTCTGGCTTAGCGCTTGCCGGGCAGCAGCACTTCCAGCTTTTCCTGATCCCGCGCGAACTGGCGAATGCCTTCGGCCAGCTTCTCGGTGGCCATGGCGTCTTCGTTGTGCGCCCAGCGGAAGGCAGCCTCGTTCAGCTGCTGCTTGGGTTCGCCACCGGTGCTGTAGGCGGTCAGTACGCGCGGCAGGTCGCCCTGGGCTTCCGACAGTTGCTGCAGCAGTTCGGGGCTGATGGTCAGGCGGTCGCAGCCGGCCAGCTGCTCGATCTGGTTCAGGTTGCGGAAGCTGGCACCCATCACCACGGTCTCGTAGCCATTGGCCTTGTAGTACTGGTAGATACGGGTCACGGACTTCACGCCCGGGTCTTCGGCGCCTTCGTAGTCACGGCCTTCGGCCTTCTTGTACCAGTCGTAGATGCGACCGACGAAGGGCGAGATCAGGAACACACCGGCGTCGGCGCAGGCCGCGGCCTGGGCGAAGGAGAACAGCAGGGTCAGGTTGGTCTGGATACCTTCCTTCTCCAGTTGCTCGGCAGCGCGGATGCCTTCCCAGGTGGAGGCGATCTTGATCAGTACGCGGTCCTTGCCAATGCCGGCCTTCTCGTACAGCTCGATCAGGCGATGGGCGCGATCTAGGGTGGCGCCGGTGTCGAAGGACAGGCGCGCGTCCACCTCGGTGGAGATGCGGCCGGGGATCAGCTTGAGGATCTCACCACCGACGGCGACGGCGAAGCGATCGCAGGCCAGGCCGATGTCACCGCCGGCGCCACTGAAGGCGGCTTGCAGGTGTTCTTCGTAGCGGGGCAGGGCAGCGGCCTTGAGCAGCAGCGAGGGATTGGTGGTGGCGTCGTAGGGCTTGAGGCGGGCGATGGCGTCCAGATCGCCGGTATCGGCGACGACCGTGGTGTATTGCTTGAGTTGTTCCAGCTTGCTCATGGCAGGTCTTTCCTTCGGTTAACGAATGGACATCGTGGAGACGTGACTCAGTGGCCTCTGAGAAGTTCAGTGGCCTCGTCATACAGGCGCAGCGGTTCAGGGCTGCGATGCAGATCGGTGGACAGCAGTTGCCGGAAGCGCCGCGCGCCGGGAAATCCCTGCGCCAGGCCCAGAACATGGCGGGTGACGTGGTGGATGAGACCACCCTGTTGCAGATGCGCCTCAACATAGGGCCGCAGCCGCAGCATGACCTCATGGCGAGTCAGTGGCGGACGGTCGCAACCGTAGAGCGCCGCGTCCACCTCGGCCAGCAGGTAGGGATTCTGGTAGGCCTCGCGACCCAGCATTACCCCATCGAAGACCTCCAGGTGCTCGCGACAGGTGTCCAGGGTCTTGAGGCCGCCATTCAGAATGAATTCGAGATCCGGGAAGTCCTGCACCAGCTGCGCGGCCACGTCGTAGCGCAGCGGTGGGATCTCGCGATTCTGCTTGGGTGACAGCCCTTCGAGGATGGCGATGCGCGCGTGCACGGTGAAGCTGCGGCAACCCGCGTCCGCGACCTGGCCGACGAAGTCCCGCAGCGCCTCGTAGCTGTCGCGCCCTGAGATGCCGATGCGGTGCTTGACCGTCACCGGGATGGCCACGGCATCGCGCATCGCCTTGACGCTGTCGGCCACCCGCTCGGGATAGGCCATCAGGCAGGCGCCGATCATGTTGTTCTGCACCCGGTCGCTGGGGCAACCAACGTTCAGGTTGATCTCGTCATACCCCGCCTGCTCACCCAGCCGCGCCGCTGCGGCCAGCTCGGCCGGCACGCTGCCGCCCAGCTGCAGCGCCAGGGGATGCTCGGTCTCGTCGTGCCGCAAGAACCGCTGGGCATCGCCATGCAGCAGGGCACCGGTGGTGACCATCTCGGTATAGAGCAGGGCATGCTGGGACAGCAGTCGGTGGAAATAACGGCAGTGACGATCCGTCCAGTCCATCATGGGCGCCACGGAAAAGCGGCGGGACGGCTCAGGGCGCGTGGTTTCTGGGTTTGAGGCGGTTTCGGCAAGCATCTCGGTACGTCTGTTCTAGGCTCGTTTTGCTACATTTCAGACGGTTTTTAGAGGTGCGTTGCTACAATGTAGCAATCGCAAACGGTCATGTAGCAAATCGAAATGGGGACGATAACGTCACGCCGCCGGAAGGATGGCAGCACGGGCTATACGGCCCAACTCCGCATCATGCGGGATGGAGTTCGAGTCTATCAGGAAAGCCAGACTTTCGACCGGAAGCAGACCGCGCAGGCGTGGCTGAAAAAGCGAGAAACTGAGCTTGCTCAGCCAGGTGCCTTGGAGCGTGCGAAGCGGAAGGGATCAACGGTCCAGCAGATGATCGCCCGCTATGTGGAGCAGTTTGGTACCACGCTCGGCCGGACCAAGGAGGCGACGTTGAAGGCCATTGGCGAGACGTGGCTCGGTGACCTTGATGACCGAGAACTCACCAGCCAGCGTCTGGTGGAATATGGCCAGTGGCGCATGGGGCCCGAAGGCGGTGGGGTGCAGGCGCAGACGGTAGGCAACGACCTTTCGCACCTAGCGGCCGTACTGTCGATCGCGCGGCCGGCGTGGGGCTATGAGATCGATCCGCACGCCATGGCCGATGCCCGGCGGGTGCTCAAGAAAATGGGCATGATCAGCAAGAGCAAAGAGCGCGATCGGCGTCCCGAGCCCGAGGAGCTGGATTTGCTGCTGGAGTACTTCTTCGAGATGCAGCGGCGCCGGCCGGCGTCGATCAACATGCCCAAGGTAATCGCATTCGCCATCTTCTCCACCCGCCGTCAGGAAGAGATCACCCGGATCCGCTGGGACGACGTGGACGAGCGCCGGCAGGCGGTGCTCGTGCGCGACATGAAGAACCCAGGGCAGAAGATCGGCAACCACGTCTGGTGCCACCTCCCAGACGAAGCCTGGGCCATCCTGCAGTCGATGCCGCGTGAGTGCGAGGAGATCTTTCCTTACAACGGTGATTCGATCTCTGCGTCGTTCACCAAGGCCTGCCAGTTTCTCGGCCTGCAGGATCTACGCTTCCACGACCTGCGGCACGATGGGGTCAGCCGGCTGTTCGAGATGGACTGGGACATTCCTCGCGTGGCCAGCGTCTCGGGCCATCGCGACTGGAATTCGATGCGGCGCTATACGCACCTGAAAGGCCAGGGCGATCCCTATGCGGGATGGCCCTGGCTGGAAAGGATCATCGCGGCGCCGGTGATGCTCGGCGCACGCGTCCCGCGCTAGCTTGCCCGGTTGTGCAGCTTGTCGTTCTCGCGGACAGCCCGCTCACGCTGCACGTCCAGGTAACGAGCTAGGTCCGTCAGGTGCACGCCCTGGGCGGCCTTCTGGCTGTTCTCGATCCGTACCAGCGGCAGGTCGATAACGCCGGCGACGATCTTGCTGCGGAGCTTTGTCGGAGTCAGGTGGCTGAAGTAGTCGGTGCAGAGGCGTTCCAGTGGAATGACTGCGACGCCCCCGTACTGAGCCATAAGTAAGAAAGTCGTATTCAATGGGCGCCTCCGGTGCGGTCCAGAGTTCGGTTAATGACATCGGCGTCCTGCTCTGTCAGCGCGCCGAGGGTGTTGGCCATGCTGGCCAGGGCGAGGAGGTGGATGCGATCGCCGCTGGAGCGGCTGACCTGGTAGCGGATGACCGCCTCGCCCAGCAGGGCGGTGGCCTGGCAGCGTTGCACCAGGGCCGGGTGGAGCGTGATAGGCTGAGCATTGCTACTGCGCTGGTTTACGTTAGGCATGATGTTTCTCCAGTGGTGGTGGTCGGCCTGGGCGAGTTGGCGCTCCCCAGGCCTCTTGCTTTCCGGCGTCCCTTCAGCGAATCCGGACCTTCTCTCCTCGATCACGAACAGTTGGACGCTCCCGGCCCTCAAGCTGCCTCCCGGTTGTAGTCGCGGCGGGCGGCGTCGTAGTGGCTGGGCAGGATCTCCTCAGCACCGTCGATCCAGCCGGCGCTGGGCTTGCCTGCGGCGACGTTGGCCAGGTGCTTGTCCTGGTCGATGCAGAAGCCCAGGCAGAAGTAGGCCGAGCCGTGCTGGGTGAAGAACAGGCCGCCGCTGAGCAGCAGGTTGCCGGTGTTCACGCCCAGGCGATCCCAGAACGCATGCACGTCGAGCGACGCCGGGCAGTGCTCCTGCCACAGCTGGACCAGACGCTGGTGCTCGACCTGGAGGGCTTCTCGCTCCGCCTTGGGCATGCCCTTGGCCGTCTTCGGCTTGACGCGCAGGCGGCGGAAGCCCCACTGATCAGGTCGGCACCAGTGGACGTCCAGCTCCTGGCCTCCCTTGAGCTTTATGCCGCCGGGCATGACGTCGGTCGTGGAGCGCAGCAGGGCGACCTCACCGCCGAAGGCCTCGCCCAGACGATCAGCAGCGAGCCGCAGGGCTTGGCGCTGGTTGAAGCAGTCCTGGACGATGGCGACGACTGCAGGGTCTGTGGAGCGGTAGTGGTATTGCTGCATGGTGTCTCTCCTTGGGGTGGGCGGATCAGGGCTTGAAGTGCCAGCACTTCACGTTGGGTTCTTTCTTCTCGCTCAGGGGGTTGCGCAGCATTTCGCGGGTGCGAATCGCACTGGACGTGGAAACGTTGATGCCCAGGAGCTTGTGCCGGCGGCAATCGGGCAGCATGCGGCGCAGGGTGTTGAGGTCCGGGATCTTCTGCTTGAACTCAGCGGCCTTCTCGGCGAACTGGTTGAGGTTGATGGCGATCAGCTCGTCGGGCTTCTTGGCGTGGTTGACCATGGCGTGGTCGCCGCGCGATTCCAGGTAGTCGTACACGGCCCAGAATTCGTCCAGCTCGGCTGGATCGGCGCTGATCGCGCTCTGGCGCTCCATGGCCATCTGCAGCAGCTGCTGATCACAGGCAGCCAGCTGGGTCTCGCTCAGCGGCAGGATCAGGGCCAGGCAGTCCACCAGGGCCAGGATCATGGCGTGGTTCTTCACCACCCGGGCCGAGCGCAGGGCGCTCATCTTGCGCAGCCGCTGGCGGTGGTGCGGATAGCGCTCGGCGAATAGGGCCATGACCTGGGGCTCGGCCTTGATGGCCTTGACCAGGAAGTGGCTCAGCTCCTCGATCTCCATCAGGTTGATGGCGTCCGCGGCCGCGCTGCTGGCCTCGGTGATCTTGGGCTTGGTGAAGTGCAGCTTCACGATCCGCGAGAGGATGGCTTCGTGGCCCGTAACCGGCGCGTTCTGGCTGATGACGATGGTCCCGCGGAAAGGCGGCTCGTAGGTTTCGTTGGTGTTGTTCTTGACGCCGCGGGTCCGCAGCAGACCGCCGCCGAAGAAGTCCTTCAGCTCGTCCCAGTCAAAGCTCTTGGTGTTGGCGGCATCGCTGTTGCGGTCGCCCTCGAGGAGCACGACCGGCATGCCGGCAACCTGGCCCATGGCGCGGCTGCGGCCAGAGGCCGAGCCCTTGGTCGGGTCGAAACCTTCGTAGTTGCGGCCGAACAGCTTCCAGATGAAGACCAGCAGGGTGGATTTGCCGGCGTCGGGCTCGCCAGTCACTTCCAGGAAGGGAAAGCTCTCGTACTGGCCGCGGATCTGCTCGGCGAAGAGGGAGCCGAACCAGTAGGTAAGGGTGATCAGGCCCTTGGCGCCGAAGCATAGCCAGAGCTTGGGCAACCAGTCTTCGCGGTAGCCGGTGCTATCGGGCTGCGCCTTGATCTTCAAGAGCGACGGGGACTTCACCCGGCGCTTGCCCAGCTCGAAGTAGTCCTCGCTGTTGGCCTTGACCACGTTGCCGTTGTGGCAGGCGATGTCGTTGAAAATGTAGGCCTGGTGGTCCTTGCTGTAGCCCATGAAGTCGATGGTCTCGACGGTCTTCACGCCCTCGGTTTGGGTGATGACGATCTGGTCCAGGTGCTTCTGGGTGCCGAGCCAGGTGGCGCCGGCGTGCAAGAGCTTGGCCTTGAATTCACCGCTCGAGGCCATCTGCTTGGGCGTGAAGGCCAGCTTCTCGGCCGGGCCGTCGTGGGGCGGGTTCACGCGGAGGTAGTACCAGGCCTCGCCGGTGGATTCGCTGATCTGCTTGTAGAGGGTCTCGAAGTTGCAGTTGGCCAGCAGCTTGAGCGAGCAGACGTTCTCCAAGGCGCGGCGGCGGGCGCTGTTTTCGTTGAGCATCCGGTCCTCGGGCTCGTCGCTGTCCAGGATGGCGCGCTGCTCTTCGTCCAGCTTGCTGAGGTCGAACTTGGCCCAGTACATGCGGTTGCCGAAGTCGAAGTAGAACTCGCTGCTCGCTTCCTCGAATCCGTAGATCCGCAGCGCTTTCTCCTTGGGGGAATCGGCCAGCAGCAGGGTGCCCTGGTGGTGGGCGATCTCCAGGTCGCGCTCAATGCGGTCTTTGCGCTTGTCCTCTTTCTCGAACATCCAGCGCTGGTGCAGATCGTTCCAGTCGACCTTGCGGCCACCTGGTTGCGGAATCTGAGCGGCTTCCTGGTTGCGATAGCCGAGGTCCTTGGCCAGGCGTACCCACTTGCGGATGTTCTCCCGGGCGGTCGGCTCGTTATCCAGGGCCCAGACCAGTTTCGGCAGCTTGGGGCCGCGGGTACGGGCCAGCTCCTTGAGGGCTTCCTCGGGGAAGGGCGCGCTCGACATCATGGAGACGGCGTGGATGCCGTGATGCAGCAGGGCGATGGCGTCGAAGATCCCTTCGACGATCCACAGCTCCTGGACCTGCAGCAGGTCGACGGTCGGCGGCACCCAGAGCTTGCCCTTGTAGCTCCAGGCCGGCTTGAAGCGGGCCTTCTTGCTGCCGAAGCGGTTCGGGCGATCGATCAGCCGTTCCCAGTAGCCGCCGGCGGGCATTTCAAAGCGCACGGTGGCCGAGCCGATGCCGAGGTCGCGGTCCCAGTAGTTCTCCTGGGTGTACCAGCCTTTGATCAGGCCCAGATCGAAGCCGCGGGCGAACTGGAGGTAGCCATCGGCACTGGCGGCCGGGGCGTCGTTGGTGGGCTTGAAGCGCTCGGACCAGTCCTCGAACAGGTCGCTATAGAGCTCCTTGACGTGCCAGGTCTGGCCACACTTCGCCTCGCGGCCGCACTTCACCACCCAGGGATTGGCGTGGCTGGTGTAGAGCTCGGTCTTGTGGCACGCCGGGCAGGTGCCCTTGCGCATGTAGTCCGTGCCGTTGATGTGCCGCAGGCCGAGGTCAGCCTCGAGGCGCTGCAGCACGTCGGCGCGGAGCTGGTGGTCCATTTGGTACATGCTCAGAACTCCGCCGCGCGGCCGGTACCGAGGTCGCGCACCAGGCGCAGATCGCTGCCCTCATGGCGTTCGGCGTCGGTGGCCAGGATGTTCAAGGCGCGGGCGAGCTCGCGCAGATCGGCGGGGGTCCAGAAGTCTTCCTTGCCCAGGGCGCCGTCATTGGAAACGACCAGAGGCTGGCCGGCGTTGCGGTGAAGGGTGACATCGAGCTGGCGGCGCATCAGTTGGCCTCCTGGGTGGCGAGCTGAGCGCGGATCAAGCGGGCGGTCTGGTCGGCGGCGAGCTGGGAGGGGAAGCGGCGGAGGATGGCGGCGCGGCGGTTGGTGACGTCCTCGATACGCACGTAGCGCGGCTCACCCCAGTGCTGCTGGACGGTGTAGTCGGCTCGGCCTTGAAGCCAGCGGGCGAAGGCTTCGGCGGCTTCGGCCGGCAGCTCGAGGTGGACTTTGAGGGTGTTCGGCATGATGTTTCTCGCTGCAAAAAGGCGCAGTTCACCCATACCCACGCAAGGCGGGCATGGATCAGGTATTCAGGGGCTTAGCGGGAGGCGTTCTGTCGCGTGCCGGGGTCTTCGTCGATCAGAGCGTCGAAGATTTCCACGACCGGAATGCAGTAGCGCAGGCCAGTGGCCGGATTGACCAAGACGACGACGTCGCCGGTGCTGGCATCGATGTCTAGGAAGCGGTGGCCCTTGAGGGCTTCGAGTTGATCACTGGCGCGGGCGACTAGGCGCTCGGCAGTGTGTTGGGGCACGCCCATCAGCTGCAGATGCGCGGCGGCTGCATCCTGCAGGGCTTGGCTGCGGCCGAGGTGCTTGGCTTCGTGGTTGCGCATGTAGGCCAGGGCAGCAGCCTGCATGGTGTCGAGGTAGTCGGCGGGGTGGTTGGTGGTGGTCACGATGCGATGTCCTCTCTGACGTGCTGCTGCTGGTCTTCGTCGATCTCGTCCTGGAGCAAGCTCAGCTGCTCTTCGCAGATGACCAAGTTGTTCTCGTACACCTTCTGCGCCATGGCGTTGAGGTGGCTGGTGCTGGGTGGTAACTCGCAAGCCGGCGCATTCGGCAATCCACTCGGGCTGGCCAGGTGGGTCAGCTCGGTGTGGGCATAAAACGACGCGCTGCAGGGCGCGAAGTGACACTGGAAAACCTGTTGCCGCAGGAATACGTGGGCAAACCAGCTGGTCCGGCAGACCAGGGGCGCACCGCAGAAGCAGCACCAGAACTGCCCCTTCTTCTGTTTCTTGAACAAAGCCATCTATCTTCCCTGCCGCCTGTGGCGGCTCCGGCCTGGCCGGTTTCTGGCGCTCCGCGCCGACTACGTGCCCGCTGTCCTGGCAGGCTTTCAGGGTTCGCCGTCTGGCTAGTGTTTTGGATCCGTTGCTTTAGCCGCGTGCAGCGTGATCACCGCCCAGACTTCTTCCTCACGCGCCGCCATATGCCGGCGATGCGCGCCGAGGATCTGCTCGATCTCCTTCGCATCGATGACGCCGTCCTCGAGCGCCTGGCCGATGATCTGGTCCACCAGCCCGCGCTTGACCGCGGTCTTCACCGAGCGGGCGTAGAGGTCTAGGTTGTCCAGGTCGCCGATCTCGGCCTGGCGCACGAAAAAGCCGCCGTACTGAGAGGCCAGGTAGTCCACCAGGTGGGTGGTGCCGGTCTCCTGCTCGAGCAGCAGGATCTGGGCATCACTCAGCGGGCGGCAACCAGCGGTTTCGTAGGCGTGGTTATCGAACTTCTTGAGCGGCAAGCCGAGGCGTGCTGCGGCGCACTCGCGACCACCTGGGTAAGCGCAGATCACGGCACTGATGACCTGGCGGCGGGTTTCTAGGGCGGGGCGTTTCATCTTCCAGTATCTCCCTGGGCCGGATGGCCCTATCGTTCCGCCACAGGTGAGGTCTCGCCGTCCTTGATGCCGAGCAATACGGCAGCACGGTGCGACTCGCCTCGCAGGCACTTTTTCTGGCCGTTGAGCACCGCGTATACCGTGCTCGGGGTCAGTCCGTTCTGTTGCGCCCATTCCTTGGCACTCAACCCGAGACGCTTCAGGCGGTCGCGTGCAGCGTCACAAGCTTGCTCTGTTGGGTATCCGTTCGGCATAGTTCGGCTTCGTGTGATTACGTGTGGTTTCGTGTGAATTCGCCGCTAGTGTTTCCCTATATACGGGGAGTGTCAAGGGTCTAATGGACGATATGTTGGGAATTGGGTCTCGGCTGCGGGAGGAGCGACTCCGCCTCGGTCCCAACCAGACGGATTTTGGCGCTTCCCTAGAGGTTGGGAAAAACACCCAGTACGCCTACGAAAAAGGGGAAAGAGCGCCTGATGCGCTCTATCTTCTGAAGGCAAAACGTCTCGGCATCGACATTTGGTACGTGATGACTGGCGATCGAATGCCCGCCCTTGAAGCTGCACTGTCGGATGACGAGCGAGAGCTCGTTACCTATTTCCGGGGAATGTCTGAAATCAGCAAAGACGCCGCGCGCCGCATGGCCTTCGCCCTGGCTGCAGCAGACGGCGCACTGGATTCCGGCAAGGCGTAGGCCCTGTCGGCCCCGGCCATGGGGGCCGGGAAGCATGGATTCCACAAGGAGTAGTTCCATGACCCATCACCATCGCTCGCTCGCGAGTTGCCTCCCTGCCTCCTTTTCAGGAGGTGTCGCATGGCGCTGACGCCCTGTAAGACCTGTAGCCACCAGGTGGCGCCGACGGCCAAGGTTTGCCCTGGTTGCGGGGTAAAGAATCCAGGTATCCGTCTGAAGCACTACTTCTACGGTCTGGTGTTCATCACGGTCGCAGGTTGGTTTTTCATCAAGGTTCTGGGTGCGCCGTCCACTGCACATGGCGAGAAGATCACGGCAGAAGAGTACGGCCAGGAATGGCCATTTACCGTGCCTGCCGTGCTGCTGGACTGCGAGCCACCGGCGTATACCGTGGTGCGCGTTGGCGACACCACCTACGCCGTTAATGGATCAGCACGGTCCAAGGCAGCGAAGATGGGCTGGCGTGATTTGACCGAGATCTGGCGCGACGATCCGAAATCGGTTGGCACTGGCACGACCTGGAAAGTCCCACCACCTACGGAGATGATCCAGCGAGCGCTTGCCCGCTGTCCCAAGTCCTGATCTGCAAGCCCGGCCTCTACGCCGGGCTTTTCGTATTAAGTAACCCTCAAGGGTTGGCGACCTACGTCACAAAATGTACTGTATACAAATACAGTAATGTGAGGGTCATGCAACCATGGAGCAGGTGAGTTACACCCAGGCTGAGCCGCGACAACGTCGAGAAGACGCTACGCGCCTGGTGGAGGTCGAGCGAGAGATGCTCGATGCCTTCCGTCACCTTTCCAGCGCCGACCAAAGGCGCATCCTGCTTCTGACGCGCAGCCTGCGGTGGGCTGTCGGTCCCTTACCTCCTCGCTAGTAGACACCACTCGTCGCTTCGTCTGTTGACCTGTCTCTGAAGCCAGCACCTATACTGTTTAAATGTACAGTATCAAGGTGCCATCATGGACGCTTTTAAGACACGGGGTCGCAGACTCGCGCAGCTCGCGCTCTCCCAGGCGCGGCTGAGGATCACCGGCTTCCAGAGCCCGGCCGAGGATCACGCACAGCTGCCACTCTCGATCGATGAGGCGATCGGCTGGGGCGCACCCAACCTCTGGCTCTGGTTGGTGAACAGCGAGGCCCTTGCGGGGCTGAGCATCCACCAGGGGGATGTCCTGGTCGTGGACCGTGCCGCCGATGTCGAGCCCGGGCGCGCGGTGATCGTGGTGGCCGACTGTGAGCACCGGCTCTGCACGGTGCTGACCACCCAAGAGCGGCAGCAACTGCTGGCGACGATAGGGCGTGATGGCCACCCGCGGCCTCTCGACCTGGTCGGCGAAGTGGAGCTCTGGGGCGTGGTGGACTTCCTGATGCGAGACCTCCGGCCATGAGCGTCTACGCATTGATCGACTGCAACTCCTTCTACTGCAGCTGCGAGCGGCTGTTCCGACCAGAGCTGAACGGGCGGCCGGTGGTGGTGCTGTCGAACAACGATGGATGCGTCATTGCGAGAAGCCGCGAGGCGAAGGCCCTGGGCATCGGCATGGGCGTGCCGTACTTCCAGAATCGGGCCTTTCTGCGGCAGCACCACGTGGCCGTCTTCAGCTCC
>NZ_ANBZ01000048.1:0-53738 GCF_000316965.1 Pseudomonas sp. 313
GCAGGCTCCTAGGTGATCCCCAACTGCTGGCGCAGCCGCGCCAGCACGCCCTCTTCCGCCACCGCCGGCAACTGCGCGGTATAGCCGCCAAAGCCGGCGAAGCGTGTGGCGAAATTCACCTCGAGCACGAATCTGTTGTCGAACTGCGGCGAGGCCAGGGGCGCCAGCACCTCGGCGGAATAGGTGTCGCGTGGATCGCTGCCCAGGCGCACGGGCAGGTCGCCGCTCTGCTGGCGATAGGCGACCCAGGGCGAATAGGTGAAGGCCTCCAGCCTGCCCCGCGCCAGATCGAGTTCCAGCAGGCGCAGCAGGCCGTTGCCGCCGGCGTATTCGGTCTGGTAGTTGATCAGCAGCAGATCCACCGGATGGCCCAGGTCGTTGGTCAGCCGCAGATGACCGCTGCCGTGGTTGTGGCCGTTGAGGGTCAGAAAGATCTGATCGTTGCGGCGGATCAGTCGATGCCATAGCCGCACCCCGGTGTCGTTGCGCCGGGTGGAGAGCACGGCCTGGCCGTTCACCAGGTCGACGATGTTGTGCGAGGCCAGGATGGTCGGCAGGTGCGGATAGCGATCCAGCATCCCCTGGGCCCAGTCCAGACTCTGGTCCGAGGGGCACCAGTCCAGGGTCAGCAGCAGGAAGCCCTGCCCCAGGGCCGAGAAACGATGGGCCTCGTTGAGGCCGGTGACATCGCGTTCGATGAAGGTGGCCTGGCGCGCCGCCCGCTCGCGGCCGAAGTACTGGGTGAAGAGTTCGCGACCATCGCGCAGGCGATCCTCGGTGTAGAGCTCGACGACATCATGGTCGCCGGTCATGACGCTGTAGGACACCCCCGCTTGCTCCAGCCGTGCCATGGCGTGACTGGCCAAGGCCCATTCGCCACGCTGCTCGGCGTTTTCCACCAGATCGCCCAGGTGCACCACAAAGGGCAGGTTCAGGGCCGCGGCATTGTGCGCCAGCCAATGGGTCTGGGCATGAAAGGCCAGCGCCGGCGGATAGCCCAGGTGACCATAACGCTCTATGCGCCGACCGTTGGGCTGCATCTCGTGGTTGTTCTCGCTGTAGTACTGGGTATCGGGCAGCACGCCGAGCAGGAAGCTGCTGCGCGACGGCAGCGGCGCCAGGGGTTCGAAGGCATGCCGTTCGAACCAGAGTGCGCGGTGTTCCGGCAGGCCGTAGCGCTGGGTCGGCTTGCAGGCGGCCAGCAACGGCAAACCGGCTAGCGCCAGGCACAGCCGGCGACGTTTGAAATCGGGCAAATCGGTCATCACAGCGGCCTCAAGGCAGGTAGTAGGCCTGCCAGCGGTTGTCGTTGAAGCGCCCTTCCAGCACCGGTCGGCGACTGGCCAACGGGGTGCCGGCCAGAGCGGACTGGCTGTCGGCGTCGAGCAGCACATAGGCGGGTCGGGTGACCTGGGCGAGCTGCGCCGCCTGGCCGATATCGAGGAAGGTCGGCAGGGGCACGTCGTAGTCGAGATTCATCAGGTAGCGAAAGGCCTTGGTGTCCTGGCCCAGACCAAGGAACACCAGTTGCCCGGGCTCCCCCTGGCGCAGGCTTTCCAGGCGGGTGACGAAGGCCCGGGTGTCGTAGCGCAGCGCCTGCATCGGATCCAGCGCCAGCACCACCAGCAGCCATTGCGCCAAGGCTGCCGCGGCCAGGGGCATGCCCAGGCGGAAGGCGCCGCGCTCGCGCCAGGCGGCCACCAGGGCGAACAGCGTCAGGATGGCGAAGGCGCCCAGCAGGAAGCGCAGATCCAGTTCAGGCCACCAGCCCGCGGCCTGCAGCTTGGGCTGCTGTAGCTTGACCAGCACCCCGAGCACCAGCGGGAAGATCACCAGCAGCGGCAGGAACAGCCGCCGTACCCAGGCCAGGGCACCCTGCCCTTGCAGCAGCACCCAGGCGCCGAGGGCGGCGCAGGCCGGGATGGCTGGCAGGATGTAATAGGGCTTCTTGAAGGTGGGTATCGACAGGGCCACCACGATCAGCGTGGCGAAGCCGGCCAGCTGGAGCAGCAGGCGGCTGTCCGCCTGTTCATGGCGCAGCCCCCAGTGCCGCCTCAGTGTCGGCAAGGCCAGCAGTGCCAGGGGAAAGGCCGGCGCATAGCGATAGAGCCCCAGTTGCAGGAAGTACCACCAGGGATAGCCGGCACCGTCGGTGTCGTCCAGCCGCCCGGAGACCTGCATGCGCAGCACGTCTTCGACAAAGACCGGGCCGCTGGTACGCCAGGCCAGGCCAAACAACAGGGCGCAGCACAGCGCCAGCACCACGGCGCCCACCAGCCCGTAGCCGAAGCTGCGCCGCCAGTCGCCCTGCAGCAGCCAGTAGACGCAGACCACACCACAGGGCTCGATCAAGCCCAGGGGTCCGCGCACGGCGAAGCCGGCGGCCAGGCACAGGAACACCAGGGCGCGCCGCCGGGGCAGGCCGCGCTGGTCGGCGCTCCACAGCAGATAGAAGCAGCCCAGCGCCGCCAGGGTAACGAACTGATCGAGGCAGATGGAGCGGGCCTTGGCCAGAAAGCCGTTGGTGAGCAGCAGCACCAGTACCGCCAGCAGGCCCCAGGCGCGGGACCGCTCGGCCAGCAGGCGATAAAGCAGACCGACGATGGCCGCCGAGGCCAGCGCGGTGGGAATCACCGTGGCCAGGCGATTGACCTCGCCGAATAGCTGGGCGAAGACGTCGATCAGCAGCGTCGAGGTGGCGGGATAGTCCGGATAGGGCTGTCCGTAACTGGTCGGGAAGGCACTGGCCCCGTGGCGAAACATCTCCTGGGCGAACAGCGCGAAGCGGCCGTCGAAGCCGATGAAAGGCTGCTCCCACAGTCCGAGGGTGAACAGCAGCACCGCCAGCAGGCACAGCGCCAGACTTTCGAGGCGCAGGCGCGCCGGACTCGGGATGGACGACACGCGGCAGGACTCCGGCAGGCTGGGAAAGACGGGCTCGCGACCCGCCGCCACTATCGCCAAACAACCTTAGGGATCCCTGAAACCAGGCTGACGGCAGGCTGACAGAAGCCGCAGTACAGAGCGGTTCGGCCGCGAGGCGGTGGCGACTATGCCGCTGAATTGAAAATTTTTTATGACAGCTGCATCCAAGGCCCCGGCTGCCGGGTATAGCCCCTACAGTCCAGCCGACTGTGCCCCCTCTCAATCCGGAGCAAGCGCATGAACAATATCTCCAGCCGTTGCAGCATCCTGGCCCTGACCGCCCTGTTGAGCACCCCGCTGCTGGCCCAGGGTGAGTTGCCCGAGGCCGTCCGTGTCCCCGCCGGCAACAGCCTGATGCTGGAAACCGTGGGCAAGGGCACCATCGTCTACGAGTGCCGTGACAAGAAGGACATGCCCGGCCAGACCGAGTGGTTCTTCGTGGGCCCCAAGGCCGACTTGCATGATCGCCAGGGCAAGCAGGTGGGGCGCTACTACGGTCCGCCGGCGACCTGGGAAGCCAGCGACGGCTCCAAGGTGGTCGGCAAGCAACTGGCCGTCGCCCCCGCCGGCGCCGGCAACCTGCCCTATCAACTGGTGGAGGCCGCGCCTGCCGAGCGCAAGGGCGCCTTCCAGGGCACCACCTACATCCAGCGCACCGCGCTCAAGGGTGGCGTCGCGCCGGCCAAGGCCTGCACCTCGGCCAACAAGGGCGAACAGCAGACCGTGAACTACCAGGCGGACTATCTGTTCTGGAAGAAGGGCTGAGGTCCAGGGGGACAGCCACGACCGGATCGGCTAGGCTCGGCTGATCCGGTCGCCACCCCTGGCGCCCCCTAGCCTGGCGTGACCTAGTGACCGACCGTCCCCATGACCCTGAGGCCCTGCTCGCCGCCTGCGCTCGGGGCGAGCGCGCCGCCCTGCAGCGGCTCTACCAGACCGAGGCGCCGCTGCTGCTGGGCATCGTCCTGCGCCTGGTGCGTGATCGCGGGCTGGCCGAGGACATCCTCCACGACGCCTTTCTGCGCATCTGGCGCGGCGCCGCCGGGTTCGCCCCGGAGCGTGGTTCGGCGCGTGGCTGGATGTGCAGCGTGGCACGCAACCTCGCGCTCAACGCCCTGCGCGATCGCCAGCGGCTGGTGCCCCTGGCGGACGGCTGGGAACCCCTGGCCGAGTCTGCCGATCCGGTGCGAGAGGCTGACGGCCGCCGCCTGGAGGGCTGCCTGCAGAACCTGGAGGCGCCGCGGCGGGAGGCCATCCTGGCTGCCTACCTAGACGGCTGCTCCCATGGCGAGATCGCCCAGCGCCTGCAGGCGCCGCTGGGCACGGTGAAGAGCTGGATCACGCGCGGCCTCAAGGCGCTCAGGGAGTGCATGACATGAACGGCGACACCACCCTGCCCCCGGACGAGGAGCGCGAACGCCTGGCCGGCGAATACGTGCTCGGCACCCTGGACGCGGAGCAGCGTCGTCGGGTGGAAGGTGCGCTGACGACGGACGCCCTGCTGGCCGCCGCCGTGGCGCGCTGGGAGGCGCGTCTGCAGCCACTGGCCGAGCGGGTGCCACCCGTCCAGCCCGGCGCGAATCTGTGGCCGCGCATCGAGCGCAGTCTGGGCGAGGCCGACGCCAAGGTCCCCTTCCGGCGCGAGTCGCTGTGGCAGCGCCTGGCGCTCTGGCAGGGCCTGAGCGCGGCAGGGCTGGCCGCCAGTCTGGTGCTCGCGGTGCTGCTACTGCTGCGCCCGGTACCCACGCCAAGTTACCTGGTGGTGCTGGCAGCACCTGACGACCGTACGCCCGGTTGGGTGATCCAGACCGCCAGTGCCCGTGACCTGCAGCTGATTCCCCTGGGGCGCGACGCCGTGCCGAGCGGCAAGGCGCTGCAATTCTGGACCAAGGCCGATGCCTGGCAAGGCCCGGTGTCGCTGGGCTTGGTCGAGCCGGGGCGTACCCTGCAGGTGCCGCTGGACCAGCTGCCGCCGCTGGAAGCCAATCAGCTGTTCGAACTCACCCTGGAAGACCAGGGCGGGTCGCCCACCGGCCGACCCACCGGACCGATCCAGTTCATCGGCCGGGCGGTCAAGGTGCTCTAGTCCACTACGAACAGTGCGGTGCTCGGCGATGTTTGATCAGAACCGAGCGAGCGGCCTCAGCTGTTGCGATGGATGTTGAAGTTGCTGAACGCCTGGCAGGTCGCCATCAGCTGGATGCGGTTGATGTTAACGTGCTTGGGCTGGTTCAGCGTCCAGTGGATGGATTCGGCGATGTCGTCCGGGGTCAGGGGTTCGGTACCGGCATAGACCGCATCGGCCTTGGCCTTGTCGCCACCGAAGCGCACCACCGAGAACTCGCTTTCCGACAGGCCCGGCTCGATGTTGGTCACCCGCACCCCGGTGCCCAGCAGGTCCGATCTCAGGCTCAGGCTGAATTGCTTGAGGAAGGCCTTGGTAGCGCCATAGACGTGGCTGCCCGGATAGGGATAGTCGCCCGCCACCGAGCCCAGGTTGACGATGCCGGCGCCGGCGCCATGGGCGATCAGTCGCGGCAACAGCAGGCGGGTGCAATAGAGCATGCCCTTGATGTTGGTATCGACCATGGTGTCCCAGTCGTCCAGGTCGCAGCTCTGGGCAGGGGTGTTGCCCAGCGCCAGACCGGCGTTGTTGACCAGGGCGCGCAGCTGGTTGAATTCCTCCGGCAGGCCGGCGACCGCGGCTTCCACGGCGGCGCGATCCTGGACGTCCAGCACCAGCGGCAGCACCTTGGCCTGCCCGGACAATTCCTCGGCCAAGGCGTGCAGGCGATCCTCGCGGCGGCCGGTGATGACGATCGACCAGCCGTCCTTGGCGAAGCGGCGAGCGGTGGCGGCGCCGAACCCGGAGGTGGCGCCGGTGATGAAGATCGAAGACATGAAAGATTCCTTCTGCGAGGGAGTTTGGCCGAGGCCAACGATAGCTCAGGGACGTTGGTCAGGCGAATACTCAGATCGCCGGGAATCCAGCGGATCAGTTATAACGCCTTGGTATCTCGAGGTTTTTCGTGTACTGGCGATTTTTTGAACAGTTCCCGCCAGACCAGGCGCCCTGGGCTTCGCGTCCGGCCATGCCAAGCTTATCCACAGGACGATCCACGGAATTCCTGTACAGAACCCGAGCCCACTATCAGCTGGATAAGTCTGCCGATGCGAGCCAGGCGGGCGGTCCGGCCGGCGCCAGTCCGGTGCAGGCCGCTTCCACGCAGGCGGCCAGACCGGCGAAGCGTAGCTCGCGACCGGTGAGGCCCGGGCCATAGTGGGCGAACTTGCCGGAGTTGGTCAGCAGGGTAAGGGCCTGGGGCGGCACCAGGGGTTCGCCGAGCATGCACCAGCAGGTGTCCCCCACCAGCTGGGCACCGAAGGCTTCCAGTTCGGACAGGCTACCGTTCCGCCCGACCGCTTCGCGCACGTCCCGCCCGAGGGTAATCACCAGGGCTACACCGGGATGCTTGTACCGGCCCCGGCATAGTTCGGCCAACCGCTGGCATTCCTCGGCAGAGAAATGCGGATTACCCAAGGCTACCAGCTGGACCTCGCGGGAAGTGGCGCTGTCCAGTTCGGCCCAGGCCCGACGCAGATCGGCCAGCTCTATGTCCTCGACCTCCAGCTCAGGCGCGGCGACCGCAGCCAGGGTCGGCGCCTCGGGCGTTACCCCGACCAGATGAAACAGCGGCGCCGCCGAGGTGGTAGCGAAGGCGGCGCCAAAGGCCTTGAGATCGTCGCGGCTGGGCTGGGCGTGTTCCAGCCCCAGCACCGCGGGAATCCGGGTGGGCGAGCGCAGGCCGATCCAGTAGCCGAGCAGCGGATAGAAGGCGTCGTCATGGCCCGCGGGCATGCTGACCCGGAACACCTTGGCAGCGCGGCGGCCGCTGTCCAGATGGCAGCCGGCCCGGGGTGCCCGTCCGGTCAGGGCGGTGCAGATATCGAGAAAGTCGGCGTACTTCTGGGTGCGCGCGCCCAGCACGCTGTTGGCGAAGACCACGGCATTGGATTCGGCCCAGACCACCTGCTCGCCCAGAGTCGGGGCGCTGTCCAGCAGATAGGGCGCGCAGGTGAAGGTGGGGCGACAGCCCAGGGCCACATAGGCCTCGGCCAGGGCACTGGCCGGCTCGCCCAGCGCCGGGTCAATGCCCTGCTCACGCCAGCGACGCTGATCCACCGACACCGCATTGAGACTGGTGGGTACCCGTACCCGACCGCCCCACGCCACCAGCCGCTGGGCAAAGGCCAGACTGGCCGGGCCGGTGTAGATACAGCCGTCGATATGGGCCTGGGTGATGTCGAGCAATTCGCGGGCGCCCTGCAGCTGCGCCATGCGTACCAGGATCTTAATCGCTGCCTGGACGGCCTGGCCCTCGGCGCCCGCGAGCTTGGCCCGATCGGTCGCGCTCAGCTGCAACTCGTGTGGGGTATCGACCGGAGTAGCGGGGAAAGGGTCTTCAGGTGCGCCGACCCAACCGTCGGCTACCGCGATCTCGTCGCACTCGGCCAGGGCCGCGAAGGCTGCGGCGCCTAGGCTGACCACTGGCAGGGAGCGACCGAAGAGTTCTTCCGCGACGATGGCACCCAGGCTGAGGATCTCGTCCGGCTCGGACAGTACCAGCGCTGCCGGTCCGCGTCCCGCCAGCAACAGCTCCAGGAGCACGGCGCTGCCGGTACAGGAGCCGCGTCCGCTGGGGATGGCCAGGATGCGACCGGCCAGCTCCAGGCCGTGCAGGGGATGGTGGCGATCGATCACCCGACCGCTGGCTGGATCGACGCCACCCCAGAAACTCAGGCCCAGGGGCGCCCAGGCCAGGCGTCCCCGGGCATGGCCCGCGACCAGAGCGCGCCCGCGGACCGCCGCCATCGTTAGTGACCGCCCAGGTAGGCTTCGCGCACCTGGGGATTGGCCAGCAACTCCTGACCACTGCCGGTCATGCGGATCTCGCCGGTGACCATCACATAGGCACGGTCGGACAGGCGCAGGGCATGGTTGGCGTTCTGCTCCACCAGGAAGATGGTCATGCCGCTCTGCGCCAGTTCGCGCAGGATCTGGAAGATCTGTTTCACCACGATGGGCGCCAAGCCCAGGCTGGGTTCGTCGAGCAAGAGCAGCTTGGGTCGCGCCATCAGCGCCCGGGCGATGGCCAGCATCTGCTGTTCGCCGCCGGACATGGTCATGGCGCGCTGGTTGCGGCGTTCCTTGAGCCGTGGGAAGAGCTCGAACATGCGCTGCATGTCCTCGTCCACCCAACGGGTGTCGATGGGGATGGTGCCCATCAACAGATTCTCCTCGACCGTCATGTCGGGGAACACATGGCGCCCCTCTGGTGACTGGGCGATGCCGTTGGAGGCCACGTAGTGGGCGTTCTTGCGAGTGATGTCCTCGCCGCGGTAGAGGATCTGCCCATTGCGCGCCTGGGGCTGGCTGAAGATGGACATCAGCAGGGTGGACTTGCCGGCACCGTTGGCGCCGATCAGGCTCACCGTCTCGCCTTCGTTGATGGATAGGGAGACGCCTTTCAGGGCCTGGATCGGCCCGTAGAAGACGTCGACGTTGCGAAACTCCAGGATCGGCGTGGTCATGCCACCTCCTCTTCTTCGGCGCCGAGGTAGGCGGCGATGACCTTGGGATCGTTGCGAATGTCGGCCGGCAGGCCGCGGGCGATGACTTGGCCATGGTCCAGCACCACGATGTGGTCGGAGATGTTCATCACCATGCCCATGTCGTGCTCGATCAGCACCACGGTGATGCGGTGCTGGTCGCGCAGGAGCCGGATCATGCCGGCCAGGGCCTCGGTCTCGGCCGGGTTGAGGCCGGCGGCGGGTTCGTCCAGGCAGACGATCTCCGGGCGGGTGCACATGGCCCGGGCGATTTCCAGGCGGCGCTGCTGGCCGTAGGAGAGTTCGCCGGCCAGGCGGTTGGCGTGGTCCACCAGGTCCACCACCTCCAGCCAGTAGAAGGCCGTGTCCAGCGCCTTTTCCTCGGCGCGGCGATAGCCGGGAGTATTGAGGATGCCGGTGATGAGGTTGCGGTTGCACTGCATGTGCTGCGCCACCAGCAGGTTCTCCACCACCGACATCTCCTTGAACAGGCGGATGTTCTGGAAGGTGCGGGCGAGACCGGCGCGATTCACCAGGTGGGTACCGCCGAACATCTTGTACCAGAGCCGGCTGCCGAACTGCACCGGGTTGACGAAGTCGGTGGCCTGGAAGCGCTCGCCCATGATCTTGCCGACGCGGGTCGAGCGACCATCGGCGGTGTCCAGGCGGATCTCGCCATCGGTGGCCTTGTAGAAGCCGGTCAGGCAGTTGAACACCGTGGTCTTGCCGGCACCGTTGGGGCCGATCAGCGCGGTGATGGACTGGCGCTGGATCTCGAAGCTCACGTCCGAGAGGGCCTTGATGCCCCCGAATCTCATGCCGAGACCCTTTACGGTCAGAATGTTGTCGCTCACGGCGCCACTCCCTTGCGAATCGCGAAGCCACTGCGGGCGATACGGATCAGGCCCCGCGGCCGCCACATCATCATCACCACCATGAGCACGCCGAACACCAACATGCGGATGTCGCCGAATTCGCGCAGCAGTTCGAACAGCAGGGTCATGACGAAGGCCGAGACCACCACCCCGACGGTGGAGCCCAGACCGCCCAGTACCACGATGGCCAGCACCAGCACCGACTCGAAGAAGTTGAACGAGGCCGGGTTGATGAAGCCCTGGTAGGTGGCGAAGAACACGCCGGCGAGGCCCGCGGTGGAGGCACCGATCATGAAGGCCGAGAGCTTGACCAGCACGTGGTTCAGACCCATGGCGCGGCAGGCAATCTCGTCTTCACGCAGGGCTTCCCAGGCCCGTCCGACCGGCATGCGGGTCAGGCGGTGCTTGATGTAGAGCACCAGCAGCACCACCAGGAACAGCACGGTGTAGATGAAGATCATGGTCGCGTTGGGGTTGTAGCTGATGCCCAGCAGCTCATGGATGGGCACCCCGCCCTCCTTCGCGCGCCGACCGAATTCGATGCCGAAGAAGGTCGGCGACGGCGCGGCGATGCCGTTGGGACCCTTGGTCACCTCCAGCCAGTTGTTGAGCACCAGGCGGATGATCTCGCCGAAGCCAAGGGTGACGATGGCCAGGTAGTCCCCGTGCATGCGCAAGACCGGGAACCCCAGTATCGCCCCCGCCACCGCGGCCAGGATCGCGGCGAGCGGCAGCATGGTCCAGAAGCCCAGCCCCAGGTACTGGTAACCCAGCGCCAGGCCATAGGCGCCGATGGCATAGAAGCCGACGTAGCCGAGGTCGAGCAGACCGGCCAGGCCCACCACGATGTTCAACCCCAGGCCCAGCAGCACATAGATCAGGCAGAGGATGATCACCGTCAGCCAGTACTTGGTGGCCAGGAAGGGAAAGGCGATGGCGACCAGGATGATGATGGGCAGGATGAATCTGAGATTGGACTTGTGCCCCGGCGGCAGCACATGGACGCCACCGTCGTTGCGCTTGAAGGACTCGATCCAGTCGCGCCCCTTGGCGGTCTGGCCGAACAGGCTGAGCAGGAAGCGGCCGGCCATGACCACCGCGACCATGATGCCGACGCGGCCGGGCTCGACATTGTAGCCATAGCCGTCGAGCACGATGCCGACGATGGGGCCGAACAGGATCAGCGAGACCAGGCCGACCATGAGGGTGTCGCGCAGCACGACCTTGAGATCGAAGGAGGAAGACGTCTGACTCATGGATTCACACCTTCGTGACCTGGGGTTTGCCGAGCAGCCCCTGGGGCCTAAAGATCAGGATCGCCACCAGCAGCGAGAAGCTGAAGACGTCCTTGTAGTCCGAGTTCACCAGGCTGGCGAACTGGGCTTCTGAGATGCCGAGGATGATGCCGCCGAGCATCGCGCCGGGCAGCGAGCCGATGCCGCCGAGCACCGCCGCGGTAAAGGCCTTGATGCCGATGATGAAGCCGGCATAGAAGTCGAAGGTGCCGTAGTTGAGGGTGATGAGCACCCCGGCCAGTGCCGC
Source organism: Pseudomonas sp. 313 (assembly GCF_000316965.1). Lineage (NCBI taxonomy): Bacteria > Pseudomonadati > Pseudomonadota > Gammaproteobacteria > Pseudomonadales > Pseudomonadaceae > Pseudomonas > Pseudomonas sp. 313. The sequence continues at coordinate 10,953 of NZ_ANBZ01000048.1, forward strand.
CATGGCCGCGCCGATGATGAAGACGTAGGAGATCACCCGGTCGGTGTTGATGCCGAGGATCTGCGCCATCTTGCGATCCTGCTGGGTGGCGCGGCACATGCGGCCGAGGGTGGTCTTCTGGATCACGTAGGTGAGCAGGCCCATGCCGATGATGGACGCCACGATGATGAAGATCTTGGTGTAGGTGATGATCACGAAGCCTTCGCCGATATGCAGGCGCAGGGCGCCGTCGAGCAGCGTCGGTACGCCCTGCTGGCGCGCGCCCTGGGCGAGCTGCACGTAGTTCTGCAGGATCAGCGACATGCCGATGGCCGAGATCAGCGGGGCCAGGCGCGTGGAGTTGCGCAGTGGCTTGTAGGCGATGCGTTCGATGGCCCAGCCGTACACGGAGGTGACCACCACGGTGAAGATCAGGGTGCCGAGGATCAGCACGGGAAAGGAGTGCAGGCCGAACACGCTCAACAAGGCGATGCCGATGGCGGCGAGATAGGCCGACACCATGTACACGTCGCCGTGGGCGAAGTTGATCATGCCGATGATGCCGTAGACCATGGTGTAGCCGATGGCGATGAGTCCGTAGACCGAACCCAGGGTCAGGCCGTTGACCAGTTGTTGCAGGAAGATACCGTCCACGTTTGCAGTCTCGCGCTGGATGGATGACGAGGGCCGCCGGCCGCCCTCTCGTCCTGGGGCGGAGACGAGAAGGCGGCCAGCGGATTCACGCGAGGATCAGGGCAGCTGGTTGTACTTGCCCTTGTCGTCCCATTCGTACATCACGTAGTCGGAGACCTTGAGGTCGCCCTTGCTGTCCCAGCTCTTCTCGCCCAGCACGGTGTTGACGCTGTGGGACTTCAGCCACTCGGCGGCCTTGGCGCCGTCGGTGCCCTTGATGCCGTTGAAGGCAGCGGCCACGGCCTGCAGCGAGGCATAGGAGTAGAGGGTGTAGCCCTCGGGCTCGTAGCCGGACTTGCGCAGGGCTTCCACCACGGTCTTGCCGGCCGGGTTCAGCAGCGGATCGGCGCCAAAGGTCATCAGCACGCCCTTGGTGTACTGGGGACCACCGGCGGTGGTGACCAGGTCGGCGGAGACGATGCCGTCGCCGGAGACGAACTTGGCGGTCACGCCCTGTTCGCGCATCTGGCGGACCAGCGGACCGGCTTCGGGGTGCAGGCCGCCGAAGTACACCACGTCGGCACCGGAGGCGCGGATCTTGGTGACCAGGGAGTTGAAGTCCTTCTCGCCGCGGGTCAGGCCCTCGTAGAGCACCTCTTTCACGCCGCGCTTGTTGAGCTGCGCCTTGGTGGCATCGGCCAGGCCCTGACCGTAGGTGTCCTTGTCGTGGATGATGGCGACCTTCTTGGCCTTGAGGGTATCGACGATGTAGTCGCCGGCCACGATGCCCTGCTGGTCGTCACGTCCGCACATGCGGAACACCCCGGTCAGGCCACGCTCGGTGATCTTGGGGTTGGTGGACGCCGGGGTGATGGAGATGATGCCGGCTTCGTCGTAGATCTCCGAGGCGGGCATGGTGTTGGAGGAGCAGAAGTGGCCGATGACGGCCTTGACCTTCTCGGAGTCCACCAGGCGGTTGGCCACGGCCACGGCCTGCTTGGGCTCGCAGGCGTCGTCGCCCTGCACCAGCTTGATCTTCTCGCCATTGATACCACCGGCGGCGTTGATGTCCGCCGCGGCCTGGGTGGCCCCCTTCCAGAACTGCTCGCCGTAGGCGGCACTGGCCCCGGTATAGGGACCGGCGACACCGATCACGATGTCGGCATGCGCCAGGGAGGAGAGAGTGAACGCAGAACCGATAGCGAGAGCCAGAATGCCTTTTCTGTAAATCTTCGACATGGGAGGTTTGCTCCAGAGGGTGGTTGGCCTGTTCGCCGGAGCAAAGCCTGTGCCATCACCCAGTTGTGTACCGGGCGCAAAGGCCATTTGCCGCCACCGCGACAAGTCAAAACCGCCGTCTGCCTACGGCGAGGGCCGCAGCCAGTGGTCCGGACCGCCCTTTAGACTTTTGTCTTAACTGGCTCATTAGTCTGGATAATTCCGCAAAGCGGTAGCAGCGGAACAGGCAAAAGGCAGCGGTTTGTTACCAGATAGCAACCCGGTTGCACCTGTTTCGCACCAAAACGTAACACCGTCCCCACACTGTGCCACCAAAGTAACCATGGTCGCGCCTATCCAAGGTCGCGGGAGCCATCTGATTCTCGACGTATGCCTGAGCAAGGCAAAGCGGCCGGTTTGCACAGAGGAAGATGCGCAAATCGGCCGCTTGAGAAAACTATCGCCAGGCCAAGAAGCCAGGCATGGCCAGAGATTGGCGGGTCGCTAGAGGACGACGCGCAGGCATTGCCCCGCGTGATAGAGGGTAAAACCGGCTTCGTACATCAGGCTGCGCCATTGCCCGACCGGATTGGCATCCAACGACGCCAGCGGCATTGGCAGCGCGTGGCGATCGCCACTGCACAGATAACGGGCAAAGGCCTGCCCCACCACCGTGCCCGTGGTAATCCCGCGACCGTTGTAACCGGTCACCGCCAGCAAGCCCGGCGCCGGCTCGAACAGGCGCATCAGGTGATCGGGGGTAAAGCCGATGCGGCCCGTCCAGGTGCACTCCCACTCCACCCGCCCGAGCGCGGGGAAATAGTGCCGCTGGATGCGATCGGCCCAGGCGCGGATGAAGCTGGCCGGCCGACCCGCCATGTTGCCCAGGCTACCCAGCAACAGGCGGCCGTCGGCATCGCGGCGGATGCTGCTGAGCACCGTGCGGGTATCCCAGGACCCACGCCCCTGGGGCAGGATGAAGTCCGCCTCCGGCCCGAGGGGCCGCGAGGCCACTTGGTAGTAGTAACCGGGAAAGAACTGCTTGCGCAGGCTGGTCCATTCGCCTTCGGTATAGGCGTTGGAGGCGATCACCACCTGGTCGGCGGTCACCCGCCCCTGAAGGGTTTCCACCTGCCAGCGATCGCCGACCCGCTGCAGGCGCTGTACCGTGCTCCGCTCGAACAGCTCGCCACCTTCCTGGCGCAGGGCTTTGGCCAGACCCAGGGCATAACCCATGGGCACCAGGGTGCCGGCGCGGTGATCGAGCAGGGCCCCGCTGATATCGCGCGTGCCGCAGGCGCTGTAGCAGGCCTCGCCTTCCAGCAGCTCGACCCGGGCACCGCGCCGTTGCCATTGCTCGGCACGTTGCCCCAGATCGGCCAGGCCCTTGGCGCTGTGCGCCATGTGCAGGGTGCCGGCGCGGCGTGGCTGGCAGTCGATGCCATAGCGCTCGATGAGGCCGAATACCTGGCTGGGCGCATCGCCCATCACCCCCAGCAGGCGTTCCCCCACCTCCGGCCCCAGGATGGCCACCGCCTCGTCCGGCGGGATCCACATGCCGGCATTGACCAGCCCGACATTGCGCCCGGAACCGCCATGGCCGACGCCATGGGCCTCCAGTACCACCACCCGCCGCCCGGCCTGGGCCAGGTGCAGGGCGGTGGAGAGTCCGGTGAAGCCACCGCCGATGACGCAGACCTCGGTGTCACGCTCGCCCTGCAACGGGGCGCCCGGCACCGCCGGATACAGCCGCTCCCACAGGCACTCCTCACGCAACTGCATTCTCGGCGCTCCTGGCGGATCCACTCAGTCGAAGACGATGCCCTGGGCCAGCGGCAATTCGCGGGAATAGTTGACGGTGTTGGTCTGGCGTCGCATGTAGGCCTTCCAGGCATCGGAGCCGGATTCACGACCGCCACCGGTTTCCTTCTCGCCACCGAAAGCGCCACCGATCTCGGCACCGCTAGGCCCGATGTTGACGTTGGCGATGCCGCAGTCGCTGCCGGTCGCCGACATGAAGGCCTCGGCCTCGCGCACGTCGGTGGTGAAGATGCAGGACGACAGCCCCTGGGGCACGGCGTTGTTTAGCGCCACCGCCTCGTCGAAATCGTCGTAGGTCAGCACATAGAGGATGGGCGCGAAGGTCTCGTGGCGCACCGCCTCGCTCTGCTCGGGCATCTCGACGATGGCCGGTGCCACGTAGTAGGCCTCGGGATACCGCTCCGCCAGCTGCCGCTCGCCGCCGTAGACCACGCCGCCTTCGCCGCGCGCCTGTTCCAGCGCACCCTGCATGGCCTGGAAGCTGGCGGCATCGATCAGCGGGCCGATCAGGTTGCCTTCCAGCGGATGGCCGATGCGGACTTTGGCATAGGCGGTCTTGAGCCGGGCGACGATCTCGTCCTTGACCGAACGATGGGCGATCAGCCGGCGCAGGGTGGTGCAGCGCTGGCCGGCGGTACCCACGGCGCTGAACAGGATGGCGCGCACCGCCATGTCCAGATCGGCGCTCGGCGCGAGGATCATGGCATTGTTGCCGCCCAGTTCGAGGATGCTGCGGCCGAAGCGCGCCGCAACCCGCGGTCCTACCTCGCGCCCCATGCGGGTGCTACCCGTGGCGCTCACCAGCGCCACCCGCGGATCGTCCACCAGGGCCTCACCGGCGGCGCGGTCGCCGACGATGACCTGACTCAGATAGGCCGGGGCATCGCCAAAGCGCGCCAGGGCCTTTTCGAACAGCGCCTGGCAGGCCAGGGCGGTCAACGGGGTCTTTTCCGAGGGCTTCCAGATCACCGGATTGCCACAGACCAGGGCCAGGGCGGCGTTCCAGGACCAGACCGCCACCGGGAAGTTGAAGGCGCTGATGATGCCCACCACACCCAGCGGCTGCCAGGATTCGCGCATGTGGTGACCGGGACGCTCGGAGGCGATGGTCAGACCATAGAGCTGGCGCGACAGGCCTACGGCGAAGTCGCAGATGTCGATCATCTCCTGGACTTCGCCCAGGCCTTCCTGGGTGATCTTGCCGGCTTCCCAGGACACCAGCTCGCCGAGATCGGCCTTGTGGGCACGCAGCTCTTCACCCAGCAGCCGCACCAGTTCGCCACGGCGCGGCGCCGGCACCGCACGCCAGGCCTGGAAGGCGCGCTCGGCCCGGGAGATCTTCTGCTCCACCTCGGCGGCGCTTTCCAGGGCGACGCTGCCCAGTTGGCTGCCGTCGATGGGGGAATTCACCCGATGCTCGCCTTGGGTGTAGTGCTGGGCAGAAACGCCGAGGCGTTCCAACAGGGCCTTGCTCATGCTGAGGTCTCCGCAGAAAGGAAATCGTCCCTGAGTATGGTCAGGCCAGCGGCGCCGGACAACCGACCTTTGCTCGGCATATCATTCCCTTTTTTCATGCCGCGAGTCCGCTCATGCAACGTCGCCACCTGCCGTCCATCACCGCCATGCAGTGCTTCGAGGCGGTCGCGCGTCATCTGAGCTTTACCCGCGCGGCCGACGAGCTGGCGCTGACCCAGAGCGCCGTCAGCAAACAGGTCGCCCAATTGGAGGATCTGCTGCAGCACAGCCTGTTTCGCCGGGTCCGGCGCCGCCTGCAACTGACCCCGGCCGGCGCCCTTTACCTGGCCGAGGTGGACAAGATCCTCAACCAGCTGGAGATGTCGGCACGCTACCTGAGATCCTATGGCGGCGAGACCGAGGTACTGCGCGTGGCCACCCCGCCGACCTTTGGCGAGCGCTGGCTGGTACCGCGACTGAAGGGTTGGCGCCTGCGCTTTCCCAACATCCACCTGGATGTCTCCAGCGCCCTGGAACCGGTGGACTTCCGCGATCCTCGCCATGACGTGGCGTTGTTCTATGGCCATGGCAGCTGGCCGGGTGCCGAGTGCGAACTGCTGCTGCACGAACACATGGTCGCGGTCTGCGCGCCGGACCTGCTGCCCGCCGAGGGCATCGCCGGACCGGAGCAACTGGTGGACTTCGTCTTGCTGCAGAACACCACCCGCCCGGAATCCTGGCACGACTGGTACGCCAGCCTCGGACGCGAGGAGGTCCATAGCCATCATGGGCCGCGCTTCGATACCTTCACCCTCTGCGCCCGCGCCGCCCAGGAAGGTTGCGGGGTGGCCCTGCTGCCGGAATTCCTGGTCGCCGAAGAGCTGGCCTCCGGCCGCCTGGTGCTCGCCTGGCCCCACCGTCTGGCCAGCCCCCACGCCTATTGGCTGGCCTATCCGGAACAGATGGCCGAGGTGCCCAAGGTGCGCAGCTTCATCGAATGGATTCGCGAGAAGGCCTAGCACGGGGCCAATCGCGGCCATGGGCCGCTCCTACCGGTAGTTCTGTCGTAGGAGCAACTGTCTTATCGCAGCCTCGGCGGCGATATAAGGTAGGTTGGGTTGAGACGGCTCTATCGTCGAAGCCCAACATTGCAGGCACTTGGGCCATGTGGGGCTCCGATGGACGGTAGAAGCGGACCGCCAGGACCTCGATGAAATATCCGGCGCGCCCCTCCCTCCATCAGAAATGAAAAAACCCGGCCTAGGCCGGGTTTTTTCATTAAGCGAGGTCGTCTTAGACGCCGGAGGCTTCCGCCGCCGCCACGTCCTTGATCGACAGCTTGATGCGACCGCGGTTGTCCACGTCCAGCACCAGCACCTTCACTTCCTGACCTTCTTTCAGCACGTCAGTGACCTTCTCGATGCGCTGATCGCTCAGCTGCGAGATGTGCACCAGGCCGTCCTTGCCGGGCAGGATGTTGACGAAGGCGCCGAAGTCGACGATGCGCTCCACCTTACCGACGTAGATCTTGCCGATCTCGGCCTCGGCGGTGATGCCAAGGACGCGCTGCTTGGCTGCTTCAGCGGCTTCGCGGGTCTCGCCGTAGATCTTGATGGTGCCGTCGTCTTCGATGTCGATCGAGGCCTTGGTCTCCTCGCAGATACCACGGATGGTGGCGCCCCCCTTGCCGATCACGTCGCGGATCTTGTCCTGGTCGATCTTCATCGCCAGCATGGTCGGGGCATTTTCGGACAGCTCGGCACGCGACTCGGAGATCACCTGGTTCATCTGACCCAGGATGTTCAGACGCGCTTCCAGCGCCTGCTCCAGAGCGATTTCCATGATCTCTTCGGTGATGCCGTTGATCTTGATGTCCATCTGCAGGGCGGTGACGCCCTTGGCAGTACCGGCCACCTTGAAGTCCATGTCGCCCAGGTGATCTTCGTCACCCAGGATGTCGGTCAGGACGGCGAACTTCTCGCCTTCCTTGACCAGACCCATGGCGATACCGGCAACCGGGGCCTTGACCGGCACACCGGCATCCATCAGCGCCAGAGAGGCACCGCAGACCGAGGCCATGGAGCTGGAGCCGTTGGACTCGGTGATCTCGGAGACCACGCGGATGCTGTAGGGGAAGGCGTCCTGGGTCGGCAGCATGGCCTGGATGCCACGACGGGCCAGACGGCCGTGACCGATCTCGCGACGGCCCGGGCTGCCCATGCGGCCGCACTCGCCGACCGAGAAGGGCGGGAAGTTGTAGTGCAGCATGAAGCTGTCACGACGCTCGCCTTCTAGGGTGTCCAGCAGCTGCGAGTCACGGGCGGTGCCCAGGGTCGCGGTGACCAGGGCCTGGGTTTCGCCGCGGGTGAACAGGGCCGAACCGTGGGTCTTCTTCAGCGGACCGACTTCGATCTGCAGCGGGCGAACGGTGCGGGTGTCGCGACCGTCGATACGCGGCTTGCCGTCGACGATGTTCTGGCGCACGGTGCGGTATTCCAGCAGACCGAAGGTCTCCTTGACCTCGGCTTCGCTGTACTGACCGTTCTCACCGGCCAGCTTGGCGATGGCCTGGTCACGCAGGGCGCCCAGGGCCGCATAGCGATCCTGCTTGATGGTGATGGTATAGGCACGGGACACGGCCTCGCCGACCTCGGCCTTGACGGCTTCGATCAGGGCGGTGTTCTCGGCAGGCGCCTGCCAGTTCCAGGTCGGCTTGCCGGCTTCGGCAGCGAACTGGCTGATGGCCTCGATGGCCACCTGGAATTCTTCGTGAGCGAACAGCACGCCGCCCAGCATCTGGTCTTCGGTCAGCTCGTCGGCTTCGGATTCCACCATCAGCACGGCGTCACGGGTACCGGCCACGACCATGTCCAGACTGGAGCTCTGCAGCTGCTCGTAGCTGGGGTTCAGCAGGTAGCCCAGCTCGCTGTGGTAGCCCACGCGCGCAGCGGCGATCGGACCGGCGAAGGGGATGCCGGAAATGGCCAGGGCGGCAGAGGTGCCGATCATGGCGGCGATGTCCGGATCGGACTTCTTGTTGGTGCTGACCACGGTGCAGACCACCTGGACTTCGTTGAGGAAGCCCTCGGGGAACAGCGGACGGATCGGACGATCGATCAGGCGCGAGGTCAGGGTTTCCTTCTCGGAAGGACGGCCTTCGCGCTTGAAGTAACCACCGGGGATGCGGCCAGCGGCGTAGGTCTTCTCCTGGTAGTGCACGGACAGCGGGAAGAAGTCCTTGCCAACGGCAGGCTGCTTGGCACCGACCACGGTGACCAGCACGCTGACGTCTTCGGTGGAGACCAGCACGGCACCGGTCGCCTGGCGCGCGATGCGGCCGGTTTCCAGGGTGAAGGTCTGCTCACCGAACTTGAATTGCTTGATTACTGGATTCACAGTCTTTCCTTCTCTTTATTGCCTTGGGGGAAATCGGGGCGACCAGAGGGATTCGGACCCTCGCTGATCTCCAGGTGACGCAGGCCGATTCTGCCGGCCTTTCAAGCAAAAAAGCCGGAGGCCGGCGCGAGCCGACCTCCAGCTTCAGACTGCTTGCAGCAGGTCTGCATCGTGTTAACGACGCAGGCCCAGGCGAGCGATCAGTGCGCTGTAACGAGAGGTGTCCTTGGACTTCAGGTAGTCCAGCAGCTTACGGCGCTGGTTAACCATGCGGATCAGACCACGACGGCTGTGGTGATCTTTGCCGTTGGCCTTGAAGTGACCTTGAAGCTTGTCGATGTTGGCGGACAGCAGGGCAACCTGCACTTCCGGCGAACCGGTGTCGCCTTCGCTCTGCTTGAACTCGTTTACGATCTGGGCTTTGTCTTCAACGCTCAGTGCCATGATAGGGCTCCTCTGAGGAACAGGCCGGGATGGATCCCGTGCTTAAGGAAAGAGGTGTGACCGTGCCTGCTGACAGCCACCCTCGGTATCGGTCTAGGACCGAATCAGTCTACGGGGAGCAACCTGCCCCTCGTCATCAATCTCGCCGATGCCGATGAAACGACCCTGGTCGTCCTGCACCCGCATCAAGCCGAATTTCGGTGCATTGGCGGCCCGAACGGGCTGGCCGTGCAACCAATAATAGGCGCTGTGCTGCGTCAGCTGCACCAGCGGCCAGTGCTCCAGGCCACTGTCGACCGGCAGCAGGAAGCGATCCAGCGCCTCGGAACCGCCTTCGGCGTGCGCCGCCTCCAGCTCGTCCAGGCTGATGGCCTGCGCCAGGCCAAAGGGGCCGGCCTGGGTACGGCGCAACTCGGCCACATGGGCCCCGCAACCGAGCCGGGCGCCGAGGTCTTCGACCAGGGTGCGCACATAGGTGCCCTTGCTGCAGGCCACTTCCAGCGTCGCACGATCTTCCTGCAACGCCAGCAGTTCCAGACGGGCAATAGTAACAGAACGCGCCTCGCGCTCCACTACTTCCCCGGCACGCGCCAGCTTGTACAGCGGCTGGCCGTCGCGCTTGAGCGCCGAATACATCGGCGGGATCTGCTCTATCTGGCCGCGGAAGGCCGGCAGTGCCGCCTGGATGGCCGCTTCATCGACTGCGACCGCCCGTCGCTCCAGCACTTCACCCTCGGCATCGCCGGTGGTGGTGGTGACGCCCAGTTGCGCCACGGTGCTGTAGCCCTTGTCGGCATCCAGCAGGTACTGGGAAAACTTGGTCGCCTCGCCGAAGCACAGCGGCAGTACGCCGGTGGCCAGAGGATCCAGGCTACCGGTGTGCCCGGCCTTCTCGGCGTTGAGCAACCAGCGGACCTTTTGCAGGGCGGCGTTGGAAGAGAGGCCGCGCGGCTTGTCCAGCACCAGCACGCCATGTACCTGACGGCGAATACGCTTGACCTGGGCCACCCCTACTCCTCCCCTTCGTGGCGACGGTCTTCGGCGACCGCCCGCTCGATCAGGGCCGACAGCTGGGCGCCGCGACGGATGCTTTCGTCGTACTGGAAGCTCAGTTGCGGAACGGTGCGCAATTTCATCGCCCGACCCAGCTGCTGACGCAGGAAGCCGGCGGCGTCCTTGAGGATGCCGATGTTCTGCTTGATGGCGTCGGCATCGTCGTCCTTGCCCAGGACGGTGATGTGCACCTTGGCATGGGACAGGTCGCGCGCGACGTCCACGCCGGTGATGGTCACCATGCCCAGTCGCGGATCCTTGATCTCACGCTGGATCAGCAGTGCCAGTTCACGCTGCATCTGATCACCGATGCGCTGGGTACGGCTGAATTCTTTGGCCATGTCGAAACTCTCGTACGAAAGGCCGCAGACACCAGGCCTGCCAGCCATGAACCTTGGAAACGCGAACGGCAAGTCCGGACCTGGCAGGGGTCTGCCAGGTCCGCGACCTGCCGTCCTGGTGCATAGTCGTCGTTACAGCGAACGGGCGACCTGAACCTTCTCGAACACCTCGATCTTGTCGCCGACGCGGACGTCGTTGTAGCTCTTCACGCCGATACCGCATTCCATGCCGGCACGCACTTCGGCTACGTCATCCTTGAAGCGACGCAGGGATTCCAGCTCGCCTTCGAAGATGACCACGTCTTCGCGCAGGACGCGGATCGGACGGTTGCGGTGCACCATGCCCTCGGTGACCATGCAGCCGGCGACGGCGCCGAACTTGGGCGAACGGAAGACGTCGCGCACTTCGGCAATACCCAGGATGTTCTCCCGGACGTCACTGCCCAGCATGCCGGTCAGCGCCTTCTTCACATCTTCGATGATGTCGTAGATGACGTTGTAGTAGCGCATGTCGAGGCCTTCCTGCTCGACGATCTTCCGCGCCCCGGCATCGGCCCGGACGTTGAAGCCGAACAGCACGGCATTGGAAGCCAGCGCCAGGTTGGCATCGCTCTCGGTGATACCACCGACGCCTCCGCCGACCACGCGCACCTGGACTTCGTCGTTGCCCAGACCGGACAGCGAGCCCTGCAGCGCTTCGAGGGAGCCACGCACATCGGACTTGAGCACGATGTTGAGGGTCTTCTTCTCGTCCTGGCCCATGTTCTCGAAGATGTTCTCGAGCTTGCCGGCGTGAGCGCGGGCAAGCTTGATCTCGCGGAACTTGCCCTGACGGAACAGCGCCACTTCGCGGGCCTTCTTCTCGTCGGTCAGCACGGTGAGTTCGTCACCGGCGTCCGGGGTGCCGTCCAGGCCGAGGATCTCGACCGGGATGGAGGGACCGGCTTCCTTGATCGGCTTACCATTCTCGTCGAGCATGGCACGGATACGACCGAAGTTGACGCCGACCAGGGCCATGTCGCCCTGACGCAGGGTGCCGTTCTGTACCAGTACGGTAGCGACCGGACCGCGCCCCTTGTCCAGGCGCGATTCGATGACCACACCGCGACCGGGTGCTTCCGGCGTAGCGGTCAGCTCCAGAACTTCGGCCTGCAGCAGGATGGCTTCGAGCAACTCGTCCACGCCGGTACCGGCCTTGGCCGAGACGTGCACGAACTGGGTGTCGCCGCCCCACTCTTCCGGGATGACCTGACGACCAGCCAGATCGTGCTTGACGCGATCCGGATCGGCGTCGGGCTTGTCGATCTTGTTGACCGCCACGACGATGGGGACACCCGCCGCCTTGGCGTGCTGGATGGCTTCCTCAGTCTGCGGCATGACGCCGTCATCGGCCGCGACGACCAGAATGACGATGTCGGTGGCCTTGGCACCACGGGCACGCATGGCGGTAAACGCGGCGTGGCCAGGGGTATCCAGGAAGGTCACCATGCCACGCTCGGTTTCCACGTGGTAGGCACCGATGTGCTGGGTGATGCCACCGGCTTCGCCCGACGCGACCTTGGCGCGACGGATGTAGTCCAGCAGCGAGGTCTTGCCGTGGTCGACGTGACCCATGACGGTCACCACCGGCGCGCGGTGCAGGGCCTTGCCACCCTCGAACTTGAGAGATTCGGCCAACTGGTCTTCCAGGGCGTTCTCGTTGACCAGCTTGACCTTGTGGCCCAGCTCTTCGGCTACCAGCTGCGCCGTCTCGCGGTCGAGCACCTGGTTGATGGTGGCGGGGGACCCCATCTTGAACATGAACTTGATGACTTCGGCGGCCTTCACCGACATCTGCTGAGCAAGCTCAGAGACGGTGATGGTCTCACCTAGATTGACTTCGCGCACTACAGGTCCTGTCGGGCTCTGGAACCCGTGTTGGTTTCGCTTCTTGAGTCGCGACTTGCCACCGCGACCGCCACGCCGGCCAAAGCCCTCTTCCTCGTCGTCGCCACTGCGCACGGTACGGGGAGCTGCGACCTTGTCCTTGATCGACGGGCGATGCTGGGCGTTCTTGCGCTCACGGCGCTCATCTTCTTCGCGCTTGCTGCTCGGGGCAGGATGCACGGGACGACGCGGCTCTTCGCGCTTGCGCTCACTGGCCGGATCCGCCTTCTTGACCTCGACGGCAGGCTCGGCAGCGGGTTGCTGCTCAGCTACCACGGCCGGGGCTTCCGGCGCGGCAGGGGCTGCAGCCTCGGCGGAGACCGCCTGCTGCGCGGCCTGAGCAGCGGCTTCGGCCTGCTGCTGGGCAGCCGCTTCGGCAGCGCGCTGAGCTTCTTCCGCGGCACGTGCCTGAGCGGCGGCCTCTTCGGCGGCGCGCAGGGCTTCCTGTTCGCGGCGCTGTTCGGCTTCCAGCTCGGCGGGGCTGCGCTTGACGAAGGTCTTCTTCTTGCGCACTTCGACACTGACTGTCTTGCTGCCGGCCACTTTCAGCGTGGTCTGGGTCTTGCGCTGCAGGGTGATCTTGCTGGGCTCGTCGAGCTGCGCAGTCCCCTTCAGATGTGTCAGTAGCGCCTGCTTTTCCGCATCGCTCACCGTTTGCTCGGCGCTGCTATGCGTCAGACCTGCCTCGCGCATCTGCTGTAGCAGACGTTCCACCGGCGTATTGACCGTTTGGGCCAGTTCTTTCACCGTGACTTGCGTCATGCACTTCTCTCCTCAGACTGCGCCGCTTACTCGAACCAATGGGCACGGGCAGCCATGATCAGCTTGCCGGCACGCTCTTCGGTCATGCCGTTGATGTCGAGCAGGTCGTCGATCGACTGCTCGGCGAGCTCTTCGCGATTGACCACGCCACGCTGGGCCAGCGCGCTGGCGAGCTGGGGATCCATACCGTCGAGGGTCAGCAGATCTTCGCTGGGGCTCTTCTGTTCTTCGGTCGCGATGGCCCGGGTCAGCAGGCGATCCTTGGCCCGGGTACGCAGCTCGTTGACGATGTCTTCGTCGAAGCCATCGATATTGAGCATCTCTTCCATGGGCACATAGGCCACTTCCTCAAGGGAAGTGAAGCCCTCTTCCACCAGCACCTGCGCCAGTTCCTCGTCGACATCCAGCTCGTCGATGAAGCGCTGGATGATGTCGCCGGTCTCGGCCTGCTGCTTGGCGTTGATGTCCGCTTCGGTCATCACGTTGAGCGTCCAGCCGGTCAGCTGACTGGCCAGGCGCACGTTCTGACCGCCACGGCCAATGGCCTGGGCCAGGTTGTCCTCGGCGACGGCGATGTCCATGGTGCGGCTGTCTTCGTCGACGATGATCGAAGCGACTTCGGCCGGGGCCATGGCGTTGATGACGAATTGCGCCGGGTTGTCGTCCCACAGCACGATGTCGACCCGCTCGCCACCCAGCTCACCGGATACCGCCTGGACACGCGAACCGCGCATGCCGATGCAGGCACCCTGGGGATCGATGCGCTTGTCCTTGGAACGGACGGCGATCTTGGCCCGCGAACCCGGATCCCGGGCAGCCGCCATGACATCGATCAGCTGCTCGGAAATCTCCGGTACTTCGATGCGGAACAGCTCGATCAGCATCTGCGGATCGGTGCGCGACAGCATCAGCTGCGGACCGCGGTTCTCGGTGCGGATTTCCTTGAGCAGGGCACGCAGACGCACGCCCATGCGGAAGGTCTCACGCGGAATGATGTGCTCGCGCGGCAGCAGGGCCTCGGCATTGTTGCCCAGGTCGACGATCACGCTGTCACGGGTGACCTTCTTGACGGTACCCGAGATGATCTCGCCGACCTTCTCGCGATAGGCATCCACCACCTGAGCCCGCTCGGCCTCGCGCACCTTCTGCACGATCACCTGCTTGGCGGTCTGGGCAGCGATCCGACCGAATTCGATGGACTCGATCTTCTCTTCGATCACTTCACCGGCCTTGACGCCGGGATGCTCTTCCTGGGCGTCTTCCACCGTCAGATGCGAATCGGGCAACTGATAGTCTTGGTCTTCCACCACGGTCCAGCGGCGGAAGGTTTCGTAGCTGCCGTTGTGTCTGTTGATTGACACCCGCAGATCCACATCTTCTTCGTAGCGTTTCTTGGTAGCCGTGGCGAGAGCCAACTCCAGTGCCTCGAAGATGACGCCGGGTGGAACACCCTTCTCGTTCGAAACAGATTCCACTACCAGCAGAACTTCTTTGCTCATCTTACGCCTCGTATTCGCAATCCTTGGGATCCGCGGTCTCGCGCTCAAATCACTCGAAACGGGGAACGACGTTGGCCTTGTCGATCATCTCGATGGGCAGCAGATACTCATGCTCGTCCACCTGCACCACGACGTCCTGGTCTTCCACACCGCGCAGCAAACCCTGGAAATTACGTCGCCCTTCGAAGGGCGACCGAAGTTTGACCTTGACCTGTTCACCCGCATGGGCAGCAAATTGCTCCAGCGTGAACAGCGGTCTATCCATACCGGGGGAAGACACCTCGAGGGTGTATTCATTGGTGATCGGATCTTCCACATCGAGTACGCCACTTACCTGGCGACTGACAGCCTCGCAGTCTTCAACGAGAATGCCATTGGGATGATCGATGTAGACACGCAGTAGCGAATGCCGCCCTTGGGAGATGTACTCGACACCCCAGCAGACATAGCCAAGCGCCTCGACGACGGGGGCCAGCAAGGCCTGCAACTGTTCTAGCTTGCTCGACACCTGGTTGCCTCGCGTTTTTTGAGAATAAAAAATGGGCATTACGCCCATCCCTAAGAGGTCTGCGCAAGAAAGCGCGACCCGAACTGTCCAGCCAACAAAAAGCCCCTATAAAGGGGCTTTAAATAACTGGTTGCGGGGGCTGGATTTGAACCAACGACCTTCGGGTTATGAGCCCGACGAGCTACCAGACTGCTCCACCCCGCGTCAAAGCTGGAGCGAGATTATATTCAACTGAACTCTAGGAGTCAACCTACTCTCTCGCCGCGTCCTGCAGGACGTCTTTGCTATTTGGTGCCGAAGATGGGACTCGAACCCATACAGCCTGTGGCCACTACCCCCTCAAGATAGCGTGTCTACCAATTCCACCACTTCGGCATGAAACCTTTGAAACCTACTTGGACTCCTGGGGCACGTCCCCGGAAGTACCACCCTGGGCAGCGCGGGGCTGACTCAGGGGAACATCGTTACCATCCTGCTTCGGCTGAGGAGCCTGCTGGACCGGCTGAGTGGGTAAACCCACCTCACGCAGACCCAGCGCACGGTCTTTGGCGAAATACGCCAGACCCAGGCTAGTCGCGAAAAAAACCGCGGCTAGTATAGCAGTAAAGCGACTCAGAAAGGTAGCAGAACCTTGACTACCAAACACGGTACCCGAGGCGCCCGCACCAAAGGATGCACCGGCTTCGGCACCCTTGCCCTGCTGCATCAATACCAGCACGATCAGGCCAAGCGCCATCAGCAAGTGGATCACGACAACTGCAGTTTCCAACATTATCCACGTCCTGCAGCGCGGCAAATCGCACTGAACTCTTCAGCATTCAGGGAGGCCCCACCCACTAGCCCCCCATCGATATCCGGCATGCCGAACAACTCGGCAGCATTGGCAGCCTTGACACTGCCGCCATACAACAGCTGAAGGCCTTCAGCGACCCCAGCATCAGCTTCGCGCACCAGGGCGCGAATCGCCGCATGAATCTCTTGCGCCTGCTCCGGCGTCGCCGTCAGCCCGGTACCTATCGCCCAAACCGGCTCGTAGGCCACTACAGCCTTGGCGAAAGCCGCGACCCCAACTGCGTCGATGACCGCCTTCAGCTGGCCACCCACCACATCCAGAGTACGCTCGGCCTCCCGCTCTTCACGGGTTTCGCCGACACAGAGCACGGGAATCATCCCGCCCTCCTGGATGGCCGCGAATTTCTTCGCCACCACCACATCATCCTCGCCCAGCAGAGCACGCCGCTCGGAGTGCCCCACCAGTACGTAACGGCAACCGAATTCTGCCAACTGGGTCGAGGATACCTCGCCAGTCAGAGCCTTCTCGCCCGCGACGGGAGCACAGGTCTGGGCCCCCACCATCAGCGACGTTGCCGCCAGCGCTTCAGCCACCCCCGGCAGATGCACCAATGTCGGAATCACCACGACATCGACACCCGCTGCGTCATCCAACCCTTTCAAGCCTGCGACCAGCGCCGACACGCCTTGCAGCGAGCCATGCATTTTCCAGTTACCGGCAACCAGGGAACGACGCATGCGTTTTACCTCAGGGAGCGAAGTGGGCGCAGATCTTACTCAATCGAAAACCGGCATGCAAGCAAATCAAGCACATACCTCGGTTATCAACTGAGCGAGCGCCTCGGCATGGGCCCGCACCTCACGCTCGTTCTCGCCTTCGACCATGACCCGCAGCAACGGCTCGGTACCGGATTTGCGCAGGAGCACCCGCCCCTTGCCGGCCATCTTCTCGGTGACCTCGGCACTGGCCTGCTTGACCCGCGGATTCTCCAAGGGATCCTGGCCGCCGCCGAACCTCACGTTGATCAGCACCTGCGGGCACTTGCGTAGCGCCATGCGCGCCTGGGCCAGGGTCTGACCGGCATTGCGCAGAGCGATCAGCACCTGCAGGGCGGCGATGGTGGCGTCACCAGTGGTGGTGTACTGGCAGCAGACCACGTGCCCGGAATTCTCGCCACCCAGCACCCAGTTGCGTTCCAAGAGTTCGGCCATCACATAGCGATCGCCTACCTTGGCGCGCACGAAGGGAATCTCCAGCTCCGCCAGTCCCAGCTCGAGACCGAGATTGCTCATCAGGGTACCGACCACCCCACCCTCGAGGCGACCACGACGCTTGAGATCGCGGGCGATCAGATAGAGCAGCTCATCGCCATCCACTGCCGCTCCAGTGTGATCCACCATCAGCACCCGATCACCGTCGCCGTCGAAGGCGATACCGAGATCGGCGTGCTGGTCGAGCACCGCCTGCTGCAGCCCCTCGAGGTGAGTGGAGCCACAGTCCTTGTTGATGTTGAGCCCGTCCGGCTGCACCCCCAGCACGCTGACATCGGCGCCGAGTTCGCGGAAGACACTGGGCGCGATCTTGTAGGTGGCGCCATTGGCGCAATCGAGCACGATCTTCAGGCCGGCGAAACTGGTCCCGGTCGACACGCTGCTCTTGCAGAACTCGATGTAGCGACCGGCCGCATCATTGATGCGCGAGACCT
This sequence comes from Pseudomonas sp. 313, assembly GCF_000316965.1. Taxonomy (NCBI): domain Bacteria; kingdom Pseudomonadati; phylum Pseudomonadota; class Gammaproteobacteria; order Pseudomonadales; family Pseudomonadaceae; genus Pseudomonas; species Pseudomonas sp. 313. The sequence continues at coordinate 28,486 of NZ_ANBZ01000048.1, forward strand.
TGCCGATACGCGCCGAATCCACCACGGTCATGGGCGTATCAAGCAGCTCCTCGATCATGGTTTCGAGCTCATCGGGCAGCTTGGTGCCGGCGCCGGAAAAGAACTTGATGCCATTGTCGTAGTAGGGATTGTGTGACGCACTGATGACGATGCCGGCACTGGCCTGGAAGGTCCGCGTCAGGTAGGCGATCCCAGGGGTTGGCATGGGACCGAGCAACATGACGTCGGCACCGGCAGCGGACAGCCCGGCTTCCAGAGCCGACTCGAACATGTAGCCCGAGTTGCGGGTGTCCTTGCCGACCAGCACCCGACAACCGCCGCGACTGCGAAAGGCAATGCCCGCCGCCCAGCCCAGCTTGAGCATGAAATCCGGGGTGATGGGATAGGTGCCGACCTTGCCGCGAATGCCATCGGTTCCAAAATACTTTCTTGCCATCAGTTTTGTTCCTGCCTGAAGCCTTCGACCGCGGTGATCATCTTCACCACGTCCACCGTTTCCGCCACATCATGGACCCTGAGGATCTGCGCGCCCTTGGCCAGCGCCAGGGCCGCCAGGGCCAGACCGCCCGCCAGGCGCCCCTCCACAGGCCGCCCGGTGACCGCGCCGATCATGCTCTTGCGCGAGACGCCCACCAGCAAGGGTAGCCCAAAGGCGAGCAACTCGGCTTGTCGCTTGAACAGTTCGAGATTGTGCTCGAGGGTCTTGGCGAAGCCGTACCCCGGATCAAGCACCAGCCGCTCGCGTGCGATACCAGCCGCTTCGCAGCGCCTGACCTGCTCGGCCAGAAAAGCACCTACCTCGCCTGCGACATCGGTATAGACGGGCGCCTGCTGCATGGTGCTGGGCTCCCCCTGCATGTGCATCAGGCAGATCGCCAGATCGCTCGCGGCAGCCGCCTCAAGAGCGCCAGGACGCCGCAGCGAGCGCACATCATTGATCAGGCCGGCACCGGCCAGAGCGCCTGCGCGCATGACCGCTGGCGCGGAGGTATCCAGAGAAATAACGACATCCAACTCCCGAGCGATCGCCTGAACCACCGGAATTACTCGATCGAGCTCTTGAGCCTCGGATACCGCTGGGGCCCCTGGCCGTGTGGACTCACCCCCTACATCGATGATGGCCGCACCAGCCGCCACCATTGCTTCCGCATGACGCAGGGCACTTTCCACTGCCGTGTAACGGCCGCCATCGGAAAAGGAGTCGGGAGTGACGTTGAGGATGCCCATGACCTTGGGCGCGTCAAAAACAAGGACCCGATTGCCGCAAGGCAATCGGGTCGAAGGAAACGGATTGAACATGGGTGTTTCAGTGTTCTCCGGCTGGACCACCGATGGGGGTTTCCGGACGATCGCTACCACTCTGGGGCGCTGGGGCATCACCGGTAGGACCACCACGGTCATGCCAATCACGCGGCTCGCGCGGGACCTTGCCGGCCATGATGTCGTCGATCTGATCGGAGTCGATGGTCTCGTACTTCATCAAGGCATCGGCCATGAGCTCGAGCTTGTCGCGGTTCTCGTCCAGTAGCCGCTTGGCGGTGCCATAGCAGTCATCGATGATCCGGCGAATTTCTAGGTCGATCTGCTTGGCGGTTTCGCCCGACATGTTGCCGGCGCCACCACCACCCGAGCGACCCAGGTAGCCTTCGTTCTCTTCCTCGCCATACAGCAACGGACCGAGCTTCTCGGACAGACCCCACTTGGTCACCATGTTCCGCGCCAGCGAAGTCGCTCGCATGATGTCATTGGAGGCACCCGTGGTAACGCCTTCGAAACCCAGGGTCATCTCCTCGGCGATACGGCCACCGAACAGCGAGCAGATCTGGCTTTCCAGTGCCCGCTTGGACAGGCTGTAGCGATCTTCCTCGGGGAGGAACATGGTCACGCCCAGGGCCCGACCACGGGGAATGATGGAAACCTTGTAGACCGGATCGTGCTCGGGCACCAGACGACCGACGATGGCGTGACCCGCTTCGTGGTAGGCCGTGTTGCGCTTCTCCTTCTCGGACATGACCATGGTCTTGCGCTCGGCGCCCATCATGATCTTGTCCTTGGCCAGCTCGAACTCGCGCATGTCGACAGTGCGCTTGTTGGCACGGGCGGCGAACAGCGATGCTTCGTTGACCAGGTTGGCGAGGTCAGCACCGGAGAAACCCGGGGTACCACGCGCGATGACACCGGCATCGACGCGCTCGCCGACCGGCACCTTGCGCATGTGCACCTTGAGGATCTGCTCGCGACCACGGATGTCCGGCAAGCCGACCACCACCTGGCGGTCGAAACGACCAGGGCGCAGCAGCGCCGGGTCCAGGACATCGGGACGGTTGGTGGCGGCGATGACGATGATGCCATCGTTCATCTCGAAGCCGTCCATCTCGACCAGCAACTGGTTCAGGGTCTGCTCACGCTCGTCGTGCCCACCACCCATGCCGTTGCCGCGATGACGACCGACCGCATCGATCTCGTCGATGAAGATGATGCAGGGAGCGTGCTTCTTGGCCTGGTCGAACATGTCGCGGACACGGCTGGCGCCGACACCCACGAACATCTCGACGAAGTCCGAACCGGAGATGGTGAAGAACGGCACCTTGGCCTCACCCGCCACGGCCTTGGCCAGCAGCGTCTTGCCGGTACCCGGCGAACCGACCATCAGCACACCACGGGGAATGCGGCCACCCAGGCGCTGGAACTTGCCCGGATCACGGAGGAACTCGACCAGCTCGGTGACCTCTTCCTTGGCTTCGTCGCAACCGGCGACGTCGGCAAAGGTGGTCTTGACCTGGTCTTCCGACAGCAGGCGCGCCTTGCTCTTGCCAAAGCTCATGGGGCCGCCGCGACCGCCGGCACCTCCCTGCATCTGGCGCATGAAGAACATGAAGACAGCGATGATCACCAGGATGGGGAAGCTGGCCACCAGCAGCTGAGTCCAGATGCTCTGCTGCTCGGGCTGCTTGCCAGTGATGGTGACGCTGTTGTTGACCAGATCGCCGATCAGGCCATTGTCCTGGATCGCCGGACGGATGGTCTTGAAGGGATCGCCATCACGATGCTTGCCGGTGATGACATAGCCATCCACGGTCACGCTCTCGATCTGCCCGTCCTTCACCTGCTGGATGAAGTCGGAGTAGTTGAGCGTCTGGGGTTCGTTGGGGCTGGAGAAGTTGTTCATCACGGTGACGAGCACCGCGGCGATGATCAGCCACAGGATCAGATTCTTTGCCATGTCGTTCAATTGACTACCCTCTGCGCCGGTTTCGTGGGTAAACCGTTCGAAGCGAAACCGGCAGTGACCGGTAAGTTACTACACAAAGCCTGGCCCACGGCAGACATCGTCTGTAACGCTATATGAGTCTTCTGCCTTTGACTCTAGGGCAAGGCAGACGTTGCGGCCATCAATTCTCTCAATTGCCCCTAAAACCGCGACCCAATAGATACTGCTGGCGCGATCTGGTCCCGCGACGCGGAAGGCGGCGCCTGAGCCTCTGCCCGCAGGACTCAACCGCCCTGAAACAGGCGGCAGCTTCCTAGCAGCAGAGCACCCTGGAGCAGCCCAACGCACTCAGCTCGCTCATATGGGGGCCAAGTCGGAAATAACAAGGTCTCTTGGCAAGCACTTGATAGCTTGCTAAGCGGAGGGTCAACGCCGGCATCCTGCCGGCGTTCTCTCAGCCTTCGGAGTCTTCAGCATCCCTATCCTTTCAGGCTGACTCGACGCTACGCCTGTCGAGGTGCTCCTTGAGCGGATAAGGCAGGTTCCACCGGGCTAATGGCAAGTTGTCGCGTATCGCTGGGCGGCACCGGGCAGCTGGGATAAACTGTTCGGCTTTTATCTGGGGTGAATTATGGCGCTCAACAACGAGCTTAAAAAGCGGTTCAAGGCGATCGGTCATCAACTCAAGCCGGTGGTCACCATCAGCGAGAACGGCCTGAGCGAAGGCGTGCTGGGCGAGCTCGACCGCGCACTGAACGATCATGAATTGATCAAGATCAAGCTGGCCGTCACCGAGCGCGAAGACCGTCGCGCCCTGATCGATGAGCTGTGCGCGTCGAGCAAGGCCGAGCTGGTGCAGGTGATCGGCAAGATGGCGCTGATCTATCGCAAGGCTCGCGAGCAGAACCGCAACCTGTCCAATGTGGTGCGCTATACCGTCTGATTGCCCGGCGCGCGCCCGGGAACGGGCTGCAGCACCAAGATCAGACCGCAGAGCAGCAGGACCAGGTAGCCGGCCAGAGCGGTCGGCCCGACCCAGAAGCGCGCCAGTTCGTTTTGCAGCAGCACGGCGAGTGCGCTGGCCAGCAGCAGCTGGCCACGCAGGTCACGCCACAAGGCGCTCACACCCGCCCACCACACCAGCACCACGATCTGGGTAAAGACCCCACCGCCTGCGGCGCTGAGCATCATGCGCAGCAATTCTTCGCGCCCGGACTGGATCAGCAGGGGCGCCCAGCCCGCCTGGGCGAGCGCCACGGGGATGCACAGGTGCAGGGCGACCAGCGGGCCGACCCAGAACACCTGGGCCAGCTGCCAGGCTGCGGCGAGCAACCTGGCGAGCCAGCCGCCGGTGCGAGGATCAGAGGTGACGGACGGCGACAATTTCGTATTCGACATTGCCGCCCGGGGTCTTCACCAGCACCACGTCGCCTTCTTCCTTGCCGATCAGGGCACGGGCGATGGGCGAACCCACCGACAGCTTGCTCTGCTTGATGTCCGCCTCGTCGTCACCGACGATCTGGTAGGTCACCGTCTCGTCGGTTTCGGTGTTGGCGATCTCCACCGTGGTGCCGAAGATCACCTTGCCGGTGTGCGGCAGGGCGGCCACGTCGATCACCTGAGCATTCTGCAGGCGGCCTTCGATGTCGCGGATACGGGCCTCGACCATGCCCTGCTGTTCGCGAGCAGCGTGGTATTCGGCGTTCTCCTTGAGATCGCCCAGCTCGCGCGCCTCGGCGATGGCCTGGGTGATCTGCGGGCGCAGTTCGGTCTTGAGGTGCTTGAGCTCCTCTTCCAGGGCGCGAGCGCCTTGGACGGTCATCGGGTACTTGGTCATGCCTTCACTCCTGCATGCAGATCTTGCAGCCGGCGCACGGTCTTTTCGGCGCCGAATTTCAAAGCTTCGCAAATGGCCTGGCCGCCGGCAATGGTGGTGGTGCAGCAGAGCTTGTGCTGCAGGGCGTTGCGGCGGATCGAATAGGAATCGGCGATGGACTGCCGGCCTTCGGTGGTGTTGATGATCAGGGTGACTTCGTCGTTCTTGATCATGTCGACCACATGGGGGCGACCCTCGGTGACCTTGTTCACGCGACGCACCGGCAGACCGGCCGCCTCGATCACCCGTGCGGTACCGGCGGTGGCCACGACCTCGAAGCCGAGGCCGACCAGATCGCGGGCGACCTGCACGGCTTCGGGCTTGTCGTCGTCACGCACGCTGATGAAGGCGCAACCGGAATTCGGCAGGATCTCGTTGGCACCCAACTGAGCCTTGGCGAAGGCTTCGCCGAAGCTGTCGCCGACCCCCATCACCTCGCCAGTGGACTTCATCTCCGGGCCGAGGATGGGGTCGACACCGGGGAACTTGTTGAAGGGGAACACCGCTTCCTTGACGCTGAAGAAGGGCGGGATGATCTCCTGGGTGAAGCCCACCTCGGCCAGGGTCTTGCCGGCCATGACCCGGGCGGCCACCTTGGCCAGGGATTCACCGATGCACTTGGAGACGAAGGGCACCGTACGGGAGGCGCGCGGGTTGACCTCGATGACGTAGATGTCTTCGCCCTGCACGGCCATCTGCACGTTCATCAGACCGACCACGCCGAGTTCCAGGGCCATCTTCTTGACCTGCTCGCGGATCTCGTCCTGGATGTGCTTGGGCAGCGAATAGGGCGGCAGCGAGCAGGCGGAGTCGCCGGAGTGTACGCCGGCCTGTTCGATGTGCTGCATGATGGCGCCGATCACCACGGTCTTGCCGTCGCACACCGCATCCACATCCACCTCGATGGCGCAGTTGAGGAAGTGGTCGAGCAGCACGGGGCTATCGTTGGACACCTTCACCGCTTCGCGCATGTAGCGCTTGAGTTCTTCTTCCTGGTAGACGATCTCCATCGCCCGGCCGCCCAGCACGTAGGAGGGGCGCACCACCATCGGGTAGCCGATGTTCTTGGACAGGGCCAGGGCCTCGTCTTCGCTGCGCGCGGTGGCGTTGGCCGGCTGCCGCAGATTCAGGCGCTGGACCATCTGCTGGAAGCGCTCGCGGTCTTCGGCGCGATCGATGGCGTCGGGGCTGGTGCCGATGATGGGCACGCCGGCCTCTTCCAGGGCCCGGCAGAGCTTGAGCGGGGTCTGGCCGCCGTACTGGACGATGACGCCCTTGGGCTGCTCGACGCGAACGATCTCCAGCACGTCCTCCAGGGTCACCGGTTCGAAGAACAGGCGGTCTGAGGTGTCGTAGTCGGTAGAGACGGTTTCCGGGTTGCAGTTGACCATGATGGTCTCGTAGCCGTCTTCACGCATGGCCAGGGCCGCGTGCACGCAGCAGTAGTCGAACTCGATGCCCTGGCCGATGCGGTTGGGACCGCCGCCCAGGATCATGATCTTGTCGCGACCGCTGGGCTTGGCCTCGCACTCTTCCTCGTAGGTGGAATAGAGGTAGGCGGTGTCGGTGGCGAATTCGGCGGCACAGGTGTCCACCCGCTTGTACACCGGCAGCACCTTGAGCTTGTGGCGATGGGCCCGCAGGTTCTTCTCGGTGACGCCGAGCAGCTTGGCCAGGCGCGCATCGGAGAAGCCCTTGCGCTTGAGCTTGCGCATCAGGTCGTAGTCGAGATCGGCCAGACCCAGGGTCTTGATGCGCTCCTCGTCCTTGATCAGGTCTTCGATCTGCACCAGGAACCAGGGATCGATACGGGTCAGCTCGAAGACCTTGTCCAGGCTATAGCCCTGACGGAAGGCATCGCCGATGAACCAGATGCGATCAGCGCCGGGCACGGTCAGCTCGCGCTTGAGGGTGCTGTCGGCCTCGGGATCGGCCGGATCCAGCTTGGGATCGAAGCCGACCACGCCGACTTCCAGACCGCGCAGGGCTTTCTGCAGGGATTCCTGGAAGGTACGGCCGATGGACATGACCTCGCCCACGGATTTCATCTGGGTGGTCAGACGGGCATCGGCCTTGGGGAATTTCTCGAAGGCGAAACGCGGGATCTTGGTGACCACGTAGTCGATGGCCGGTTCGAAGGACGCCGGGGTACGCCCGCCGGTGATGTCGTTCTGCAGCTCGTCCAGGGTGTAGCCCACCGCCAGTTTGGCGGCGATCTTGGCGATGGGGAAGCCGGTGGCCTTGGAGGCCAGCGCCGAGGAACGCGATACCCGCGGGTTCATCTCGATCACCACCATGCGCCCGGTGTCGGGGCAGATGCCGAACTGGACGTTGGAGCCGCCAGTCTCGACGCCGATCTCGCGCAGCACCGCCAGGGAGGCATTGCGCAGGATCTGGTATTCCTTGTCGGTCAGGGTCTGGGCCGGGGCCACGGTGATGGAGTCACCGGTGTGCACGCCCATGGGATCGAAGTTCTCGATGGAGCAGACGATGATGCAGTTGTCCTTCTTGTCGCGGACCACCTCCATCTCGTATTCCTTCCAGCCGATCAGGGATTCGTCGATCAGCAGCTCGTTGGTCGGCGACAGGTCCAGACCGCGGTTGCAGATCTCCTCGAACTCTTCGCGGTTGTAGGCGATGCCGCCACCGGTGCCGCCCATGGTGAAGCTCGGCCGGATGATGCAGGGGAAGCCGACCTTCTCCAGCACGCCGTAGGCTTCTTCCATGCTGTGGGCGATGCCCGAGACCGGGCAGGCCAGGCCGATGTCCTTCATGGCCTTGTCGAAGCGCGAGCGATCCTCGGCCTTGTCGATGGTGTCGGCGTTGGCACCGATCATCTCGACGCCGAACTTCTCCAGCACGCCATGACGCTCCAGGTCCAGGGCGCAGTTCAGCGCGGTCTGGCCACCCATGGTCGGCAGCAGAGCGTCGGGACGCTCCTTCTCGATGATCTTGGCCACCGTCGCCCACTTGATCGGCTCGATGTAGGTGGCATCGGCCATGGAGGGGTCGGTCATGATGGTGGCCGGATTGGAGTTCACCAGGATGACGCGGAAGCCTTCCTCGCGCAGGGCCTTGCAGGCCTGGGCGCCGGAATAGTCGAACTCGCAGGCCTGGCCGATGACGATGGGGCCGGCCCCGAGGATCAGGATGCTCTTGATGTCTGTACGCTTAGGCATGGGCTTCTCGAATGCAGGTAATCAGGTCAGGGTCGCGGTGGCCAACTTCACACCGAACCCCACGAACAGGGCGCCGACGCCACCGGTGGCGCCCGCGCTGAGGCGACGCCGCTGACGGAACCAGGCCGCCAGGCGAACGCCGCAGAAAATCAGGAACGACAGGTAGCAGAAGCTGATCGCTTCCAGTACCGCGCCCAGCACCAGGAAGGACAGCGCCGGATGGGCGTAACCGGGGTCCACGAACTGGATGAAGAAGGAGACGAAGAACAGGATCGCCTTCGGATTCGACAGACTCAGCAGCAGCGCCTTGCGGAATGGCTGGTGGACGTCTTCGCGCAGGGTCGCCTCGGCCTGGCCCTGGGCCGGACTGCGCCAGGACTTTAGTCCGCCGCGCAACATGCCCCAGCCAAGGTAGAACAGGTAGGCCGCGCCCAGGTATTTGAGGATCTGGAAGAACAGCGGCTCGGCCTTGAGCAGCGAGGCGACGCCCAGGGCCGAGAGCAACATCAGCACGGCATCACCCAGGAACACGGCCGAGGCCGCCTGGTAACCGCTGCGGATGCCGCGCTGGGCGCTGGTAGCAAGCACGAAGAAGGAATTGGGGCCAGGCAACAGGATGACGAACAGGGTCCCGACCACATAGGTCCAGAAGTCGATGACACCCAGATTCGCCAGCATGAGCCTTACCCTCCTCTCGTCTTAGCGGCGCGCGGCCATGGCCTGGATGAACTTGTCGAACAGCGGTGCCACGTCGTGCGGACCAGGGCTCGCCTCGGGGTGACCCTGGAAGCTGAAGGCGACCTTGTCGGTACGCTCGATGCCCTGCAGGGTGCCGTCGAACAGCGACTTGTGGGTGGCCCGCACATTGGCCGGCAGACTAGCCTCGTCCACGGCGAAGCCGTGGTTCTGGCTGGTGATCATCACCACGCCGCTGTCGAGATCCTGCACCGGATGGTTGGCGCCGTGGTGACCGTTGGGCATCTTCACCGTCTTGGCGCCGGAAGCCAGGGCCAGCAGCTGGTGGCCCAGGCAGATGCCGAACACCGGGATCTCGGTTTCCAGAACGTCCTGGATCGCCTTGATGGCGTAGTCGCAGGGCTCGGGATCGCCCGGGCCGTTAGCCAGGAAGATGCCGTCGGGTTGCAGCGCCAGGGCTTCGCTGGCCGGGGTCTGGGCCGGCAGCACGGTGATGCGGCAGCCGCGAGCCACCAGCATGCGCAGGATGTTCAGCTTGACGCCGTAGTCGAAGGCCACCACGTGGTAGGGCAGTTGCTCGGCCGGGATCTCGGCGTGACTGTCGGTTTCCAGCGACCAGACGCTGGAGCGCCACTCGTAGCGCTCCTTGACGCTGACTTCCTTGGCCAGGTCCATGCCCTTGAGGCCAGGGAAGGCGCGAGCCAGTTCCAGGGCGCGCTCTTCGGTAGCGTCTTCGCCAGTGAGGATGCAGCCGTCCTGAGCGCCCTTCTCGCGGAGGATGCGGGTCAGGCGACGGGTGTCGATGCCGGCAATGGCGATGGTGCCGTTTTCCTTGAGATAGTCCGGCAGCGATTGCTTGTTGCGCCAGTTGCTGGCCAGCAGCGGCAGATCACGGATGATCAGCCCGGCGGCCCAGACCTGGGCGGCCTCGCCATCCTGCGGCGTGGTGCCGGTGTTGCCGATGTGCGGATAGGTCAGGGTGACGATCTGCTTCGCATAGGAAGGATCGGTCAGGATTTCCTGGTAGCCGGTCATGGCGGTGTTGAACACCACTTCGCCGACCGTGTGGCCGTCGGCACCGATGGATTCACCGCGAAAGATGCTGCCATCGGCAAGTGCGAGTATGGCTGGCTTAGTCAAGAAGACCTCCGAAAATCAAGCCTTGGCGGGCAAACGCAGGGTGCAAAAAAACGGGATGACATCTCGAAGAGTCATCCCGTTTTAATGTTGTGATTTCATTCTGCGCTAGCTTTTAGTGGATACACTAAAGCTGCATTGTACACGAAATGATCACGCCTTGCACCCCCACGAGCGGGTCAGCGCAACTCCAGCACGTCCTGCATGTCATATAGCGCCGGCTGTTTGTCCTTGAGCCAGAGGGCTGCGCGCACGGCGCCCTTGGCGAAGGTCATGCGGCTGGAGGCCTTGTGGGTGATCTCGACCCGCTCGCCTTCGCTGGCGAACAGCACCGTGTGATCGCCCACCACGTCGCCAGCGCGGACGGTGGCGAAGCCGATGGTCTGGCGATCACGGGCGCCGGTCTGGCCTTCGCGGCCATAGACGGCCACTTCTTCCAGATCGCGACCCAGTGCCTGGGCGACGACCTCGCCCATGCGCAGCGCGGTACCCGAGGGTGCATCGACCTTGTGTCTGTGGTGCGCCTCGATGATCTCGATATCGACCTCGTCACCCAGCACGCGGGCAGCGGTATCCAGCAGCTTGAGGCAGAGATTGACGCCGACGCTGAAGTTGGCGGCGAAGACGATGGGGATTTCCTTGCTGGCTTCCAGCAGGGTCAACTTCTGCTCGGCGGTGAAGCCGGTGGTGCCGATCACCATGGCCTTCTTCGCCTTGCGGCAGAGCGCCAGATTCTGCAGGGTCACGTTGGGGTGGGTGAAGTCGATGAGGACATCGAAATCATCCAGCACCCGCGCCAGGTCACCGGACAGCATCACCCCGTTACGGCCGATGCCGGCGAGTTCGCCCGCGTCGGCACCCACCAGGCTGCTCTCGGGACGATCCACCGCCGCAGTCAGGCCGGCAGCGCCCTGGGTCTGCTGGACCGCTTCGATCAGGGTCTTACCCATGCGCCCTGCGGCGCCCATTACAGCTATACGTCGCATCATCAGCTCCAGGCTGCTGGCCGGGCGCCGCCTCGCGACGACGCCCCTGCCGGTTTAGAGGTCGTCGAAGAAGCGCTTCATGCCGTCGAACCAGCCACTGGCCCGGGGCGAATGGGAGCTGTCGCTCTGCAGGGTGTTGCGGAATTCCTCGAGCAGCTCGCGCTGCCGCCGGCTCAGGTTGACCGGGGTTTCCACCACCACCTTGCACATCAGGTCGCCGGCGCCACCGCCACGCACGGGCGTCACGCCCTTGCCACGCAGGCGGAACATCTTGCCGGTCTGGGTGCCCTCGGGGATCTTCAGCTTGACCCGGCCATCCAGGGTCGGCACTTCCAGCTCGCCACCCAGGGCGGCATCGGTGAAGTTGATCGGCACCTCGCAATAGAGATGCTTGCCGTCGCGCTGGAAGATCGAGTGCTCGCGCACATTGACCACCACGTAGAGGTCGCCGCTGGGGCCACCCAGGGTCCCGGCCTCGCCTTCGCCGGTCAGGCGGATGCGGTCGCCGGTGTCGACGCCCGCCGGCACCTTGACCGACAGGGTCTTCTGCTCTTCCACGCGGCCCTGGCCATGACAGGCGTTGCAGGGCTCGGGAATGATCTTGCCGCTGCCGTGGCAGCGCGGGCAGGTCTGCTGCACCGAGAAGAAGCCCTGCTGCATGCGCACCTGGCCAATACCGCCGCAGGTGGGGCAGGTGGACGCCGAGGTACCTGGCTTGGCGCCATTGCCGTCGCAGACCTTGCACTCGACCAGGGTGGGCACGCGAATGGTGACCGTGGTCCCGCGCACCGCCTCTTCCAGATCCAGGTCCAGGGTGTAGCGCAGGTCGGCGCCGCGCTGCGGACCGCCACGACCACCGGCACCGCCGCGCCCGCCGAAGAAGTCACTAAAGACGTCGCCGAAGATGTCGGAGAAGCTCGCGCCACCGGCCGCACCACCGAAACCGCCGCCGCCCATGCTCGGATCGACGCCAGCATGGCCGTACTGGTCGTAGGCCGAGCGCTTGCCCGCATCGGACAGCACTTCGTAGGCCTCGGCGGCCTCCTTGAACTGCTCCTCGGCAGCAGCGTCCCCCGGATTGCGATCCGGGTGGTATTTCATCGCCAGGCGTCGGTAGGCCTTCTTAAGCTCGGCTTCGCTAGCGCCGCGCTCGACCCCGAGCACCTCATAGTAATCACGTTTGGCCATAGACTTTCTGCACCTTAAATTTTCTCACCCTCCAGACACGCCAACGCGGGAGCAGGCTCCCGCGTAGCGGATCCGACGGGCACGAAGCCCGTCAGGTGCGGTAAGCACGGGGCTTACTTGTTGTCCTTCACTTCCTCGAACTCGGCATCGACCACGTCGTCGCCGGGCTTCTTGGCCTCACCGTCCGCCTTGGCCGAGGCGCCTTCGGCACCCGCGGCAGCGCCCTGCTCGGAGTAGAGCTTCTGGGCCAGCGGCGCGGAGGCCTGGGACAGGGCATTCATCTTGGCTTCGATGGCGTCCTTGTCGTCACCGCGCACGGCGACTTCCAGCTCGCCAATGGCCTTCTCGATGGTGCTCTTCTCTTCGGCCGTGGCCTTGTCGCCTGCCTCGGTCAGCATCTTGCGGGTGCCGTGCACCAGGGCATCACCCTGGTTGCGGGCCGCGGCCAGCTCTTCGAACTTGCGATCCTCGTCGGCATTGGCCTCGGCGTCACGCACCATCTGCTGAATCTCGTCCTCGGACAGACCGGAGGACGCCTTGATGACGATGGACTGTTGCTTGCCGGTGGCCTTGTCCTTGGCGGACACGTTGAGGATACCGTTGGCGTCGATGTCGAAGGTCACCTCGATCTGCGGCACGCCACGGGGCGCCGGCGGGATCTCGGCCAGGTCGAACTTGCCCAGCGACTTGTTCTGCGCGGCCTGCTTGCGCTCGCCCTGCAGCACGTGGATGGTCACGGCGCCCTGGTTGTCGTCGGCGGTGGAGAACACCTGCGACTTCTTGGTCGGGATGGTGGTGTTCTTCTCGATCAGCGCGGTCATCACGCCACCCATGGTCTCGATGCCCAGGGTCAGCGGAGTCACGTCCAGCAGCAGCACGTCCTTGACGTCACCGGCCAGCACGGCGCCCTGGATGGCCGCACCAATGGCGACGGCCTCGTCCGGGTTGACGTCCTTGCGCGCTTCCTTGCCGAAGAAGTCGGCCACACGCTTCTGCACCAGCGGCATGCGGGTCTGACCACCCACCAGGATGACCTCGTGGATGTCGGAGACGTCCAGACCAGAGTCCTTCAGGGCAGTACGGCACGGCTCGATGGTGCGCTCGACCAGCTCTTCCACCAGGGACTCCAACTTGGCGCGGGAGACCTTGACGTTCAGGTGCTTGGGACCGCTGGCATCGGCGGTGATGTACGGCAGATTGACGTCGGTCTGGGTAGCCGAGGACAACTCGATCTTGGCCTTCTCGGCAGCTTCCTTCAGGCGCTGCATGGCCAGCGGGTCACCCTTGAGGTTCATGCCGCTTTCTTTCTTGAATTCCTCGACGAGGTAGTCGATCAGGCGGATGTCGAAGTCTTCGCCACCCAGGAAGGTGTCGCCATTGGTGGCCAGCACCTCGAACTGATGCTCACCATCGACCTCGGCGATCTCGATGACCGACACGTCGAAGGTGCCGCCGCCCAGGTCATAGACGATCACGGTGTGGTCGCCCTTGGCCTTGTCCAGGCCATAGGCCAGAGCCGCCGCGGTGGGCTCGTTGATGATGCGCTTGACGTCCAGACCAGCGATGCGACCGGCATCCTTGGTGGCCTGGCGCTGGCTGTCGTTGAAGTAGGCCGGTACGGTGATGACCGCTTCGGTCACGGCCTCGCCCAGGTAGTCCTCGGCGGTCTTCTTCATCTTCTTCAGGACTTCGGCAGACACCTGCGGCGGCGCCATCTTCTGGCCCTTGGCCTCGACCCAGGCGTCACCGTTGTCGGCCTTGACGATCTTGTAGGGGACCATCTCGATGTCTTTCTGCACGACGTTTTCTTCATAGCGCCGACCGATCAGGCGCTTGACCGCGTACAGGGTGTTCTGCGGATTGGTCACCGCCTGGCGCTTGGCCGGCTGGCCAACCAGGGTCTCGCCATCGTTGGTGTAGGCGATGATGGACGGCGTGGTGCGGGTGCCCTCGGCGTTTTCCAATACCTTGACGTTGCCGTTTTCGAGGATCGCGACGCAGGAGTTGGTCGTCCCCAGGTCGATACCGATGATCTTGCCCATGTAGTCTTCTCCAGAAATCTCAGATTCCGCGCGGCCCGCTCAGGGGGCCTTTGATGTTCGCTTGCCTACCAGATGGGGCCGAGCGAAAGAATTTCAAGCCTTTTCGTCAATGCTCGGCTGCTGCGCTGCAGGGGCCTTGCTGACTACCACCATCGCCGGCCGCAGCAGGCGACCATTGAGCAGATAGCCCTTTTGAAACACCTTGAGTACGCTGCCCGGCTCGGCGGTGGCGCTCTCCTCCATGGCCATGGCCTGGTGGTGTTCGGGATTGAAGGGCGCGCCGTGGGGATCGACGGCCTCGACCTGATAGCGCTTGAGGGTGTCCTGCAGCATCTTCAGGGTCAGTTCCATGCCTTCGCGCATGGGCTTCAAGGTCTCGTCGGTGGCGTTGGACAGCTCCAGGCCCCGCTCCAGGCTGTCGAGCACGGGCAACAGATCGCCAGCGAATTTCTCCAGCGCGAATTTGTGCGCCTTCTCCACGTCCTGCTCAGCGCGACGACGCACGTTCTGCAGCTCGGCGACGCTGCGCAGCGACTGATCCTGGGCTGCGGCGAGCTGCTCTTCGAGCGTGGCGATGCGGGCGGCGACGTCCTCGTGCTGGACGTCACCCTGGGCCGCGGCCTCGTGCTCGGGGTTCTGGGAGTTCTGTTCGTCGGCCATGGGAGTCCTCCTGTGATATTGCCGGTGGGCGCGCCCTCTAATGGACGACGCCTTGATCGATGGCGCCTATATGGGGCCGCCGGCCGGCGCTTCAAGAGCTGTATGGATTGCCAGTGCCCAAGAGGCACTGTATAAACAGCCAGAAAACCGCTTTCGGAGATCGTCGCATGCTGGTGCATCTGTCCGTCCGCAACTACGCCATCGTCGAACACCTCGACCTCGACCTCGAGCGCGGCATGACCGTGATTACCGGCGAAACCGGCGCCGGCAAGTCCATCATGCTCGACGCCCTCGGCCTCACCCTGGGCGATCGCGCCGACAGCGACGCGGTCAGACCCGGCGCCGACAAGGCCGATGTGCTGGCCAGCTTCGATACCACCGATATCCCCGAGGCGCGTCAATGGCTTGCCGAGCGCGACCTGGAACAGGACGGTCCCTGTCTGCTGCGCCGCGTCATCACCCGCGAGGGACGCTCGCGTGGCTATATCAATGGCTCGCCCTGCCCGCTGGCTGATCTCAAGACCCTCGGCGGCCTGCTGATCGACATTCACAACCAGCACGAGCACCAGTCGCTGCTCGGCCTCGACACCCATCGCCGCCTGCTGGACGAGTACGCCGGCGCAGGCGAACTGGTCCGTCAGGTGCAGCTCGCCGCCCAACGCTGGCGCCAGGTGCGCCAGACCCTGGAGCGTCTTACCCGCAATGGCGACGAGCAACGCGCCCGTCATCAGCTGCTCAGCTATCAACTCGAAGAACTCGACAACCTCGCCCTGGCCGAAGGCGAGTTGCAGGCGCTCGAACAGGAGCAGAGCGATCTGGCGAGTGCCGAGCACATCCTGCTGGCCTGCCGCCAGGCCATGGACCTCTGTACCGAAAACGAGCAGGGCAATGCGCTGTCGGCACTCAATGCCAGCGTGGCACGCCTGACCGCCTTCGACCGCCCGCCGGCGCAGATCCAGGAAGCCAGCAACCTGCTCGCCTCGGCCCAGATCCAGATCGAGGAGGCGATGAACGAACTCAATCGCTTCGTCGATCACTTCGAAGCCGACCCGGAGCGCCAGCAGGCCGTCCAGGAGCGCCTCGACAGCGTCTACAGCCTGGCCCGCAAGCATCGGGTCCAGCCCGAAGCTCTGCTGGAGCTGCACGAACAACTGCGCAACGAACTGCAATCCTTGGACGCCGACGACGTCGCCCTGGAGCGTCTGCAGGAAGAACTGGCGGCCTTCGAGCGCCACTACCAAGAGAAGGCCGGCGAACTGAGTCGTTTGCGCGAGCAGCGGGCGCCGGAGCTCGCTGCCGCGGTCGAGACTGAGATGCAGCGCCTGGGGATGCCGGGGGGCCGCTTCAGCATTACCCTCACGCCAGGCAGCACCGGTGAGCCCCAACCGCTGGGCAACGAAGGCGTCGAATTCCGCGTCAGCGCCAACCCGGGCCAACCCCTGCGCCCGCTGGCCAAGGTTGCCTCCGGTGGCGAGCTGTCACGGATCAGCCTGGCCATCCAGGTCATCACCGCCCAAACCTCACGCACGCCCACGCTGGTATTCGACGAGGTAGACGTAGGTATCGGTGGTCCGACCGCCGAGGTGGTCGGCCAACTGCTGCGGCAGCTGGGCGAGCGCGGCCAGGTGCTGACGGTGACCCACCTGCCCCAGGTGGCGGCCCAGGGCCATCAGCACCTGTTCGTGCACAAGGAGCGCGGCACCGACGAGACGCGCACGGCGGTGGCCAAGCTGGACCGCGCACGGCGCGTGGAAGAGGTGGCGCGCATGCTGGGCGGAGTCGACCTGACCCGCGAATCCCTCGCCCATGCCCGCAAACTGGTGGTCAGCCGCTAGAAGCAGGCTACCAACAGACAAGAAAAAGGCGACCTCTGAGTCGCCTTTTTCATATCTGGATCTTCACTTGCGCTGACGGATGTACAGCACCAGATTGTGATCGACCAGCTCGAAACCATGTTCTTCGACGATCTCGCGTTGACGCTTTTCGATCGAGGCATCGGTGAACTCGATGACTTCGCCGGTATCCACATCCACCATGTGATCGTGATGGCCGGTGTCGGCCAGCTCGAATACGGCATGACCGCCATCGAAATTGTGGCGCACCACCAGACCGGCCGCTTCGAACTGGGTGAGAACCCGATAGACCGTTGCCAGCCCCACGTCCTCGCCCGCTTCCATCAGCGCCTTGTAAACGTCTTCAGCGCTCATGTGGCGCTGTTCGGTGGTATCCAGCATCTGCAATATCTTGACGCGCGGCAGGGTCACTTTCAGACCCGCTTTGCGGAGTTCGTTGTTCTCTACCATGCTCTTTCTCGGTGCCGAGTGCTTTCGCAGCCCTCGGGAATACGGGTATGATCGGTGCTTCGTTGCCCAGCAAGATAGTGGAAGTCTCCCACCGATGCAAAACCTCAAGCAAACGCTGACCGGGCTCTCTCTGATGGGCCTAGCCATGCTCGCCGGCTGCTCTCTGCCGGGGGTTTACAAGATCGACATCCAGCAGGGCAACGTCGTCACCCAGGACATGATAGACCAGTTGCGCCCCGGAATGACCCGACAACAAGTCCGGTTTATCATGGGTTCGCCGCTGATCCAGGACACCTTCCATCCAAATCGCTGGGACTATCTGTACAGCCTGCAGGCCGCCGGCGGTCAGCGGAAACAGGAGCGTGTCAGCCTGGTGTTCAATGGCGAAAACCAGCTGAGTGGTCTGGCTGGCGATTTCATGCCCGGTACCAGCCGTGAACAGCAGATCATGGGTACCGATAGCGGCACTACCGTGGATCCCACTGCGCCAGCGCAACCCACTGCCCCTGCAGCAGCGCCGGAAACGCCAGCCGTGCCCGGTTCGACCGAAGACAGCATCCAGAAGGAAATCGACAGCGCGCGGCCAGCCGCCGTACCGACTCCCGAACGCATTCGTACCGACGGCCAGTGATCCCTAGCTAGAGGCCAGCCTTCAACCTGGCCTCTTCCGCACGTCGCTTGCGACTTTCCTTTGGATCCGCGAGCAACGGGCGATAGATCTCCACGCGGTCCCCCTCTCCCAGCCTTCGCGCATCCGGCTTGACGATCAGCTTGCCAAAGATACCGACCCGATAGCCCTCGCGCTGCTCGGGTGGCAGCTGTTCCAGCAACCCCGACGCCAGCACCGCCTGCTCGACAGTGGCACCCTCCTCCACTTGCAGACTCAGCAGCCATTGCCGTTGTGGTAATGCCAGCGCTACTTCGATGGCGAAGCACTCAGCCATAGAGGGCTCGAGCACGCTGGCAGAAGGCATCCACCATGGTATTGGCCGCCTGATTGAACAGCGGCCCCAGGGTCGCGCGCACGATAGCGCTGTCGTATTCGAAGGACAGATCCAGCGAGATCTTGCAGGCCTTGTCCCCCAGCGCCTTGAAGGACCAGACGCCATGCAGCTGCTTGAAGGGACCTTTTTCCAGATCCATGGTGATGGATTCGTCCGGCACCAGGGTATTGCGGGTCGTGAACTGCTGGCTCAGGCCACCCTTGGCTACGGTGAGACCGGCGCGCATCAGGCCTTCGTCCTGCTCCAGGATCTGGGCGGACGAGCACCAGGGTAGGAACTCCGGATAACGGTCCACGTCATTGACCAGCGCATAGAGCGCCGAAGCAGGATAGGGCAGCAACGCCGAACGTTGGATGTGCGTGCTCATCGGAACCTCGTAGAATAGCGAATTCGGTGTCGGACCTTGAATTTGAGGGCGGCGCACGCAATTTACTCCCGCATCAGCCTGCCGCAGTCCAGAACCGCGGTATTGTCCGTGTTTGCTCATACCCGCTCAAGCGCGTGGCGACATTTCCCCCGACTCGCTGTACCCTGGAATCATGGCCAAGCAAAAGAAAGTTTCCCCCGGCAGCATCGCGCAGAACAAAAAGGCGCTACACGAATACTTCGTCGACACCCGCTTTGAAGCAGGTGTTTCCCTGGCAGGTTGGGAGGTCAAGAGCCTGAGAGCCGGCAAGGCACAGCTGACCGACAGCTATGTGCTGCTCAAGGACGGTGAAGCCTGGCTGCTGGGCAGCCACATCACCCCGCTGCAGACCGCCAGTACGCACGTCATCGCTGATCCGACCCGGACCCGCAAGTTGCTGCTCAACAAGCGCGAGCTGGGCAAGCTGTTTGGCGCGGTGCAGCAGAAGGGCTACGCCTGCGTCGCCCTGTCGCTCTACTGGAAGAAGCACCTGGTCAAGTGCGAGATCGCACTGGCCAAGGGCAAGAAGGAGTTCGACAAGCGCGCCACCGAGCGCGAGCGCGATTCCGACCGCGAGATCCAAAGGGCCATCCGCAAGGACGCCAAATAGCCAAGCGGCCGAAAAACGTTTCGTCAGCAATGACTTGCGTCGGACGGCCGGAATTCCTATAGTGAACGACCAGCAAGTTTTGGGGGCGATTAGGATTCGACGCCGGTAACGAAACTTGAGGGGCATGCCGAGCTGGTAGCAGAACTCGTAAATTCGCTGCTGCAAACTTATAGTTGCCAACGACGACAACTACGCTCTAGCTGCTTAACGCGGCTAGCAGTCGCTAGGGGATGCCTGTAAACCCGAAACGACTGTCAGATAGAACAGGATCGCCGCCAAGTTCGCTGTAGACGTAACGGCTAAAACTTATACAGCTCGCCCAAAGCACCCTGCCCGTCGGGCCGCAATGGGTTAACTCAGTAGACAGGGCTAAGCATGTAGAACCGATAGCGGAGAGCTGGCGGACGGGGGTTCAAATCCCCCCGCCTCCACCAAAAAGAAAGGGCAGCCACTGGCTGCCCTTTTTCTTTGCCCGTCGTTTAGAACGGGATGTCGTCGTCGAAGCTGTCGTAGTCCTGCTGAGCCGGTTGCTGCTGCGGACGAGACTGCGGCTGCTGCTGGGGCCGGCTGTTGCCGCTGCCGCCATTACCACCGTTGCCACCGTTGCCACCGTTGTCATACTGCGGGGCCGACTGCTGCGGACGGGGAGCACGCTGTTGCTGGGGCGCCGGCGCGCTCTGGTTGTATTCATCGTTGCCACCGGCATTGCCACCGCGACCACCCAGCAACTGCATGTTGCCATTGATATCGACCACGATTTCGGTGGTGTAGCGATCCTGACCGTCCTGCCCCTGCCACTTGCGGGTACGCAGAGTGCCCTCGACATAGACCTGGGAGCCCTTGCGGATGTACTCGCCGGCGATCTCGGCGAGGCGACCGAAGAACACCACCCTGTGCCACTCGGTACGATCCTGCTGCTGGCCGGTCTGCTTGTCCTTCCAGCTCTCGCTAGTGGCCAGGGTGACATTGGTCACCGCATTGCCATTGGGCATGTAACGGGTTTCGGGATCGGCGCCGGCGTTGCCGACGAGGATGACTTTATTGACGCCACGGGCCATATGAATCTCCTGATAGGGCTGTCGATCAAGCGGCGACTGGCGTTTGGCTAACCAGTCGCTCCAATTGCGCCCGATCGACGATTTTAGTATCGATCTTGATGTAGACGGCCTGTTCTTCCGCCACCACTACCGCATCGGTCACTCCGGCCAGGGCCAACAGGCGTCCGACCAATCCCTGGTCGTTGACTAGCGCGGGCGTAACCGGCAAACGCAGACTGGTGACATAGGGCGGTTCCCGCATCGTACCAGCTACCACCGCCCATCCCAGGCAAAGCGCCGCACAACCCAGGAAGACGGTGGAGAGGCCACCATGCTGGAACAGCCAGCCACCGAGGATACCGCCCAAAGCGGAACCAAGGAACTGACTGGTGGAATAGATCCCCATGGCGGTGCCCTTGCCACCGGCCGGGGCCACCTTGCTCACCAGCGACGGTAGCGAGGCTTCCAGCAGGTTGAAGGCGGTAAAGAACACTACGATGCCGATGACCAGTGCCACCAGGCTGTTGCTGAAGAAAAAGAAGTACAGCTCGCACAGCACCAGCACACTGATGGCGCCTACCAGCACACGCTTCATGCGCCGCTTCTTTTCACCATAGATGATGAAGGGAACCATGGCGAAAAAGCCGACCACCAGCGCCGTAAGGTACACCCACCAGTGTTCTTCCTTTGGCAGGCCGGCATGGTCGGCCAGGGCCAGCGGCAGGACGACGAAACTGGCCATCAACACCGTATGTAGCGCGAGGATGCCGAAGTCCAGCCGCAACAGATCGCGATTGCGCAGGGTCGCGCCCAGCGCCTGACGCGCCAGGTTCGACTCCCGGTGGGCGAAGGGCGAGGCCTGGTGCGGGACCAGGAACAGCACGATCAGCAAACCGACCAGCGCCAGTCCGCAGGTGGCCCAGAACAGCCCTGCAAGACCATAGGCACGGGCCAGCAGGGGGCCAGCCACCATTGCCACGGCAAAGGACACCCCGATACTCATGCCGATCGTGGCCATGGCCTTGGTACGGTGCTGCTCGCGGGTTTGGTCCGACAACAGCGCCATGATGGCGGCCGAAATGGCGCCGCCACCCTGCACGATACGTCCGGCGATGACGCCCCAGATGGAGTGGGCATTGGCAGCGATGGCGGCACCAAGGGCGAACACCAGCAGTCCACCAATGATGATGGGGCGCCGGCCGATGCGATCGGACAGCGTCCCCAGGGGAATTTGCAGGACCGCCTGGGTCAAACCATAGGCACCTATGGCGAGGCCAATCAGCGCCGGGGTGGCATCCGCCAACTCCTGACCATAGGTCGCCAGGACCGGGAGCACCATGAACATACCGAGCATACGAAAGGCGAAGACCAGAGCCAGCCCAAAGGCGGCACGGCGTTCGACGCCGTTCATGGCTTCACTGCGCTTGTCGAGCATTGATAATCCTCTCGTCGGCGACAGGCTTTTACGTCGCCACACAGCTTTAAAACAGTCGTGACAATGACCATTTAGGGAGGAAGCGGTGAAGATAGCCGAGCGCTCGTCCGAACGTTCCCGACCGCCAGGATCACGAACGCCCGATCACCGCTGTCGGGCCACTAATTTTACCAGCCTTACCCCCTCTCTCACAGGCGCGGCAGATAGCCGCAGCCTGGGAAGAGACCTCTTTTCTATTGAAGCGTCGCCAAAACGAGGCAGAAGTCTACGTGGATAAAATCCTCATCCGTGGGGCCCGCACCCATAATCTGAAGAACATCGACCTTACCCTTCCCCGGGACAAGCTCATCGTCATCACTGGGCTGTCCGGCTCCGGCAAATCCTCGCTGGCCTTCGACACCCTCTATGCCGAAGGCCAGCGCCGCTACGTGGAATCCCTGTCGGCCTATGCCCGGCAATTCCTGTCGATGATGGAAAAGCCCGACGTGGACACCATCGAAGGCCTGTCGCCGGCGATCTCCATCGAGCAGAAGTCCACCTCGCACAATCCACGCTCCACCGTGGGCACCATCACCGAGATCTACGATTATCTGCGCCTGCTCTATGCCCGCGTCGGTACGCCCCGCTGCCCGGAGCATGACGTGCCCCTGGAAGCCCAGACCGTCAGCCAGATGGTCGATCAGGTCCTGGCCATGCCGGAAGGTGAGCGACTGATGCTGCTCGCCCCCATCGTGCGCGAGCGCAAGGGCGAACATCTCTCGGTGTTCGAGGAATTGCGCGCCCAGGGCTTCGTCCGCGTCCGCGTCAATGGCCGCCTGCACGAGATGGACGAGCTGCCCAAGCTCGACAAGCAGAAGAAGCACACCATCGAGGTGGTAGTGGATCGCTTCAAGGTGCGCGAAGACCTCCAGCAGCGCCTGGCAGAGTCCTTCGAAACGGCCCTGAAGCTGGCCGACGACATCGCCATCATCGCGCCCATGGAAGGTGAAAAGGGCGAGGAGATCGTCTTTTCCGCGCGCTTCGCCTGTCCGATCTGCGGCTTTTCCATCGGTGAGCTGGAACCCAAGCTGTTTTCCTTCAACAACCCCGCCGGGGCCTGCCCAACCTGCGACGGCCTGGGCGTGAAGCAATTCTTCGATGCGCGGCGAGTGGTCAACGAGGAGCTGAGCCTCAGTGAGGGCGCCATTCGCGGCTGGGACCGGCGCAATGTCTATTATTTCCAGATGCTCGGTTCGCTGGCGAGTCACTATGGCTTCAGTCTGG
This sequence comes from Pseudomonas sp. 313, assembly GCF_000316965.1. Lineage (NCBI taxonomy): Bacteria > Pseudomonadati > Pseudomonadota > Gammaproteobacteria > Pseudomonadales > Pseudomonadaceae > Pseudomonas > Pseudomonas sp. 313. The sequence continues at coordinate 51,519 of NZ_ANBZ01000048.1, forward strand.
ACGCCCCCTTCAAGAGTCTCGAAGACAAGCATCGCAAGGCGGTCCTCAGCGGCTCCGGTCGCGAGAGCGTCAACTTCCGCTACCTCAATGATCGTGGTGACATCGTCAAGCGTGCCCATCCGTTCGAAGGCATCCTGCCGAATCTGGAGCGGCGTTATCGCGAGACCGAATCCCAGAGCGTGCGCGAAGAGCTGGCCAAGTACCTCAGTACCCAGCATTGCCCCGACTGCAATGGCACCCGCCTGCGGCGCGAAGCTCGGCATGTCTGGGTCGGCGACAAGACCCTGCCGGCGGTCACCCGCCTGCCAGTGGGCGATGCCACCCAGTACTTCCAGGATCTAGCCCTCAAGGGCCAGCGGCAACAGATCGCCGACAAGATCCTCAAGGAAATCCGCGAGCGTCTGCAGTTCCTGGTCAACGTCGGTCTGGACTACCTGACCCTGGATCGTAGTGCCGATACCCTGTCCGGCGGTGAAGCCCAGCGTATCCGCCTGGCCAGCCAGATCGGCGCGGGCTTGGTGGGCGTCATGTACATTCTCGACGAGCCCTCCATCGGCCTGCACCAGCGCGACAACGAGCGCCTACTAGGCACCCTGACTCACCTGCGCGACCTGGGCAATACGGTCATCGTCGTCGAGCACGACGAGGACGCCATCCGCCTGGCGGACTATGTCATCGACATAGGTCCGGGCGCTGGCATCCATGGTGGTCAGATCATCGCAGAAGGAACCCCGGACCAGGTCATGCAGCACCCCGACTCGGTGACCGGTCAGTACCTGTCGGGCCGCAAGAAGATCGTGGTGCCTGCCAAGCGTACCCCGCGAGACAAGAAGAAGCTGCTGAAGCTCAAGGGTGCCCGCGGCAACAATCTGCAGAACGTCAACTTGGAGATTCCCGTTGGCCTGCTGACCTGCGTGACCGGGGTATCGGGCTCCGGCAAGTCGACGCTGATCAACAACACCCTGTTCCCCCTAACCGCCACGGCGCTCAATGGTGCGACGACCCTGGAGGTCGCGGCCCACGACAGCTTCGACGGTATGCAGCACCTGGACAAGGTGGTCGACATCGATCAGAGCCCTATCGGTCGGACGCCGCGCTCCAACCCGGCCACATATACTGGACTCTTCACCCCCATCCGCGAGCTGTTCTCCGGCGTCCCGGAATCCCGCTCCCGCGGCTACACCCCGGGGCGCTTCTCCTTCAACGTCAAAGGCGGCCGCTGCGAGGCCTGCCAGGGCGATGGCGTCATCAAGGTGGAGATGCACTTCCTGCCGGACGTCTATGTCGCCTGCGACGTCTGCAAGGGCAAGAGATACAACCGCGAGACCCTGGAAGTGAAGTACAAGGGCAAGACCATCACCGAGGTACTGGACATGACCATCGAAGAGGCCCATGCCTTCTTCGAATCCATCCCAGCCCTGGCGCGCAAGCTGCAGACACTGATGGATGTGGGTCTGTCCTATATCCGCCTCGGCCAGAGTGCAACAACGCTGTCAGGCGGCGAGGCCCAGCGTGTGAAGCTGGCGCGGGAGTTGTCCAAGCGTGATACCGGCAAGACACTCTATATTCTTGACGAGCCCACCACCGGTCTGCACTTCGCCGATATCCAGCAGCTGTTGGACGTATTGCATCGCCTGCGGGATCACGGCAATACCGTGGTGGTGATCGAGCACAACCTCGATGTCATCAAGACCGCTGACTGGCTGGTGGACCTGGGCCCGGAAGGCGGCTCCAAAGGCGGCCAGATCATCGCGACGGGTACCCCCGAGGAGGTTGCGGCCAACAAGAAGTCCTATACCGGCCACTTCCTCAAGCCCTTGCTGGAACGTGATCGGGAGTAGTCCCGAGTATTGACCAGAACGCAAAAAGCCCGGCACATGCCGGGCTTTTTATTGCTCGCGTAACGCTGTCGTAGGTTGGGCGGAGCACAGCGAAGCCCAATATCCGGAAGCCAACCTCGCCCCCTCAACGCCCCGTCGCAGCTCGCTTGATCCCTGCAGCAGACCTGATCGTTGGGCTTCGCTGCGCTCAGCACCAACCTACACCGGCCCCTTGCCGCGCTTCAAACACGACAGCCCGGCGCAGCCGGGCTGTCGGTGCTCTTGCAGACCTCAAGCCGCACCTTGGCGGTCAGGCAGCCCTCAAGCTCCCAGCCGCACCGCTCCTGGTCCCCTCTCCCCCCCCGGGAGAGGGCTAGGGTGAGGGCAACCCCAAGCACCC